>DATEKH010000138.1:0-67257 GCA_035277525.1 Allostellaceae bacterium
GCCGAAATTCTGTTTCACGGTTCGGAACCGATCGTTCTCGGCCAGCGCGCTGTCGCGCTGCTTCGTACGCTGCTGGAACGGGCGGGAGCGCCGGTTTCCAAAGATGCCTTGATTGAAGCCGCATGGCCGGGCCTCGCGATCGAGGACAGCAATCTGACGGTTCAGATCGCGGCCTTGCGCCGGGTTCTGCAGGAAAAAGCCGCAGATGCGGATTGGATCGAGACCTTGCCGCGCCGCGGCTACCGCTATGTCGGGCCGTTGGCCAGGACGGCGCATTCGGCAGCGGACGTCAGCGCGCGGAAATCGCTGACGCTTGCCTTGCCTGACAAGCCATCCGTCGCCGTGCTGCCGTTTGCAAATCTCAGCGGAGATCCGCAGCAGGATTATTTCATCGCGGGCATGGTCGAAGACATCATCGCCGGGCTGTCACGCATCAAATGGCTGTTCGTGGTCGCGCGCGATTCGAGCTTCACCTTTAAAGGAGCGACGGTCGATTCAAAGCATGTCGGTCACGAGCTCGGCGTGCGCTACCTGCTCCAAGGCAGTTTCCGCAAAGACGCAAGCCGCGTCCGCATCTCAGCGCAGATGATCGAGGCGGGTACCGGCGCTCATTTGTGGAGCGAGCGTTTCGACCGGCTGCTCGACGATATTTTCGCTGTTCAAGACGAGATTGCCTTGAATGTCGTCGGGGCGATCGAGCCGAGCCTGCGTCGAGCCGAGGTCGAGCGCGTCAGGCGCAAGCGGCCGGACAGCCTCGACGCCTATGATCTCGTCTTGCAAGCCCAGTCCGACGTCTATTCCGGGATGCCGGCGCAAGTGACGAAGGCGCTGGGGCTTCTGGACCGCGCACTCGCGCTCGAGCCCTCCTATGCGCTTGCGCATTCCTACGCCGCGATGTGCCACCATTGTCTATTCCTGCGTGCCGGGCTCAGCGAAGAGAATCGGGCGGCGTCGATCCGCCATGCCCAGACAGCCATCCTGCATGGTCAGGACGATGCGCTTGCTCTCACCTTCGCTGGGTTTTCGATCGGTATGGACGGGCACGATCATGCGACCGCGTTCGCCGCGGTCGATGCCGCGCTCGCCATCAGCCCCTCATCGGCGATCACCTATATCGTCGGCGGCGTCATGCGCGGTTGGGCCGGACAGGCCGAACAGGCAATCGACTGGGGGCAGCGGGCTTTGCGTCTCAGTCCCTTCGACGGCTGGGCTTGGTCCGCATGCCATGCCCTGACGCTCGGCCATTTCTCGCGCGGCGAGTACGACAAGGCTGCCGCCGCCGCCCACAAGGCGGTCCAATTAAATCCGGCGCACAGTATCTCCTACATGCTCCTCGCTGCCTCGCTCGCGAAGCTCGGACGGAGCGACGAAGCCAAGTCCGCCGCGGCAAGGGTTTTGGAACTGCAGCCGGCGTTCCGCTACAGCAAGCAGTTTGCAGGCGTGGATTGTGCCCGCCCGCTTGCAGCCTCTCTCGGTGAGGCGCTCCGCGCGATTGGGCTGCCCGAATAGGATCAACGCCAAAGCTCAGCGTGCGAGCCCCGCATCCAACACATCCTCGATCCCGGCGGCCATCGCGAAGAGCCGCTTGTCCTCGCCATGCTCGCCGATCAGCATCAGCCCGACCGGCGCCTCGCCCGGCTTCGCGATCGGCAGGCTGATCGCGCAGCCATCGAGAAAATTGACCGGGTTGGGATTGCGCAGGATGCGCGCATTGAGACGGAAGAACACCGCGTCATCGGCGAAATCGGCGATCGGCGGCGCGATCACGGCGACGCCCGGCACAAGAAGCGCATCGCACAGCCGCGTGCGCGCCGCGATCGCGGCGTTGAAGTGCGCGCGCTCGGCGATGAGACGCACGTAATCGGCCGCGCTCACCTCAGCACCGCGGGCAATACGCTGGCGCACGCGCGGGTCGTAATCGGCGCCGCGTCGCGCGATCAGCTCGGCATGCCAGGCATAGGCTTCGGGCGGCGAGAACCCGCCCTTGGCGTTGATCGCGCCGAGCTCGGCCAGCTCGGGAAGCGCGAGCTCCTCGAGCTGCGCGCCAGCGCGCGACAGAATGGCGCAGGCGCGCTCGAACGCCGCGGCGACCTCGGCGTCGAGTTCGTCGAAGAAGAAGCTGCCGCGCGGCAAAGCCAGCCGCAGGCCGCGCGGCGCGATCGGCCTGGGCGGCACTGGCGGCTCGCCGGCCATCACCGCATCGGCAATGGCGCAGCAGGCGACGCTGTTGCCCAAGGGCCCGATCGAATCGAGCGTCGTCGATAGTGGGACGCATCCCTCGCGCGGCACGCGGAACTGCGTCGGCTTGAAGCCGACGACGCCGCACAGCGCCGCGGGAATGCGCACCGAGCCGCCGGTGTCGGTGCCGATGGCGACGACGCATTGAGCGTCCGCGACGGAGACTCCCGCGCCTGAGGACGAGCCGCCCGGAATGCGCTTGCGATCCCATGGATTGCCCGGGGTTCCGTAATGCGGGTTGATGCCCACGCCCGAGAAAGCGAACTCGGTCATGTTGGTGCGGCCGATGATCACCGCGCCGGCTGCTTTCAAGCGCGCGACGATGGCCGCGTCGCGCGGCGCGGGCGCAGCGTCGTCGAGCGCGATCGAGCCGGCGAGCGTCGTCTCGCCCTTGACGTCGAACAAATCCTTGATCGAGACCGGCAGCCCGGCGAGGGGCGACGGCTTGTATCCGGCCTGGCGGAGCTTGTCCTGCGCCTCGGCCGCGGCGAGCGCTTGCTCCCGATAGACGACGCGAAAGCTGCGCGCGCCCTCGCCCGCCGGATCGGCGATCCGCGCCAGCGCCTCTTCAACGAGACGGCGGCTGCTCGTGCGCCCGGCATCGAGCTCGCGCGCCAAGTGGAGGACGGTGTTTTCTTTCCGCGCCATATCCGCTCCGATCACGACTTCGTCAGCAAACAACGGCCTTTGGCAGGGCGCAACGAAAAACGCAACCCTAGCCGCGCGGGTCGCGGCGAGCGCATAATAATACGCGATCCGATTTGGGAGGCGATTCATGCGCTGGCGCTTCGCATCCGCCCTCTTGAGCATGCTTATGCTCGCCCCAGCCCTCGCCTGGGCAGCCGGATGCGAGCCCAACATCGCGCAGGCGCCGCGGCTCTTGCTGCCCGCGCGCTGGAGCCTCGCCGATGCGGTCGAGGGCCAGGTCGGGCTCACCTTCATCGGCCATGCGAGCGTCCTCATTCAAAGCCCGCAAGGGGTGAGCATCGTCACGGACCTCACGGATTATTTTCCGCCGCCCTTCCCGCCCGATATCGCGACCATGAACCATTTCCACGACACGCATTTCACCAATCATCCCGACCCGCGCATCAAATATGTGCTGCGCGGCTGGGATACCGGCGAAGGGCCAGCGCATTGGGACTTGACCGTGAAGGACGTGCGCGTGCGCAACATCCCGACCAACGTGCGCAACTGGTTCAATGGCGGCACGGAGTTCAACGGCAACTCAATCTTCATTTTCGAGATCGCCGATCTCTGCATCGCGCATCTGAGCCATTTACAGCACACCTTGGCGCCCGAGCATCTGGCGGCGCTGGGGCAGATCGACGTGCTGCTGCCCATGGTCGACGGCGCCTATTCGCTCTCGCAATACGACATCATCGAGGTGATCGACCAGATCAAGCCGCGACTCATCATTCCGATCCATTATTTCGGCCCCGGTCAGCTCGAGCGCTTTCTCGCGCGCACGCAAGACCGGTTCCCGGTCCGCCGCTTCGACGATCCGCAGATCATGCTGTCGCGCGCGGCGCTGCCCAAGACGACCGAAATCTGGGTGCTGCCCGCGACCGAGTCCGAGACGTTCCGCTTCGCCGCGCCATCGCAAAATTGAGACTTGCACGTCCCTAAGCCGTCCTTAATAAAGGCGCCATGATCGATGGCGCGGCAGATCGGCGGTCGGCAAAGGGCGGCAAGGACTGAGCGGCGGTGGGAAATCTCGCCGCCCGACTGGTCGAGCTGTGCCGGCGCCACGCGATCGCGGTAACAGCATTCTATGCGGTGCTTGCGCTGGGCGCGGCCTATCTCGCTGCAACGCAGCTCAGCATCGACACCGATCTCGACAAGCTCATCTCGAGCGATGTGACCTGGCGCCAGCAAGCACACGCCTTCGATCAGGCCTTCCCGCAAAACGCCAATCTTCTGGCGATCGTCATCGACGGCGCCACGCCCGACGAGACTTCCGACGCGACCGCAGCTCTCGCCGCTCAGCTCGAGCAGCAGCCCGATCTCTTCAAGTCGGTGCGCATTCCGGGCAGCGACGCCTTCTTCGCGCGCAACGGCCTGCTGTTTCTGCCCAAATCCGAGGTTCAGAGCTTCGCCGATCAGTTGATTGCGGCACAGCCGCTCTTGGGCACGCTCGCGGCCGATCCAAGCCTTGCAGGCGTGTTCGGGACGCTCGATCTGCTGGCGAAAGGCGCCGCGCATGGCGACATTCCGGCCGAATCGCTCGATGGCCCGTTCACCGCGGTCGCCGACGCGACGGAGGCGGCGCTCAAAGGCCGTTACGCGCCGCTGTCGTGGCAGACGCTCTTGAGCGGGCGCAGCGCCGATCCGCGCGAATTGAGGCATTTTATCTTGGTACAGCCGGTTCTCGACTACAACGCGCTGGAGCCGGGCGAGCGCGCGACGAGTTTTATTCGCAGCGAAGCGAACGAGCTCGGCCTCACGCCGGCCCGCGGCGTCACGGTACGCATCACCGGCGATGTCGCGCTGTCGGACGAGCAGCTCGCCTCGCTGTCGGAGGGTGCCGGGTTCTCCGCCGGGCTGTCGATCACCTTGCTTTGCGTCTGGCTGCTGCTCGCTTTGCGCGCGATCCGGCTGGTCGGCGCGATCATCGGCACGCTCATTGCGGGGCTCCTCATCTCGGCGGGATTCGCCGCACTTGCCGTGGGTACGCTCAATCCGATCTCGGTCGCCTTCGCCGTGCTGTTCGTCGGCATCGCGGTCGATTTCGGCATCCAGTTCAGCGTGCGTTATCGCGCCGAACGCTTCCGCTCGGGCGACCTCGCCGAGGCGTTGCGGCGCACCGCGACCGGGATCGGCGGGCCGCTCAGCGTCGCCGCCGGCGCGACCTCGGTCGGGTTTCTCGCCTTCGTGCCGACGAACTACACCGGCGTCTCCGATCTCGGCCTGATCGCCGGCGTCGGCATGTTGATCGCGCTGGCGCTCAACCTCACCTTGCTGCCGGCGCTGCTCGTGCTCTCGCATGCGCGGGGCGAGCCTCGCCCGATCGGCTTTCGCTGGGCGGCGCCGATCGATCGCTTCCTTCTGTCACGGCGCAAGGTGGTGGCGCTGGCGGCGCTCATCGTCGCTCTCGGCTCGGCCGCGACGCTTCCCTGGCTCAGCTTCGACTTCAACCCGCTCGATCTGCAGAATCGCCATTCCGAGGCGGTCTCGACCTTGTTCGAGCTGATGAAGGATCCGAACGCGACGCCCTATACGATCGAGATCCTCGAGCCCTCGCTCGAGGTGGCGACGTCCGTCGCCAAGAAGCTCGACGCGCTCCCCGAGGTCGGCCAAACCGTCACGCTCGCGAGCTTCGTGCCGTCGGATCAGGACGCGAAGCTCGCCATCATCCAGGACGCGCGCACGCTGCTCGCACCATCGCTCTTTCCGGCGACGATCCGGCCGCCGCCGAGCGACGACAAGGTGCTCGCGACGATCGCGGATTTCGCCAAGGACACGGCGGCGCTGGCGGACAAAGGCAGCGCCTCCGCGCGGCGCCTCGCCCAGGCCTTGAAGGCCGTTCTCGCGCGCGGCAGCCCGATCCTGCCAGCGCTCGTCGCCAATCTCTCGGCCAACGCGGCGCGCCGCTTGGACGAGCTGCGTACCTCGCTCAGCGCGGAGAAGACGACGCTCGGCACCATCCCGGCGGAGGTCAAGCGCGATTGGATGACGCCGGACGGCCGCGCGCGCATCGAGGTCTTTCCCAAGAGCGCGATCAGTTCCAATACGCAGCTCGAAACCTTCGTCGCCGCCGTGCGGCAGATCGCGCCAAACGCCACCGGCACCCCGGTAACGATTCAAGAATCGGCCGACACCGTCACCAGCGCCTTCATGACCGCCGGCGTCATCGCGCTGGCGGCGATCGCCGTTCTGCTCGCCGTGGTGCTGCGGCGCTTGAGCGACGTCGCGCTCGTGCTCGCGCCGCTGATCCTCGCCGGCCTCATGACGCTCGCGACCGGCGTGCTCGTCGGCTTGCCGCTCAACTACGCCAACATCATCGCGCTGCCGCTGCTCTTGGGCATCGGCGTGTCGTTCGACATCTATTTCGTGATGCGCTGGCGCAGCGGCACGGGCGATCTGCTGCAATCGAGCACCGCGCGCGCAATCCTCTTCAGCGCGCTGACCACCGGCACCGCCTTCGGCAGCCTTGCGCTCTCGAACCATCCCGGCACGTCGGAAATGGGCAAGCTTTTGACGCTCGCGCTGTTCTATACGCTCGTCAGCACCTTCATCGTGCTTCCGGCGCTGCTGGGGCCGGTCAAGCGCAACGCCGGTTAGACGAGACGCGCTCCCGCCGATCCGCCGAGCGCTGGATTTCGCGCCGCGGACATGTAATAGACCATAACATGAGTTGGTCGGGCCCGGGCGGCGGTTACGAGCGCCGCGGCTATCATCATGGCAATCTGCGCGAGGCGCTGATCGATGCGGCGCTCGTCCTCATTGCCGAAAAAGGCCCGGCGGGCTTCACCATCGCCGAGGCCGCGCGGCTGGCGGGTGTCAGCTCGGCCGCCCCCTATCGCCATTTCCGCGACGCCGAGGCATTGCTCGCGGCGGTCGCGGAACGCGGCTATGAGCGCTTTGCCGCGACGCTGGCGCAAGCCTGGAACGACGGCCGGCCCGACCCTTTGCGCGCTTTCGAGGCGCTCGGCCAGGCCTATCTCGGCTTCGCGCGCCGCGAACCCGCGCTCTATGCCGCGATGTTCGAGACCCATACCGGCTTCGATGCCTTTCCCGCGCTGCTGATGGCGGCCGACCGCGCCTTCGCGATCCTGCGCGAGGCCGCGGAGCGGATTGCCGCCACCTTGCCCAAGGCCAAGCGCCCGCCCTCGCTGATGATGGCGCTGCATGTCTGGGCCCTGGCGCATGGCATTGCCTCGCTGTTCTGTCGCGGCGATGGCGGGCGGCGCAAGCTGCCGATGTCGCCCGAGGACCTGCTCGAAGCCGGCGTGCTGATCTATCTGCAGAGTCTCGGCCTCGCGGGCGGCGAGCCGAAGACAGCCGGATAAATCCGCGCAAATAGCCTTGACGGCCAGGGTGCGACGCTCCTATGTTAATGTATCTTACATTTACATGAGGCCCGCCATGAGCAGTGCCGCGAACGACGAATCCCATGGCGATCCCCGCTGGTGGCATCGCCACCGCGGCCCTTGGGGCTGCTGGGGCTGGGGCAGTCAGAGCTGGGGCTGGAGCCACAATGGCGGCGCGGCGTCCGTGGCGCCTCCTTGGGCCCATCCCTTCTGGGCGGCGCCGCTTCTCATCCCAAGGCCCGTGCTGATCGTGCTGATGGTCCTCGGCTTCATTTTCTGGTGGCCGATCGGGCTCGTCCTTCTCGCCGTGATGATTTGGAGGAAGCAGATGTTTTGCGGAGGCTATCGCCGCTACGCGCCGCAGGGCGGCGCGCCCTGGTCGGATACGGGATGGAAGAGCTGGCGAAGCGGCGGCCGGCAGCCGCCTTCGAGCGGCAATCGCGCCTTCGACGAGTATCGCACCGAGACGCTTCGCCGGCTCGAGGAGGAGCAAAAGGAATTCGCCGAGTTCCTCGAGCGCTTGCGCTTCGCCAAGGACAAGGCGGAATTCGATCAGTTCATGAACGAGCGCCGCAACTCGCCGCAGACGCCGCCCGAGCCGCCACCGGCGCCGCAGAGCTGAGCCGTGCGCGAGGACTTTGTAAACAGGGCCTAACCCGCGAGCTCGCGCTCGCGCAGGAAGTGGAAGAACTCGACGCCCTCGCGCAGGCGGCGGCGCATCATCTCGGGGCTTCGCACCATCTCGCCGACGATCGAGGCGATCTTGCCGGCGCGGAAGTAGAAGCGCTTGTAGAAGGTCTCGACCGAATCGAAGATTTCCTCGTGCGAGAGATGCGGGTAGTGGAGCGGCGCGATCTGGATGCCGCGCTCGTCGATGAGCTCGGCATGCTTGGCGTCGAGCCAGCCATTCTCCACCGCCTGCTTATAAAGGAAGGTGCCGGGATAGGGCGCGGCGAGCGACACCTGGATGGTGTGCGGATTGATCTCGGTGGCGAATTTGATCGTCTCCTGGATCGTTTCCTTGGTCTCGCCCGGAAGACCGAGGATGAAGGTGCCGTGGATGACGATTCCAAGCTCGTGGCAATCCTTGGTGAAGCGCTTGGCGACGTCGATCAGCATGCCCTTCTTGATGTTGTGCAGAATCTGCTGATTGCCTGATTCGTAGCCGACGAGCAGCAGGCGCAAGCCATTGTCCTTCAGGACCGCGAGCGTCTTTCGCGGCACATTGGCCTTGGCGTTGCACGACCACATCACGCCCATCTTGCCAAGCTCTTTGGCAATCGCCTCGGCGCGCGGCAAATTGTCGGTGAAGGTGTCGTCGTCGAAGAAGAATTCGCGCACTTGCGGGAAATAGTGCTTGGCGAGGCGGATCTCCTCGATCACGTGATCGACACTGCGCACGCGGTAGCGATGCCCGCCGACGGTCTGCGGCCACAGGCAGAAGGTGCAGCGCGATTTGCAGCCGCGCCCGGTATAGAGCGAGACGTAAGGATGCTTGAGATAGCCGATGAAATAATCCTCGATCCGCAAATCGCGCTTGTAGACTTCGGTGACAAAGGGCAGCTGATCCATGTTCTCGAGGATCGCGCGCTCGCCATTGTGACGGATCGCGCCGCTCGCATCGCGATAGCTCAACCCGTCGATGCCGTCCCAGGGGCGGCCTTCGGCGACCTCCTTGATCGTGAAGTCGAACTCGTTGCGGCCGACGAAATCGATCGCGCTCGAAGCTTCGAGGCTTTCCCGCGGCTCGACCGCGACCTTGGCGCCGACGAAGCCGATCTTGAGCTTCGGGTTCACGTCCTTCATCGCTTGCGCGACCTTGACGTCGTTGGCGAAGGATGGCGTCGAGGTGTGCATCACCACCAGCTCGTAATCCTTGGCGAGCGGCAAGACATCGCCGAGGACGAGCCCCGCCGGCGGCGCGTCGATGAGCCGGCTGCCCTCGACCAGCGCGGCCGGCTGCGCCAGCCAGGTCGGAAACCAGAACGAGCGGATTTCGCGCCGCGCCTGATAGCGCGAGCCCGCACCGCCGTCGAATCCTTCGAAGGAAGGCGGCTGCAAGAATAGAGTCTTCATCATGCCGTCCGTCCTCTCATGCCGGTCATACCGGGCTTTCTCCATCGAGGGTCATCCGGCCGCTCGCGCTGACCCGGAACTTGTGGTCGCGCCACGCCACGCTGCGGCCGAAGAAGCTAGCGACAAATATACCAAAGGACAATAAATCGCGCAGCGGCAGCAGCCATAACGCCGCGGGGCTCAAGCGCAGGGCGCGGTCAAGTCGGCGCGCCGCCCACCAGCGTGTCAGCAGCGACAGGGCGAGCGTGGCGGGTGCCGCGAGCGGCAGGACACAAAGCGCCGTTGCGATGAGGGCGAGCGGGACCGGGTTGGTCACGATCGAGCCGGCGAAGCCGGCCGGCGACACGAAGCGGATCGTGCGCGCCCAGCGCAACTCGTGCCGATAGAGCGCGAGGAAGCTTGGCTCGGCGACGATATCGTCGACGAGGCAGGGCGAGACCACGACCGCCAGGCCGAGGCGGCGGACGGCTTCGCCGAGCGCGTAATCGTCGGCCAGGGCGTCGCGCAGCACCTCGAAGCCGCCAGCGGCGTCGAGCGTCGCGCGCGTGAGCGCCATGGTCGCGCCAAAGCAGCCGGCGCCGAGCCCCAAGCTCTCCGCGGCCACGGCCTGGGGAAGAAAGCCGTGATTGATATGAAGAGAGGCGAGATCGGACCACAACCCGCCGCGCGAAATCCCGCGATAGAGGCAGGTCACGAGGCCCGTTGCCGGCGTCGCCGCGCGATCGAGCAGCGGTGCGACGACCTCGCCGAGATAGGCGGGCGCCACGCGCATGTCGCTGTCGGCGATGACGAGAATGTCATGGCGCGCCGCGGACAGCATGTTGCGCAGATTGCCCACTTTGAGATTTGCGCCGTGGCGGCGGGGGTCGATCACGAGCGCGATATCGATCGCCGGGAGTTCGGCCATCAGCGCCCGCACCGTCACCGCCGCCGGATCGCCCGCATCGGCCACGCCGCAGACCAGCTGAAAGGCCGGATAGTCCTGGCGGCAGAAGGAGCGCAAATTTTCGGCGAGCGCCGCATCCTCGCCGCGCAGCGGTTTCAGGATGGTGACGGGCGGCGCGGCACCCGGCGGAAGAGGCGGCGCGGTGCGGCGGCAAAAGCGCGCGACGGCGTGGCAAGCATACCACAGGTAGACGCATCCAACGGCGCTGCCGGCAAGCAACGCCCATGCGAAAAGGTCTAGGATTTGCAATTGGATGCTCAAAATTAAGCGAGCCTTATCAATCGCCAACGCACGATAGCGGCGCCGCTGGACGGGTCAACTTTGCTGTTGCATTCGCGCCCGAGGTTGTCAACCATACCGACCCAACGCGTGGCCCATCGCCACCATAAGGAAAGAGCCCGGCGGTCAGCGTGGACCACAGAACGTTCGGCAGACAGCTCGTGGCGCTGGTGGCGCCGCTCCTGATCCTGACGGCCTGCGCGACCCCGCCCAGCGATCCCGCGGCGCGCGCGCAATTCGAAGCCAATAACGACCCGCTCGAACCGATGAATCGCGGGATTTTCGCGTTCGATATGTTCCTCGACAAATGGCTGTTCAAGCCGCTCGCGCAAACCTATGTCGCCGTCGTTCCCCCGCCCGGCCGCGACGCGGTCCGGAATTTTCTCGGCAATCTCCACGAGCCCGTGATCTTCGCCAACGATCTCGCCCAGACCGAATTCAAGCGTGCCGGCTGGACGGCGGAGCGCTTCGCCATCAACAGCACGGTCGGCGTGGGCGGCATTTTCGATTTCGCCAGCAAATGGGGTATCGAGAAGCAATCGGGCGATTTCGGCCAGACGCTCTATCATTACGGCGTCGGCGAGATCTTTTATCTCGTCCTGCCGATCCTCGGCCCCTCCAACCCGCGCGATGCGGTGGGGATCGCGGTCGACGGCTATGCCGATCCTTTCTCCTATCTCGCCTATGACTATGGCGCGGATGTCGCGACCTATGCCCGCTTGGGCGCCGAAGGCATCGATACGCGGGCGCAGAACATCCAGGCTCTTGACGAGCTGCAGCGAACCTCGATCGATTTCTACGCCGCGGTCAGAAGCCTCTATCGCCAGCATCGCGCGAGCGAGCTGCGCCATGGCGCCCCGGCACCGTCGCCGGCCGAGATGGAGGGGCTTTACAAGGATCCGGACGCGCCGCCCGCCAAGGGCAGCGAGGCTGCGCCCGCAGCAGCACCCGCCGCTCACTGAGCTTTATCCGCTCGCGAGCTGCTGCGTCTTTCGTTTCAGCGTCGAGATCAGGCCCTGCACGCCATCGCGGCGCAGGATCGAGGAGAATTCCGAGCGCCGCGCGGCAAGCTGGCTAACCGTGCCGCTGAGATAGACGTCGATGATGCGCCACTTTCCCTGGACTTCGCGCAGGAGGTAATCGAGCTGCACCGGCTTGTCATTGGTCTGGAGGAGCTTGGTGTGGACGATCACATCGCTCCCGGGCGCCGACGACGCCTTGGGGTCGACCACGAACTTCTCGCCCGAATAATCGTCGAACTGGCTCGCATAGTTGGCGACGCTGAAGTCGGTGAAAGCCGCGATCACCTGCTGCTGCTGGGATGGGGTGAAGCTTTGCCATTCGGGTCCCACCACCAGCCGCGTCATCAGCGGCATGTCGAATTCGCCCTCGACTGCCGGCGCCATCCTGTCGCGCCGGCCGGCGAAGCCAAGCTTTGGCCCGTCTTTCATGGCGGAAAGCAGCACGTCGTAGAATCGTTGCACCGTGGCGGCGGGTTCGGCGGCCGCCGCGGAGCCTGGCGCCTGGCCGGCAATAAGAAAACCCGCCGCGGCAGCGGCGATAAGCGTGCGGCGACTGATCATGCGCGGCGCTCGACGACGAAACGGGCGGCTTGACGCAGGAGATCGGCGCGGTCTTCGAACGCATCGAGATGGGCGACCGCTTGCTGGATAAGGGCGGATGCCTGGGCGCGGGCGCGCTCGACGCCAAGGATCGAGACGAAGGTGGCCTTTCCCGCGGCCGCGTCTTGGCCCACGGGCTTGCCGGTCACGCCGGCCGAGCCCTCGACATCGAGCAGGTCGTCGGCGATCTGAAACGCAAGACCGAGATCATGCGCGTAAGCGCGCAGGGCGAGGCGCAGCTCTTGCGGCGCCTTGCCGAGAATGGCGCCCGATTCGCAGGCGAAGGCGATCAACGCGCCGGTCTTCAAGCGCTGCAGCCGCGTGATGGCGCCGATGTCGAGATCGGGGAGCTTCTCGGCGAGGAGGTCGATCATCTGACCGCCGACCATGCCGTGGCCGCCCGCCGCCTGCGCCAGCGAGGCCACGAGCTCGCAGCGCACCGCCGGATCGCCATGCGTGTCGGGCTGCGCCAGCACCCCGAATGCCATGGTGAGCAGCCCGTCGCCGGCGAGCACCGCGGTCGCGTCGTCGAACGCCTTGTGCAAGGTCGGACGGCCGCGCCGCAAATCACTGTTGTCCATCGCCGGAAGATCGTCATGCACGAGCGAATAGGCATGCACCAGCTCGATCGCGCAGGCGACTTGCAAGGCGCTGCGCGAGGAAACCGAAAACAGCTGCGCGCCGGCGAGCACGAGAAAGGGACGCAGCCGCTTTCCCGGCGCGAGCGCGGCGTAGCGCATGGCTTCGAACACGCGCGATTCGAGCCCCGGGGGAACGGCGATGATCTTGTCGATCGCGGCATCAGTCAGTTTCGCCGTCTCGGCGAGCGCGGCGGCGAAATCGGTCTCCGGTGCCCAAAACGGTTCACTCAAGGGCGAGCTTCTCAACACTGGGCGTGCCATCCGATCCTATCACGATTTTGTCAACGCGCGCTTGCGCTTCGCGCAGCTTGGCCTCGCAATGCCGCTTCAAGAGCGCCCCGCGCTCATAGGCGGCAATCGCTTCATCGAGCTTCGCGCTGCCGGTTTCGAGCCGCTTCACAATCGTCTCCAGCTCTTGAAGCGCGACCTCGAAGCTCATCGCCGCGATCTCCGCCGGCAGACTCGATTCGACCATTGACCCCTCTGTCAATCGCGGCCACCTTAGGGACCCGAGCGCGGCAGCGCAAGCGTCCGTGCCGCGATCAGGCCGCCATCAGCCGGCGCACATGGGATGCAGCCGACGCCGCAAGAGCTTCGAGATCATAACCGCCCTCGAGCGAGGAGACGAGACGGCCTTCGGCATGACGTCCGGCGCGATCGACCAATCGGTCGGTGATCCAGAGATAATCCTCTTCGACCAACATGAGCTCTGCCAGCGGATCGCGGCGATGCGCGTCGAAGCCGGCGGAAACGAGGATGAATTCGGGCCGGAACGCATCGAGCGCCGGCAGGATCACCGCGCTGTAGGCTTCGCGGAATTCGCGCGAGCCGCTGCGCGGCGCGAGCGGAACATTGACGATATTGCCGAGCCCGGTTTCGCTGGCGGCGCCCGTGCCGGGATAAAGCGGCATTTGATGGGTCGACGCATAAAAAAGATCGGCATCACTCTCGAAGGCAGACTGGGTGCCGTTGCCGTGATGCACGTCGAAATCGATCACGGCAACGCGCTTCAGTCCATGCGCGGCGCGCGCATGCTGAGCGGCGATCGCGACGTTGTTGAAAAGGCAGAAACCCATTGGACGCAGCGGCTCGGCGTGATGCCCGGGCGGACGGATCGCGCAAAAGGCGTTGCGCGCTTCGCCGCGCATCACCGCATCGACGGCCGCGATCGCAGCACCCGCGGCGCGCAGCGCGGCCTCTCCCGAATCCGGCGACAGCACCGTGTCGGCGTCGATCGCGGCGTAACCTTGTTGCGGCACCGCGGCGAGAAGCCGAGCGGCGAAATCGCGCGGATGAACGCGGCGGATCGTGTCGAGATCGGCGCGCGGCGCTTCGCGCCGCTCGAGCGAGGAAAACTCGCTCGCGGCGAGCGCCGCCAGCACCGCGCGCAATCGCGCCGGAGATTCCGGATGACGCCGCCCCGGATCATGCTGCAGGCAAGCCTCGTGCGTCAAAAGCAGCGTCGTCATTCCCGCCTCCCGGCGACATAGGACTGCGCGCGCGATACGCCAGCGACGACGGAACCGGGCGTCATGCAGCCAGGATAGCGCGCCCGGCTTTCGCGTAAAGCGGGATCATCTTGCTTGCCGCGCGCGCGGCGTGGCGGTATAGCGAGTGGATAAGGCATCGGGACCGAATGACATTGCCGGCAATGGCGGCCCGAAAGTGAGTGGCGAGGCGTGAACGCAAAGCGAGTTTTCGGTGCGGCGGGTTGCCTCGCGGTTCTGTGCCTGGCGGGGACGTTTGCCGTCGCCGAAGCCGCGCCCAAGGAAAAAACCCTCTCGATCACGGTGCGCGCCGGCAAGTCCGACAGCCCCAATTATCTTCTTGCCCGTCAATTCTCCGAAGCCTTGGTGCTCGGCGGCAACGGCGCTTTCACGCTCGACGTGAAGGAGAGCCAGGGGACGGTACAGAACGTCATCGACGCACCCAAAAGCGGCCCCAACACCCTGTTCATCGCCTCGCACAGCGTCATCCACCAGGCGCGCCGCGGCGCCAAGCCGTTCAGCAGGAACCCCGGCTATTACGACATCCGCTCGCTGTTCCCGATCCCGTTTCAAACCGTTCATTGGCTGGTGCGCCAGGACAGCGGCATCAAATCGCTCGCCGATCTCGCCGGGCACAGCTTCGTGCCGGGCAGCAAAGGCAGCATCAGCGAGCGCATGACGGCGACGGTGCTGCAAACCCTCGGCATCGAGAAGAAAGTCCAGCTGCTCGACATCGATGTGGCCGGCGCCCCAGCCGCCGTGATGAGCAACAAGGTGAGCGGCCTTGCGGTCGCGGGCACCTTTCCGGTTCCGATGGTGAACGACATCGCCAAGGCGACGCCCATCCGCTTGCTCGGGCCGCAGCCGGCCGAGCTCGCCAAGATTCTCGCATCCGACGACAACGCGGTCGAGCAGGTCATCCCCAAGGGAACCTATCCCGGGGTCGATGCCGATGTGGCGACGATCGCGGTGCCGGCTGGGGTTTACGGCAGCGTGCGCATGAGCGCGGCGACCGCCTATGCCTTGACCAAGGCGTTTTGGTCGCAACAGGCCGCCTTGGCGAAGAAGAACCCCGCCTGGCGCGCGGTCGATGCCAAATCCGTCGCCGCGCTCGGCATCCGGCTTCATCCCGGCGCGCTGCGCTATTACAACGAGGCGGGCATTCCCGTGCCCAAATCGATGCGCTGAAACGCCGTCAGGCGGCGGGGCGTGGCCTCAACGCCGCGATCAGCAATGCGATCCAGCCGAGTATGAACGCGGCGCCGCCCCAAGGCACGAGCATCGCCAATCGCGGGGGCGCGCCCGCCGCGACGAGATCGAGCCCGCCGCAGAACAGCGCGAGGCCGGCAATGAAGAACCAGCCGCTCGCAAGAAGCCAGACGCTGTGCGAGCGCGCGATGAGAACGGAGAGCGCGAGCAGCGCCGCCGCGTGAATGAGTCCGTAGCGCGCCGCGGTCGCGGCGAGCGCGGCGCGATGGGGATCGCCCGTTAGCAGGTGATCTGCCGCCGCATCGATCGCGGCCGAGACTGCACCGCTCGCACCGGCGATCGCGAGAAAGACGCGTGCGCTCATGGATTGGGATTGACCGGCGCGAGCAATTGCGCGCGATGCGGATAGACGAGATAGGCGACAAGGCCCGGCAGCGTCGAGAGCACGAGGATGCAGCGGAAGACAAGGAAGATGGTGCCGTAGGCGATGCCGCTGGTCTGGGGCTCGAGGATGACGCAGGCCGAGGCAAAGGCGCCTTCGCCGATGCCGAGCCCGCCGGGGGTGAAGGGAAGGCTGTTGGCGATCATCGCATAAATTCCGGCGATGCCGTATTCGACCCAGGTGAGGCCGCCGAAAGGCACTGCCGCGGCGATGAGAATGATGCCGAGCGCCGCGAGGAGCACGATCATCAGCGAGACGCAAAGCGCGATCAGCAGCGTGCGCCATTGCTTTGCATATTGATGCAGCGCCTCGCCGGCATCGTCGATCACCTGCGCCAAGCGGTGCGAGCGGCCGGCGAAGAGAAGATTGATCAGCCGGGCGATGCGGTGGCCGAAGACGAAAAGCGCGGCGAGCAGAATGAGAAATGCGGCGGCGATCGCGAAAATCCCGTATTCGAGCACGCCATAATTCGCCCGCGGCCGCGTCAGCGTTGCCGCGACACCAAAGAGAATGAAGGCCGCAAGTCCGATCAAGCGATCGATGAAGATCGACAACAGCGCGCTGGTGCGCCGGCCATGCGAGGCTTGATAGATATAGACGCCGCGCACGATATCGCCGCCGGAGCCGCCCGGCAGGAAGGTCGCGAAGAACGCGCCCATCGCGACGATGCGAATGGTGTGCCACACCTGCAGCACGAGCCCTTGCGAGCGCAGCAGCACATGCCAGCGCAACCCCGCCAAAGGGATCGTCGAGACGCAAGCGAGCAGGGTTAAGGCAAGCAGGCCGGGATGGGCCAGCGCCCGGCGCAATTCGTCGATATTGATGAGCCGAAAGTAGAACAGCGCGCAAAGCAGGACGATCCCTGCCGCGATGCGCACGAGTTTCATCGCCAACGCGTTACCCTTTCGCGCCTCGCCGGCGCAAGGTGATGACCGCCATCTCGCCCGGGCAATTGTAACGCAACGGCGCTCCGCTCACACCGAGTCCGGCGCTGGTATAGCCGACCATCCGGCCGAAGCGCCACTCGCCGCGCGCGCCGAACCGGCAGCGCCGCAGATGCGTGACGATCGGCCGGCCGCCCGGAAGGCAAAACTGACCGCCATGCGTGTGCCCGCAGAGATAAAGCGCATGCCCTTCCGCGGCTGCGAAATCGGCCATCTCGGCCGAATGCACCAGCGCGATGCGAAATCCCGGCGGCGCTTCGTCGAGCGCGGCGCGCGCCGCGGGCGTGAAAAACCGATGCACATCGTCGAGGCCGGTGAGAACGAGCTTCTCGCGCCCGCGCCTCACGGTCATCGAATCGTTGATCAGCACGGCAAAATCGAGGCGCTCGAGCGCCTCGGCCATGTCGGCCGGATCGTGGTTGCCGAGCACGGCGACGCGGCCGTCGCGCGGCTGGAAATCTTCGAGCATCGCCGCCAAGGGCGCGACCGAATGCGCGAGCGGCGCGCGATGATGGCCGTGAACATCGCCCGTCAGCACGAGCAGATCGACCTCGAGGTCCGCGAGCATCGCGCCGGCGACCGCGGCCAATTCCGGCAGGATATCGAAATGCGTGTCGCTCACATGAAGGATACGGTAGCCGTCGAAGGCGGGCGGAAGATCGGCGAAGGCGAAGACGCGCTCGACGAGACGCGCCGCCAGCGCGTTGCGCCGGCCGGGCGCGGCAAGCCCGATGAGCTTTGCGAAGGCGGCGAAGCCCGCGATACTGGCGGCGAACATCCTGCTGCGCCATTGCGGCCGGCGGCCATCGGGCCCGCTATCGCAAGACCGGCGCTCCATCCTCCGGCGGCGGTCGGCCCAGACTTCGCGCTTGGTGCCGAGCGAGAGCGCGATTGACGCCCCGGCGTCGCGCAGCGGCGCTTCGATCGGAACGACGACATTCATAGGCGGCGGGCCCTGCTCAGGCGAAAGGATGGCGCATCATCTTCCGGGAACGTCGTTAAGCGAAAATGAAGGCAGGATTGCGGCCGCTGGCGAGGCCCCGACCCTGCCGCTATAAAAAAGTCGCGCCCCAAGCGCCAAGGAGCGGATCCGCCATGCCGAGCTTCGATATCGTCTCGCGGCTGGACCTCGCCGAGGTCGACAATGCCCTGGCCGGGCTCGGCCGCGAGATCGCCACGCGCTTCGACTTCAAGGGCAGCCAGTCGAAAGTGACGCGCCAGGAAGGGGTCTTGACGATCCTCGCCGATGACGAGTTGAAGCTGCGCCAGGTCCAGGAGTTGCTGCGCATGCATGTGACGCGGCGGAAAGTGGATCCGGGCGCACTCGATTTCAAGCCGCCGGAAAAGGCCGCGGGCCAAACCATGCGGCAAACCGTCACGCTGCGTCAGGGGATCGAGCAGGAGCTGGCCAAGCGGATCGTGCGCGAGATCAAGGATTCAAAGCTCAAAGTGCAAACCGCGATCCAGGGCGACGAGCTGCGCGTCACCGGCAAAAAGCGCGACGATCTCCAGGCGGCGATGGCGCTCATCCGCGGCCTGAAGCTCGAGCAGCCGCTGCAATATGTGAATTTCCGCGACTGAGCCGTTGCGCGCCGCAGGCGACGCGCCGAGCGCCTTGCTAAGGCGTGGCCAAGTCGATAGAACAGGCCCGAGAGCCCTAGCGTCCCCTTCGTCTAGAGGCCCAGGACACCGCCCTCTCACGGCGGCAACACCGGTTCGAATCCGGTAGGGGACGCCAATCACAAAACTACTCTATTCTATCCACGACGGCGGCGTGATCGATAAGCCACGGCGTGTGATATGCACACGCCGGTTGCTGCTCGCCTGCCTTTGCGCTGATCTCTGCCTGCAAGTTTGGTGCGCAAGCAAGCCCTGCGCAGGCAGCCGGCCAAGGGCCAGAAACTCCTACGCAGCGCTCGCAACACAATCGGCCTACTTGGTGTTGTTCATATGCGCCCAGCCCGGCGCCGGGAAGCCGTCCGGCGTGGTGTAGGCGTCCATGAAATCATAAGGGCTGGCATAGCTCCGTGCCAGGCTGGCGCGGTAGAAATCGGCGCCCACGCTCTGCGTCCGGGTCGGCATCTGCGCCGATTGATCCTGCGTCGGCGGCGATGTGGGCGCCGATTGATCGGCATAGGCTACCGCACCGAGCCCGGTCGAGAGACCGAGCGCGAGGGTGACGATGAGAATCGAGTGCTTCATGGGTTGATCCTTCGGATGCGGGGACGGTCGAGGCCACCCGCGCAACACGCGCTGGTTTTGACCTAACACCTAGCGTTAGGCAGCGATCAAAGAGTACGTCCCCATCACGAAGTAGAGATCGACCAATATTTATTGGGTAGCTGCCAACAATTGATAGATATTGAAAATTTTTCCTTGGGAGAATTGTCGATTCACTTACCCGATCACCCGGTCACCCTAGGATCGGCACGATCTCCGCCAGCAGCCAGCCCGGCAATTGGCGGACGAGCAGCGGGTTCGCTCCGCTCGAGCACAATACGCCGACTGCCGCTCCATCGAGATCGACGATCGGCGAGCCTGACATTCCGCCAGCGAAGGCTTGCGCTTTCTCTTCGATCCAGAGCGACCGGCCGGTGGCGCGCAAGCGGCAGTCGAACCATTGGCCGTCGAGGGCCAAGAGGCGGCCAGGACCTTTCCATTCGGCCGGATCGAGCATCGCTTCGCCCGAATCCGCACCCGGCTGCGTCGTCGGCTTGCGCTCCATGGGCAAGTCTGCGACGCGCAGCGGCGTGCGCTGCGCGACGAGCGCGCCGTAATTGCCGGCTTCTGCGGGGAAGGCCTGCGCGTTCGGCGCGGCGAACACCGCGAGATCGGCGACCGGATCGACGCAGACGCATTCCGCCCACACATCGCATGTCCCGCCGAGCGGCCCAAGCAGGTTCTGAAAGGTGCGCTCCACGAGATAGGCGCCCGGATCCGCTGCCGGCAACCTCGGCAGGCAGTGGCTCGCGGTGATGACGAAGCGAGAGCGCAACCCGACGATGAAGCCGCGCCCGCCGCTGCTGTTCTGCACTACCGCGTCCGTCACCTTCGTTTCTCCCCACGCAAATTGGAGGTGCTGCAAACGAGCCCATTAAGCCCGCTGGCGCGTCGGCGGCAAGGGATTGAAGGAACCGACCGGCGCTGCGCGGCGTTATACGAGGTTGGAGGTGCATCGTCACATTCAAACGCACGCCATGGACGATACTGCCGCCCCGGAACCGGCTCTCACCACGGACCGATCGAACCCGCCGCCGCGCGGCGTGCCGCTCGCCGAGGTCTGGCGTTGGATCGCGCCGGGCGTCATCGGCATCGCGCTCGTTTTCGTATTCTTCTTCGGCTTGTGGTCGGCGAGCCGCGCAACCGATGGCGGCACGGAGGGTGTCGGCTTTGCCGCGGCGGGCCTCGCATTGATCGCCCTTGGCTGGATGCTGAAAGCTCAGTTCGATGGCGGCCCGCCCGCGCTGCTGGTCTCGGACGGAGCCAGCCTCGTCGTTCTTGCCGGCGTGCTGACGGCGCTTGGTATCGGCGGTCTCGTGCTTGCGGCGCGCGGCCAAGGCGTGACCTTGCCGAGCGCGGGCTACGGCATGTTTCTCGTGAGCATCGCCGCGATTTTCTACAATCTCCGGCACTATTTCGATTGCCGCGACCGCTCGCGCGCGGCGCGTGACGAGGACGAGACCGAGCCGCATGCCTGAATTCGTGGAGGCGAATGCAACCCGGCGCTGGCGGCACGATTTATCCACAGGCTCGGCGACTTGGAATTTTCTCGGGGCGGTAATGGTTAATTTCTGCTAAGAAAGGTCCAGGCTATTGACGCGGCGCAGAAATCTCGATGCGCCGGGTGGTCATCCGATCAAGGCATGCCGGCGCTCAACCGGCGTCGAATTCGGGGAGTTGTAGCCCATGGCTGACGCGACTTTCGACCACGCATCGACCCATCGCCGAGCAATTCAAATTGCCGCGCTCGCCGCTCTCGCCGGCGGCTTGGCGCTCGCCTCGCCCGCCTGCGCCGATCCTCTGGCCGCGGGCGGTGCCGCGGTTGCCGGCACGGCGGCAATGGCGCCGCCGCGAGGAAGTACGACGATCGTGCCGGGCTCGGTCGACCGCGAGCAATCGCCCGATATCGTCTCGCAACCCGCAGCGCCCGCCGGCCCGCCGCTGCGCGAAGCGCGGCCCGAAGCTCATGCGCCCACCCCCGCACAGTTGACGCTAGGCGTACCGCTGCGCTGCGACGATCCGGCGGGATTTTTCCCGCATGTCGCCGCTTGCAAGCTGGCTTGGCGCGCGATCACGCCGATCGTGCCCGCGGTCATCGAGCCCGAGGCGCAGCCCCGCGCGCGGACTGCAACCGTGACTGCTCCAGCGCCGCAGCCGGTGAGCGCGCCGCCGCAAGCGCCGGTGCCCGCAAAACCCGCGCCGCAGAAGCTTGCCACGGCAGAGCCGGACGTCCATCTCACGCCGCCGAAGAGGGCAAGCGCCGCACCTGAAAAGGCGCCACCGCCGCCGCAACCCGAGCGCTCCATGACGGTCGCGTTGCCGGCCGCCGCTTCGCCGCCGGCGCCGCCGCCCACACCCGCGCCGCCGCGGCAAGACCTCGCGGCGGTGGTCGGCGATCTTCCGCAAAAGCCGGATCGCCCGGCCGGGAACGGATCGGATGTCGCCTGGTCTGCGCCGCGCGCGGGCAATGCTGGCGCGGTGCTGACCGCGCAGTCGCGGCAGGCTTCGAGCGAAGGCGGCGCCGTCGCAATGGTCGAGGCCGCGTGCAACATGCGCGACAAGCAATTCTCGCTGCGTGCCGCGCTGGTCGATACGACCGGCGCGGCGATCATGCCGCTGACCGAGCGCATGCAGATCGGTGACGCCGAGATGCGGCCCACCTATTTCCACACCGAGCTTTCCTTCAACAAGCTCGTGCTCACGCGCGGCTATGGCGGCGCGACGCTGTCGGAGGAGTCCGCCAATACGCTGCTCGCGGCCAAGCAGGCGCTTTACGAGATCAAAACCCGTGAAGGCACGGTCGTGATCAAGATCGCGGCGACGGACGGCAATCTCCGCACGGTGCTGCAGGCCTGCCAAAGCCACGACTGATCGGCTTGGGCGCCGCCGCGACCGCTCAGCCGCGCCGCCAGATATCGCCGGGCCGCGCGGTGGCGAGCCACCGGGCGCAGCCGGGCGCGGCGGCATCGCTCTCCTCCGGCGCCCAGGCCGCCATCTCCTTGTCCGTCTCCGCGACATAAGGGCCGGGCTTCACCTCGAGTGCGACGCTGCCAGGCGCCGCAAAGACGAAGCTGTGCCAGGTTCCCCCGGGTATCTCGACGAGATTTCCGAGGCCGGCGTCGAGGCGATGGCGCTGCACGACCGCGCCGCTCTCATCGAACAGGAGCACATCGATGCGGCCGCGCAAGGCGGCGAAGAGCTCCCACCGCGGCACGGCGTGACGATGCGGCCTGATATAGCTTCCAGGCTCGCCCGCATTGAGGAAACGCTGAATCGGGTCCGCGAGCGAGGAATGCAGATTGAGATTGAGGCGGCGGCGCGGCGCGGCGGCGGCGCGCGCGACGAATGCATCGATCGCTGCTGCATCGAGAAACATCATCGCTCCGTCCGCCGCAAACGCTTTCAGCGAAGATAGGGCGGATCGGTGCGTTTCTTCAACGCTGGAGGCGAGGGCTCGAGCTAGACGGCTTGGAGCAGGTCGTGCGTCATCTGGTTCGACGCGTTCACGACCTTGGCCGCAGCGGCATAGGCGGTCTTGGCGAGAATGAGATTGACGAACTCGCTGCCGATATCGACGCTCGCCTGCGCCGAAGCGATGATGGGCCCAACCGCGACGCCGGGATTCATCGGAATCAAAATCGCCTGCTGCGGCCGATAGCCGGGCGTCTCGGCGTTTGCGACATTGTTCGCGATCACGCCGAGATTGACCTGCTGCGCCTGCAGCGCCGAAGCCGCGATGCTCAAAGCATCCATCATGCGATCGCCCCTCCCTTACCTCGGGCGATGCCGCCATGAGACATCGATCTCTTTGAAGAGAGCATGAAGAATCGCCGCAATTTGCCTTGCATTTGAGCGATCGGGCCGCCGCGCACGATGCGCGCATTTGTCGAGAAACCGCGCCGAGATCCCAACAAATCACCGGCGATAAAGATGGGGCCTGCCCGACGCCTCGCCTATCGTGAGCGCGCCGGCCGCGGATCGAATGCCGCGTTCAACGGACCAGCGTGCCGGCAAGGTGGCGGAGATCGTGATGCAGATTATCGGCATAGCCTCGCAGAAAGGCGGCTCGGGAAAGACGACATTGGCGGGCCATCTCGCGGTCGAGGCGGAGAATGCGGGGGCCGGTCCGGTCGCGCTCATCGACACCGACCCGCAAGGCAGCCTCTCCGAATGGTGGAACGCGCGCCAGACGGAAACCCCGCGCTTCGCGCGCACCGATCCACGCCGTCTCAACGAAGGCATCGAGCGGCTGCGCGCGCTCGGCATCAAGCTCTTGATCATCGACACGCCGCCCGCAATCGAAGCGACGATCGGCGACGTGATCGGCCTCAGCGATCTCGTGCTTATCCCGGTGCGCCCGAGCCCGCATGACCTGCGCGCCGTGGGCGCGACGGTCGACATCATCGAAAAGCTCGGCAAACCGCTGGTCTTCATTATCAACGACGCGATGCCGCGCGCGCGGATCACCACCGAAGCAGCGATTGCGCTCTCGCAGCACGGCACGCTCGCACCGGTCATCCTGCATCACCGCACCGGGTTCGCGGCGAGCATGATCGACGGCCGCACCGTCGGCGAAGTTCGCGGCGAGGATCGCAGCGCCGAGGAGATCGTGCTGCTCTGGCAATATGTCAGCGGCCGCTTGAGAGGCGAGGGTAGGACCCCGTTCTCGACGGCGCTCGCAGCGCCGCCGCCGAAACCCGAGACGCCGCCGGCCCAGCGGCGGGTGGCGTCGTGAATCGCGGCGACGCCGCTTCGCTGACCGCCGGGCTGCTCGTTGCCAAAGGCCATGCGAGCCCCAGTCGGCGCGCGCCGCGGCTCGGCGACCGCATCGCGCTCGGCGCGCTTTATGGCGCGGCACCCGCGCCTTCCACGCCGCCGCAAGAGTTTCGGC
This sequence comes from Allostellaceae bacterium, assembly GCA_035277525.1. Classification (GTDB taxonomy): domain Bacteria; phylum Pseudomonadota; class Alphaproteobacteria; order ATCC43930; family CGMCC-115725; genus CAIKMD01. The sequence continues at coordinate 24,029 of DATEKH010000138.1, forward strand.
CGATGCCGAGCGCACCGCTCAAAACCCGTGAGCCGGCCAGGCTCTTCTTGCGCCTCGATGAAGGGCGGCAGCATCGGCTGCGGCTGGCCGCCGCCCATCTCGGCAAGTCCACCGATTCCGTGCTGCAGGCCGCGCTCGATCATTATCTCACCCGCGTGATGCCGAGCCTTCTCGGCGAGCGTTGTCCTTGCATCGAGGGCACCGAAGGCGCGGGCGAGGCGTGCCGCGATGAAAGCGACACGCAATGACAGCCGATCCGCCGCGACCGCAACGCGGCGCCGCGCAAACCGAGGCGGCGTCGCTTTCCATGGTGAAGATCCGTCGCGCGCGGCGCAGCTCCGGCACGAGCGGCGTGGCGGGCGATGCTCCACCTCCGCCCGCGGCCGAAGCGGCCAAGCCGGCGAAGGCGCCGGCGCCGATCGCGGCACTTCCCCCACCGGCGCCGGTTTCGCTTCTGCCCCCGCCGACGCCAGCCAACCGGGCACCGCAAGCCGCACCGCCGAAGCGCGAAGGCCCGCCGGCCCCACTGCCGGCAATATCGTCGCCGCCGATCAGCCCCGCGCCGAGACCCGCAGTCGCCGTTCCCCCGCCGCTGCCCTTGCCAAAGCCCCACGCGGTACCGCAAAGCGCGGCGCCGCACGCGCCGGTTTCAGCGCCGGTCATCGCCTTGGCGCCCAAAGCCGCCGCGCCGACGCCTGCGAAACAGATCGATCCAGTGCGGCCCACGCCTCAGCCGCCGGCTGCGGGGCACATGTTGCGGCCGCATGACAACGCGGAGCTGGTGGCGTATTGGAACGAACTGCGCGGCGGCAAGGCCTTGCCGCCCTTCGCGCTGCTCGATCGCGAGCGCGTCTCCGCCTCGTGGCCGGACAGTCTGACCGTGAGCTACGCCGAAAGCAACGCGGCGATGCCGTACATCAAGCGGCTGAGCAAGCCCACGGGCGAGATCGAGTATTCGCCCATGGTGACGGATTGGATCCTCTCTTGCGCGCGCGAGGTCGCCCGCCGCGGCCAGGCGATGGAAGACCTGCAGGAATTCCCGTCATCGGCCGGGCTCGCCGATTATCATCTGTTGCTTCTGCCCTTCGCGACGCCGCAAAGCCGAAGCACGCATGTGGTTTGCCATCTGAGCCGCCAGTCGCGCGAGCGCGCGGCGCGCGGCTGATCGCGATCTTCTAATCGGCGCGCACGCGCTCGACCGTGATCCCCTGGCGCTCGAGCGCCGCTTGCACGCTGTCGGGGCCCGCGAGATGAGCGGCGCCGACGGCGATGAAAGTCACGCCCGAGCCCTGCAGCATCTTCGCGATCACCCCGGCCCAGGCAAGATTGCGGTTGACCAGAATGGTGCGATAGAGCTGCGGAAAAGGCTGCTTCACCTCGTCGACCATGATGCGCGCGATGCCCGCGTCATCGCCTTTCTGCCAGGCATCGACCACCGCGTCGAGCTGGCTCGCGCCTTTGGAAAAATCCTGCAGCGTGTTGCGCAGCAGATCGACCTCGAGCGGCGTGCTCATATTCGAGAAGAAATGCATCTGCTGGGCGAAGGTTTCGAAGCCGTGCACGGGCTTGTTGACGAGGGATTCGTCGTGCAGCAGCTGCTGTTCGACGCCGCGATCGGGATCATAGCCCGCATGCGCGACGATCGCGCCTTCGAGCGCCACCGAGACGAACCAAGGCCGCATCGGCTCGAACACCTTCTCGCCCTGCGCGATGCCGAGCGATTTCGCCGCCGCGTCGAGGCGGGCGAGATCCGGCGGCGCCAATTTGGTCGAGAGCGGATGCTGCGGATCGTAGCCGAGCTGGGCGGCGAGCTTTTGCGCCTCGGCCTGGTCGTCCGGATCGGGGACTTCGAGCCAGAGCTCCTGGCTCGCCATCAACGCTTTCTCGATCGCGGGCGATCCCCAGGCCTGATGCGGCTTCAGGAGATGGATCGTGCCGAAGAGATAGACCGTCGCATGCGAGCCCTTCGCCACCCAAAGGGCGGGCTCGGCCGAGCTTGGCGCCGCCAGCGAGAGCAGCGCAAATCCCGCCAGCACCGCCGCAGCGGCGAGCGCGCGGGCCGTCAACGCGATGCGTCGGATCATGTCACCTCACCTCATTCCAAGGGACAAAGCCGGTCGCGGCCAATCTGGCGCGTTTATGGCTTCCAAAAGGTTAACGCCGCGGCGCGACGGCACGCGCGGCGTGCCCGGCCGCGGCCGGACGCTTTCCCGGCTAGTTCGGGGTGAAGATGGTGCGGAACTTCGATTCGAAGCTGTTGGAGGTCGGCGCCGCGCGCTGTGCCGCCGGCGAATCGAACGCCCAAGGCGTCTCCGGCTGGCGCCATAGATAGAAGATCGCGCACCACAGGAAGACCATCGCCACGGCCGCCCAGCTCTGCCACGAAACGCGGCGGAAGGCGGCCCATGCCGCGGAGAAGCCAAGCTTCGGCTTCGGCGCAGCGGTGTGCAGCGGCCGCTCGCGCTTGAGCTCTTCGGCGGCACGGTCGATGCGCAGATTGCGCTGCGCTGCGGCGCGGGAACGCGAGCGCGCAGCGGGAACGGTCTTGCGCGCGTCGTCGGGCATCGCGCGATAGACCCGGACCTCCTTGAAGTGGCCGTCCTCGGTCTGGAGCACGGCGATCACTTGAACGCCCTGACGCCCCTGCCCGCTTTTCAGAAGCGCATTCGCGAGATTGATCGCGATCTGCTTGTCGTCGGCGACGGTATCGAGCAGCCAGCGCTCGCCGACGCGGCGCTGCACCTCGAAATTGCGCGTGCGATTGGCGGCGATGCGATCGAATTGCGTCATGGTCAGCTCACCGGGCGCCAATTGGCCGCGCCGAGAATCCCGGCGATCCGGCCGCGCTCATCGGCAAGCGGCGCCATGACGCTGCGGTAGAGGACCGAGACTCCGTTATTCGAGGCGACGCCGCCGCGTGTCACCGGCACGCCGCGCTCGACGATCTCGGGCCAGCAGCGCCCGACAAGACCGAGGACCGAGTGCTCCGGGCAGGCGGCGACCAGCGCCGCGCTGCGACCGGGCCAGTCGGCGATGCGCAGCGCCTCGCCGATATAGGCAAAGCGCGGTCCGGCCTGATGCAGCAAATCGATCCTGAACATATGGACCGCGTCCTCGCCGCCATCGGCTTCGCCGACCGCGCCGAGCCGCGGCACCAGATCGCCGGCGCAGGCCTGCCGCCACAGTTCGAGCACGCGCAAGACCAAGCGTTTTTCGCGGATCGGAGCGGGCACATGCACGGCGAGCGGAGCAACGGGGCTCATCGAACGATGCCTTTGCTGACCAAGGCGCGACAAGCTCCTTGGCTTTCCCGGGGGCGCGGCCGCGTTTGGCGGCATCGCGCGCCCGTGATGCCTGCAATCTTTATTGAATGTCGTTAAAAAGTGGTTGCCGGTGCGCAAATTGCCGCGGCGCAGCAGCGCCATGGCAGAGTGCCGGCGCGCAATGAGTGCGTGCGTGCACGCCCGCGCCACGGCAGCCAACCAAAAATCCGACGAGGGAAGCCGCCTCGCGCATCCTCCCTGTGCGTGACGCGCGCAAACCCGCCCGAATTGCGCCATCCTCACGGCGGGTTTAGTTTAGCGCCGTGCCTCGGCCGGCGAGCGAGCGCGAAGGAGGAAACGGGATGGCAGAGCAGACGGTACGACCTCACTCGCACATGCAGGATTTCGATGCCCATGTGCGCGCCCTCGAGGAAGATCTCGAATACTATCGAACCAAGCGCTTCGAGCCGCGCGTGCTCTACTTGCACCGGCGCGGCGCCGTTACGCTCTACGATCTCTTGGATGCGGCCGCGCGCCTTACCATTGCGCCCGCTCCGCCGAGCACGCACGCAGATGACGACATGCACGACGCGCTCGAGGGCCGAATTCGCGCGCTCGAAGACCGGCTCGACGCCTATGTGAAGACGATCGCGCTGACGGGTGTGCCGGTGCGCGGAACGCAGATGGTGATCGACGACGGACGCGTCGAACGCGGCGACTACGATGCCGTTTTCCGGATTGCCAAGAAGGCGCATGGCGGCACGCTCGGGGAGCGCGTCGCGCAGCTCGAAGCGGATATGACCCGCTACGAGCGTCTGCTGCATGCTTTCACCCAGGCGCTGGTGACGGCTGGCGCGCTCAAAGCCGATGCGTTGGAGCGCCAGCGGGCTCAGGCCGGCATCCCCAGCGTCTGGAACGGGGCCCGAATTGTCGCGCGCGCCTGGGTGGATCCCCAGTTCAGGCGAGCGCTGATCGAGAAAGGACGCGAGGCTGTCCGCGAGTTGGACATCCCGCCGGGCCGGTTGGGCAAGATGGGCGTCGCCGAGAACACGGACACCGTTCACAATGTCGTCGTGTGCACGCTGTGTTCCTGCTATCCCTACGATCTCTTGGGCGACAGCCCGTGGTGGTACAAAAGCGAGGCGTATCGGCGCCAGGTCGTGCGTGACCCGCGTGGCACGCTTGCCGAGATGTTCGGGCTCAACGTGCCCAAACACATCGCCGTGCGCGTGCATGACAGCACATCCGATGTGCGTTGGATGGTGCTGCCGCGGCGCCCGGCCGGAACCGATGGGTGGAGCGAGGAGGAATTGGCGACGCTTGTCACGCGCGAGAGCCTGATCGGCACGGCCGAAGCCTTGTCCCCGGCCGAGCGGGATGGGTTGCGCCAGGAGACGGGCCGGCAAGGGGCGGCGGAATGACGGGCCCTGCTCCCGGCTTTCAGATAGGCGATCGCGTGCGGGTGAAGCTCGCCTACCGCGAGGGCAATCCGCGTACCCCGGCCTATGTTCGCGGCAAGATTGGCGTCGTGACTGCGTTGCACGGTCGAATCGACAATCCAATCGACCATCGCGGCATTTATCCGCCGCTCTATACGGTCGAGTTCGAGGTGCGCGAGGTGTTCGGCACCGACAGCTCGGATCGGCTGGCGGTCGACATCCACGACGATTGGCTCGATCCGCTTTGAGCAGGCGGAGTGCAGGCGCCTGGAGAGGCGGCACGCTATGATTGTCACGCGCCGTCACCTGCTTCGGCTGGGCGGCGCGTCGGCCGTCTTGGGCGGCGCGAGCGCGATGACGTGGGCGCGATCGCAGCCCAGCCACCAAACGGCTCCGGCCACCATCTCATCCGAGACCGAAACCGCCGGACCGTCCGACTACAACATTCGGATCGCCACGAGCCTCATCGAGCTTGGGCCCGACACCACGATCTCGACCAAGACCTATAACGGCCAGTTTCCCGGTCCGCTGTTGCGCATGACCGAAGGGAAGCGCGTGGTCGTCGACATTCATAACGACACCGACACGCCCGAGCTGCTTCATTGGCACGGGCAGTTCATTCCCGCTTCGGTCGACGGCGTCGCCGAGGAGGGCACGCCGTTCATTCCCGCGCATGGCGTGCGCCGGATCGCGTTCGTCCCGGGACCGGCGGGGTTCCGCTTCTATCACAGCCACGTCGCCGCCGGCATCGATCTCGCGGCGGGCACCTATAGCGGCCAGGCCGGGCCGCTTTTCATCGCGCCGCGGCACGATCCGGGCGCATACGATCGGGAGATATTCCTGACGCTCAAGGAGTTCGGGCCTTATCTCACCCGCACCGAGATGCCGGTCGATATGCTGGCTCCGACGGAGGAAATTCCCGGACTGCGCGACCAGGCGACGGCGGCCATGAAGGCGGCGCTCGATGCCGGCCGAAACCAGGGCTACGAGCTGGCTTACAATTTCTTCTCGGTTAACGGCCGCATGCTCGGCGAGGGCGAGCCGATCCGTGTGAAGCGCGGCGAGCGCGTGCTGTTCCATGTCCTCAACGCCAGCGCCAGCGAAATCCGCAGCCTCCATCTCCCCCGCCATAGCTTCCGGGTGGTGGCGCTCGACGGCAATCCCGTGCCGCGTCAGGTCGAAGTGCCGGTGTTATGGCTCGGAACCGCCGAGCGCGTATCGGCCATCGTCGAGATGGAGGAGCCCGGCATCTGGGTGATGGGCGACTTGATGGACGAGGATCGCACGCGTGGCATGGGGATCGTGGTCGAATATGCCGGCGAAAAGGGCAAGCCGCAGTGGACCGCGCCGCCGCCCTTTCGCTGGGACTATCGCCGCTTTGCGAAGGACGACGCCAAGACGCGCGAACCCGATGCGGTCATCGACATGACCTTCGCCGCGCGCATCGGCGCGCGGCAGGGCTTCGATGAGTTCACCGTCAACGGCGCGCCGTTTTCGATGGCAAAGATGGAGCCGCGGTTCCGCCTTGCGCGCGGCCGGCGCTATCGCATCCGCATGAGGAACGCCACGGACGACGTCCATCCGATCCACCTCCACCGTCACAGCTTCGAGCTAACCTCGATCGCCGGGCATCCGACGGCTGGCGTCATCAAGGACGTGGCAATGCTCGGTAGCTTCCAAGAGATGACGATCGACTTCACAGCCGATCAACCGGGCCTCAGCCTTTTCCATTGCCACATGCAGCAGCACATGGATTTCGGCTTCATCGCGCTGTTCGATTGCAGCGGCTGAGCAGATGCCCAGGACGGATTACGTCCCGAAGGTATAGCCCTTGATGTGCTTCGTGATGAAATCGAGAAACAGGCGAACATTGATCGGCTGGTGCGGGCCGCGCGGATAATAGGCCCGCAAGGTGCGGTGGAACGACACCTCGTCGCTGAACAGCACTTTGAGGCGTCCGGTCTTGACGTCATCAAGCCCCGCATAGACGGGCAGCAGCGCGATGCCGGTCCCCTTCACCGCCGCCTCCTGCAGCGCGGCGCTGTTGTTCGAGACGAAATTGCCGGCAACCGTGACTTGGCACGGTCCAGCCTTGCCCTTGAATTCCCATCGGTCGGCGAGCTGGCCGGTCTCATAGGCGTAGACCAAGCAATTGTGCTTCGGCAAATCTTGCGGCGTCTCGGGCTTGCCGACGCGCCGCAAATAATCGGGTGAGGCGCAGATCGCGTAGTGGATGTCGCCGAGCTCGCGATGATCGAGGGTTTTGTCGAGCACTTCTTCCTGGTGAAGGATGATGTCGGCGCCTTGCGCGATGACCGTCGGCCCGTGGACATGGGTGATGAGATCGACCGACAGGTCGGCATACTCTTCCATGAATTGCGCCACCAGCGGCGTGATGAGCTTGATCCCGAGCCCGGTGCTGGCATGGATGCGCAGCTTGCCGCCGGGCGCGCTATGGAGGCTTTGAACCGCGCGCGTCGCTTGCTCGACGATCGGACGAATCCCGGCGCATTTCTCGAAAAATGCCGAGCCCGCCGCCGAAAGCGAGATGCGCCGGCTCGAGCGGTTTATGAGCTTGGCGCGAAGCTGGTATTCGAGACGATTGATGCGCTTGCTGACCGCCGAGGGCGAGATTTTGAGCTCGCGCGCCGCCGCGGAGAAATTCTGTGCCTCGACGACGGCAATGAAAACGGAAACATCGTCCAAACTGACCATGTCCTACCCCGATACGGAAACGCGCTTGCCCCGGACGCCGCGCCCCTCATGTCCAGCCTAGCATGGCACTGAAAGCCCATGCGAACGGGATCGGCCGCGATATGCGCAAGTGTGCCGACTTCGGAAACTCAGCTTTTCCAATATCGAGCGATCGGCAGGTCCCTCCGCGGCTGCGAGAAATACTAGATTTCCATTTGTCCGGATGGTGGCACACGTCAAGCGTTGCTAGCGTGCGGCCGCAAATTTCAAGGGCAGCGCACGGCGATGTCGCTCAACACGCTCGAATTCGGCATCTTCGATTCCACCGCGGTTCCGGACGATCAGAATCCCGCGGCCACGGCCGCCGCTTATGAGGCACATATCGGCGACGCCCAACTCGCCGAGCGGCTCGGCTATAAATATTTCTTCTTTATCGAGCATCAGAACGCCGGGTTTCCCTGCATCTCGGCGCCGACGGTCTATCTGACGGCGCTTGCACGCGCGACCCGGGAGATCCGCATTGGCGCGATGATCTTCCAGCTGCCGCTGCATCACCCGGTGCGGCTCGCCCAGGACGTCGCGATGATCGATCATCTCTCGAAAGGCAGAGTTGATTTCGCCTTCGGCTATGGCACGCGATCGCGCGAGTTCGAGCCGTGGCGGCTCGATTTCAAGGAACGCCGCAAGCTCGGCCTCGAAGTGCTCGAAATCGTGCTCAAGACCTGGACCGAGCGGGAAGTGTCCTACGCCGGCGAAAATTGGGCGCTGGACAAGGCTCTGCCGCAGCCCCACCCCTATCAGCAGCCAATGCCGCCGGTTTGGATCGGCGCGCACAGTCTCGCCTCGTTCGATTTCGCGGCCGAGCGGAACTTCCACGTCTCGCAGATCTTCGAGGTCGAGAAGATGGTCGCGGCGAAATTCGCGCATTTCGCCGCGTCGTGGCAGCGCTGCGGCCATTCAGGACCAATGCCGCATCGCGCCCTCGTGCGCCATATCCATGTCGCGGAAACCGATCGCCTGGCCCGTGAAGAGGCCGAGCCCTACATGCTGCGCGGCATCACAGGCCCCGCGGGCGTCGCACGCGCGCAAAATTTGCACGGCTTGGACGCCTCGCCCGAAACGCGGGAAGTCTCGCGCGTCTATCTGCAGACATCGAAATCCGTCGAGTTCTGGCTGGAGGAGGGCCTTGCCTTCATCGGCAGCCCGGCCACGGTCGCGGCTGCGATCGCCGAACAGCACGCGCGCGTCGGCTATGACGTGCTGTTGCTCAATCACCAATTCGATGGCATGCCGCGCGAGCTCTATGCCAAGTCGCTGAAGCTGGTCGGCGAGCGCGTCATCCCGCAGCTTGCGGCCCAGCCGCCGCTCTCGACGGCTTCCGCTTAGACGCAAAGCCGCATTGCCGCACGATGTTCATTTCAGCATGGCGCCCTGAGATTCGTCGCCCTTGACGCAGCACAGCGAAGCCCGCAAGGTGCTTGAAAAGGCTAACAGGGCGGAAATGATGACGTTTGTGAGCGAGCCGGCAAGCCGATCAGGCACTCCGCAAGGCCCGCTTTCGCCGCAGCCGACCGGATCGAACAAAATCGTCTTACGGGGCGTCAAGAAGCGCTTTTCAGTGGGGCCGTTGCGGATCGATGCCCTCGAGGGGATCGATCTCGAGGTCCGGGCCGGCGAATTCTTCTGCATCGTTGGCCCATCGGGTTGCGGAAAGACGACGCTGCTGCGCATCCTCGCCGGCCTCGAAACGAAAAGCGCCGGCAAAATCGAAATCGCCAGGGAAACACTGCGGAGCGGCACGGCGGCGCGACCGCTCAACAGCATGGTGTTCCAGGAACAGAGCATCTTTCCGTGGAAAAGCGTGCGCGACAATGTCGCTTTCGGCCTCAAGGCGCGCGGCTTCTCGCGCCGCGAGCGCTATGAAATCGCCGAGGCTTACATTCGGAAAGTCGGGCTCGCCGGCTTCGAGCACGCGCTGCCACACCAGCTCTCGGGCGGCATGAAGCAGCGCGTCTCGATCGCGCGCGCCTTTGCGAATGATCCCGAGCTCATGCTCATGGACGAGCCTTTCGCCGCGCTCGACGAGCAGACGAAGCTCGTGCTCCAAGCCGAGCTGCTGCGGATCTGGGAAGAGGCGCGCAAGACCGTAGTCTACGTCACCCACAGCATCGACGAGGCGATCGTGCTCGCCGACCGCATCCTGGTGATGAGCGCGCGTCCCGGCCGGATCAAGGACATCATCGATATCGGCGCGATCTTTCCCCGACCGCGTCATGTCGACAGCGTGAAATCGAGCGCGCGCTACGGCGAAGTCTTTGGACGGATTTGGGGCTTGCTGCGGCACGAGGTTGCGGCGGCGAAGGCCGAGCAGGACGCGGCGGCGCAAGCCAGGGCCGCGCCGCCAGAAGCCGGGAGTAGTGACGCATGAGCATCGCCTCCGTCTCGATCGAAGCCAGCGAGGAAGCCGTGCCGCCGCGCCTCCTCACAAAGCGCAGCATCGAGCGCTTGCTGTCCGTTACCTCGCCGCTGCTGCTGCTGCTCATCTGGCAGCTCGCGGCGTCCCAAGGTTGGATCGACACGCGATTCTTTCCCTCGCCCGCCGCGATCTTCGCCGAAGCGGGCGCGATGATTATGAGCGGCGAGCTGTGGATGCATTTTTCCATCAGCCTGCAACGCATCGCCATCGGCTATGTCGTCGGCGCCGTGCCCGGCGTCTTGATCGGCCTCGCCATGGGGCTCTTCAGTCCGATTCGCTCGCTTATCCAGCCGCTGGTCGACGCGACCTTCCCGATCCCCAAGATCGCCGTGCTGCCGCTCTTTATCATGGTATTCGGGCTCGGCGAGGAGAGCAAATACGCGATCATCGCGACGGCCGTCATCTATCTCGTGCTGATCAACACGGTCGCGGGCGTGCGCAATATCGACCGCATCTATCTCGATGTCGGCAAGAATTTCGGCGCGAGCAAATGGATGATGTTCGTCGACGTGGCACTGCCCGGCGCGCTGCCGCTGATCGTCGCCGGACTGAAGCTCGGCATGGGCGTCGCGCTCCTCGTCATCGTCTCGGCCGAGTTCGTCGGCGCGCGTAGCGGCATCGGCTATCTGATTTGGACCTCCTGGCAGGTCTTTCAGGTCGAGAAGATGTATGTCGGCCTGCTGGTCTCGGCTCTGCTGGGCTTCGGCAGCGCGATTCTGCTCAACTATCTCGAGCGCGTGCTTATCCCCTGGAAGGGCCGCTGAGCCGCGCGCCGGGCCCGACTGTCGCTCACCGCCGGCCGATCATCGTCACCGCGCGCTCGGCAAAGCGCGTGTCGACGAAATGATCGATATCCGGCACGGCGCTGAGCGTCCCCTGTTGCTTGAAGAAGGCGGCCTGGCGCTTCAGATCGGCAATGTTGACGTGCCCGTTCAGGTCGGTGGACTGGCGCGCCGTGGCCCAGAGCTTCGGATCCTTCACCGAAAGATACTTGGTCAAGAGCGTGACCGCTTCGCCCCGGCCCTTGTTGAGGAAGAACGCGTCGTAATAGTCGCGGGCGCCTTCGAGAAACGCGGCAAGGAAGCGCGACCCGGCGTCGAGATTCTTCGCGAAGTTGGGCGAAAACAGCACGATTGACAATTCGGCGCCGGCATCGACCGACCCGGCCGGCAGCAGCACCCGCGCGATGTTCTTCGCCTCGGCTTGCGTGACCAGGGGCTCGATCACGAACGCGGCGTCGACTTTCTGCGTGCCCATGGCGCCGAGTGCGTCCGAAAAGCCGAGATGCGTTATGGTGACGTCGGAGTCGGTGAGGTGGCCTAGAGCCAGCACTTTGGCCCAGAGCAAATCCGGATATTGCCCGGGGAACGGCCCGGCATTGATGACGCGGCCTTTCAAATCGGCCACCGTCTTGACCGTGCCCGAATCCACGAGGCCCGAGCGCACCATGATCGACACGGTCCGATCCTTGGCGTCGCCGAGATGCGCGAAATCGGCGACGATGCGGATGTCGATGCCGCGATTGAAAGCATTGAACAGCGCCGCATTGGGCACGCCCGTCGCGACCTGAAGCTGGTCGGTCGCGAGCGCCGAAGCGAATTCCTGACCCGAGCTCGCCGGGACCTCCTCGATCGAAATGCCGTGCCGGTCGAAATAGCCGCGGCGATAGGCAAGCTCGAACGGCGCCTGGTCCGGGCGGCCGACGACGCCCATTTTGACGACCGTCTTCGCGGCATCCTCGGCCCGCGCCGCCGGCAGGATGAAAACCACAGCGGCGCCGAGGCACGCCGCGGCCAAGCCAAGCTTCGTCATGAGGCCACGCATCACGGCAGCTCCACCATCACTTGTCCATCCTCGACCCGCACCTTGAAGGTCGGGACGACCAGTTCAGGGTTGGTCACGCTAGCGCCGCTCTCGAGATGAAACCGGAAGCGATGCCACGGGCAGATAACCTCGAGACGCTTGGTGCTGACCCAGCCTTCGCTGAGATAGCCGCCTTTGTGCGGGCAAGAATCGAGGCAGGCAAAGATCCGATCCCCGCAGCGCACCACCGCGACGGGCCGCTGCCCGGCCATGACACGCTTGGAAGCGCCGTCCGCAAGCTCGTCGAATCGACAGACCGTGACTGTTTGCATATTCCCCTCACCACTCCGCGCGCGCGGCCGCTTCGTTCGGCCGGTCGAGCTTGGCATCAAAGCCGTAGCATTCCGGATGCTCTTTGCCGCAAGCGCGGCAGCGGCGCCGTTCCGGCGACGCGTTGAAGACGCGCAGCTTTTCGAGCATGAACGGCCAGAACGCGATGAGCCCGTCGCGCCGCGGATCGAAAGTCTCGCGCCCCATCTCGACGCCGCAATGCGGGCAGAACCAGACCACGTGATCCTGCTTGACCTCGCTGCTCGTCGCCGCGAGCAGTGTGTGATAGACGCCCTCGTCCATCGCGGCGCGGATATAGATCATGTCGGCATCCGAAGCTCGGTAAGGCGCGAAAAGATGGACCACACGGAACGGCGTGCCCGCCGGGATGAGGCGCATGAGGCGCGGCTTGAGCGGCAGGCGCACCGCGCCTTGCGGATGGCGCTCGATCACCTCATAGGGCGGATCGGTCTTGGCTTGGCGCCCGACCCAGACGCTGTAGCGGTTGGCTTGATGCCAATTGCCCTCCGCCGCGACCGCGTCGAGCGGAAAGTCGTAATTGAGGATCGGTTCGTTCTGCATCGCTCTCCTCCGCGCCTCACCAGATCGCGCGCGCCGCGCGTTCCTCGGGCGTGTCCTTGGCCGAGTTCCAGCAATAGCCCATCGGGTTGAGATAGCCGCATTCGGGACAGGTGCGCTTTTCCGGATCGGCATTGTATGCGCGCACGCCGAGCTCGGAGCATTTGAACAATCCCTGCATGCCGAGCTCGCCGGTGCGATGATGGCACTCGAAGAGCAGCGTCACGCATTTCTGGCAATACCAGGCATAGGTATCGCCTTGGCTGCCGGTCGGCGTCTGCATGATGACGAGATAGTGCCCGAGCGATTCTCCTTCGGGGTTTGGCAGCGGCAAATAGATCTCGTCCATGTCGTTGATATGCCAGTAGCCGAAGCTGTGCGCGACGCGGTGCGGCGTGCCGGCGGTGGTGACGTGGATCGTCATGGGATGATGCGGCACCTCGATGATGCCTTGCGGTCCCAGCTCGAGCGCCCCCGAGATATTGCCCTTGCGCGGATCGATGATTCCCTCGGCGCCGATGGAACGGCGGCGAATGCCGTAGACGTTCTGACCGACAGGACGAAACATCGTGAACTTGGCGACGACCCGCTCGGCGAGGAAGTCCCAATCGTCGATGATCTTGTCGATCGGCTCGTCAACAGTGATTTCGCTGAACATGGCACTCTCCCTCGAAAACCTGCGCGGGAACCGTTACGGCCACCGATGCCCTCACTTCCGCACCCCGATCTTCTTGACCGCGGCCTCGGCGAAGCGCGGATCGACGAATTTGGCGAGGTCGGGCACCTCGCCCGACAGCGTACCCTGGGCCTTGTAGAAAATCGCCTGGCGCCGGAGATCGGCGACATTGATGTGCCCATTCGGATCGGTGTTTTGCGGGATCGCTTCCATCCAGGCTTTGGGATCCTTGAGGATCGTGTGCTGCGTCAGGATCGCGATCGTCGCATCACGATGCTTCTTCAAGAAGAATGCGTCCTGATAGTCGCGCACCCCCTCGAGGAAACCGACCATATAACGGGTCGCCACATCCGTATTCGTCGCGAATTCCGGTGAGTAGAGCACGATCGAGAGCTCCGCCCCGGGATCGACGGCGCCGGCCGGCATCAGCACGCGCGCGATGTTCTTGCGCCTTCCCTGGGTCGTCAGCGGCTCCATCATGAAGCTGCCGTCGATGGTTTTCGAGCCGAGCGCGGCGAGCGCCTCCGGGAAGGGCAGATAACGCACGCTGACGTCGGAGATCTTGAGATTGCCGCGCTCCAACACTTTGCTCAACAGGATCTGCGGATATTGGCCCGGGCTCGGGCCCGCGGCGATGACGCGCCCTTTGAGGTCGGCCGGCGTCTTGACCGCGCCGGAATCGATCAGATCGGCGCGCATGATGATCGAGACCGTGCTGTCCTCGGGCTTCGGACCGACATGCGCGTAATCGGCGACGAGCCGGATATTGATCCCGCGATTGAGCGCATTGTAGAGGCCGGCATTCGGCACGCCGCTCGCGACCTGCATCTGGCTGGTCGCGAGGGCGGAGACGAAATCCTGCCCCGAGGTTCCGACAACTGGCTGAACATCGAGGCCCTGCTCGGCGAAATGCCCGCCATAAAGCGCAAGCACGAAGGGCGCGAGGTCCGGCCGCTCGACTACGCCGACATGCACCACCGGCTTCGCGCCGCCATCGGCCGCGCAAGCAGCGAAGGGCAGCAGGGCGAAAATGCCCGCATACCAGACGTTCCACCAAGTTCTCGAACCCATCCTGGCTCCTCTCCTCGCCTCAGCGCTTGCCGATGATCTTCACCGCCGCCTCCGCGAAGCGCATATCGATGAATTTCCCGATATCCGGCACGGCGCCAGTGATCGTGCCCTGTTCCTTGTAGAAGGCCGCCTGGTCCTTGATGCTCGCGACATTGATGCGGCCATTGAGATCGGCATTGCGGCGCATCACGCCCCAGAGGCTGCGATCTTTCAGCGACAGATGCTCGATCAGCAGCGAGATCGTGGCGTCTTCGTCCTTATGCCGCCAGGTCGCGTCGTAAAAATCGCGCACGCCTTGGAGATAGGCGACCATGAAACGCGTCGCCGCGTCGGTGTCGGCGGCGAACTCCTTCGAATATTGCAGCACCGACAGCTCGGCATTCGGAATGACGTCGCTCAGCGGCATGAACACGCGTGCGATATTTCGCCGGTCTGCCTGCGTTACCAGCGGCTCGATCAGGAACGCGACGTCGATGTTCTTGGTGGCGAGGGCCGCAAGCGAATCGGGAAAGCCGAGATAGCGATAGTTAACGTCGGCAGAGGAAAGCCCACCCATCGCGAAAATCTTGCGATAGACGAGCTCGGGAAGCTGCGCGCGCACCGGCCCCGCGGCGATCACCCGGCCCTTCAAATCAGCGGGCTTGCGCAGCGCGCCGCTGTCGTAAAGATCGGCGCGCACCACGATCGCCGCGGTCTGATCGCGCGTCGTGCCGACATGCGCGTAATCCGCGACGATGCGGATATCGATGCCGCGATTGAGCGCGTTGAACAGCGCGGCAGTGATCGAGCTCGTCGTCGCTTGGATCTGGTTCATGCCGAGGCCGGAGAGAAAATCGGCGCCCGTCACCGACGGGATGAGCTCGACGTCGAGCCCCTGCCTCGCGAAGTAGCCGCGGTAAAAAGCGAGATAGAGCGCCGCCTGATCGGGGCGATCCGAGGCGCCGACCTTGAGCGAGAGCCGCGCCGGCGTCTCGGCGCACGCGACCGCGGCGCAGGAGAGAATGACAAGGAATGCTGCCGCGAACCGCGTCACAGCGCGCTTCGGCATAGAGCGCATGCCGGTCATCTCGCGCCGATCCGTTTGATGGCCGCCTCGGCAAAGCTCATATCGACGTATTTGGCGATATCGGGGATCGGGCCGGAGAGCGTGCCTTGCTCCTTGTAGAAAGCCGCCTGGCTCTCGAGATCAGCCACGTTGACGTGGCCGTTGAGATCGGTGTGACGAAACATGTCCTCCTCCCAGATCTTGCGGTCCTTGAGCGGCGTATCCTTGACGAGGATGTCGAGCGCGGCGTCGCGATCCTTTTTCAGGAAGATCGCGTCGTAATAGTCGCGCGCGCCTTCGAGATAAGCCACCATGAAGCGGACCGCCATCTCCGTCTGCTTGGCAAAGGCCGCCGAATATTGAAGGATCGAGGTTTCCGCGCCGGGGTCGATCTGACCCGCGGTGAAGAGAACGCGCGCGATCTTGCGATCCTCGGCCTGACGCACGAGCGGCTCGATAAGGAACGCCGAATCGATCTGCTTGGTCGCGAGCGCGGCAAGCGCGTCCGGAAAGGCGAGATGCACCGCCGTGGCATCCGCCTCGGTAAAGCCGCCCCTGGCGAAGAGCTTGTGGAACAGAACGTCGGGATATTGCCCTGAGACGGGACCCGGCGCGTAGCGGCGGCCTTTCAGATCGGCCGGACCTTTCACCGCGCCCGATTCGATCAACTCGCTGCGAACCATGATCGAAACCGTGCGGTCGGACGCGTCGGCGATATGCGCTTCGTCGGCGACGATGCGGATGTCGATGCCGCGGTTGAGCGCGTTGAAAAGCGCGGCGTTCGGCACGCCGCTCGCGACCTGGATCTGGTTTGTGGCGAGCTGGGCCGCGAATAGCTGTCCCGAGGTGGCCAAGACGGGCTCGATCTCGATGCCTTGCTTGGCGAAATAGCCACGGCGGATGGCCAGCATGTAAGCGGCGATGTCGGGCCGACCGACCATCCCGAGCTTGACAGTGGTCGTGCCGGCCGAAGCCGGTTCCGGCGCGCCGGCGCGAGCGGCGCCCGCGATGGCGCCGGCCAAGAAAAGTCCGACCAGGAAAGCAGGCGATATTCTGATCAATTTGGAAATCATGCGTGTCTTGCTCGATCGTGGTCGGCGTGGGCGGGTTTGACTATCATTGGACGGGACCTGTTTTCAGGAAGAAGATCATGGGAGACATGCCGAAGACTCAAGCTTACCGCCGCTTTTCGCTGCAGGAGCGCGACCGCCGCTGGCGCAAGGTGCGCGATCTGATGCGGCGCGACGGGATCGCCGCGATCGTTGCGCCGCAGAACCCCGGCAACTCGACGGACTGGCAGGCGGATGCCCGTTACCTTTCGCATTGCGGCGGCGGCGCGGATGCCTCGATCTCCGTCGTGTTTCCGCTTGAGGGCGAGGTCACGGCAGTGGCGACCTCGGCGGCGGAGCGGTGGGGCGCGTCGGTCCAAAACTGGGTGAGCGATGTGCGCGAGGCCAAGCGCCGCTATGGGCGCGTCATGGCGGAGCGGCTGCGCGAGCTCGGCATCACGAAGGAGAAGATCGGCATTTGCGGCCTCGGCGGCGGCACGCGGACGCCCGAAGGAACCATCATGCAGGGCACCTACGCCGCGCTCAAACAGGCACTGCCCAATGCCGCGTTCGTCGATAGCAGCGATCTGCTGCAGGAAGCGCGCGAGGTGAAGAGCGAGGAAGAGATCGCGGCGCTCCAAACCTCGATCGACATCGTCGAGCGCGCCTCCGAGGCGCAGGCGAGGGCGGCGCAGCCCGGCGTCCCCGATTACGTCGTTTGGGCCGAGACCATGAACGCCTTGTTCTCGCGCGGCTCCGAGCTCTCGGTGCATTTCAATTGGGTCGCCGATCCGATCCCCGGCCGCACCCTGACCCGGCCGACGGCGCGCCGCCTGCAAGCCGGCGACGTGATCGTCGCCGAGCTCGAATCCTCGGTGATCGGCTATCGCGCTCAGCAGATCAGGCCGGTCGCAGTCAATCGCTGCGACCCGCTGCTGATGGATCTCGCCAAGGCGCATGCCGATATCTATCCCGAGCTGCTCGACACCCTCCGGCCCGGCACGACGGTCGGGCGCCTGATCGACAAGATCATCGAGCTCGGCACGCGCATCAGCCTGCGCAGCGGCCCGCTCGCCGGCGCGCAAGCCTCCCTGATCGTTCACGGCCGCGGCCTCGGCGACGATCGGCCGCTGCTCCTCACCACGCCCGACGCCAAGCCCGATTACGAGGCGACCGAGCGCAGCATGGCGATGGGCCTGCCCGAAAACGGGGTTTACATCGTCAAGCCGACCATCTGGGCGGCGGATAAGCGCTATAACTTCATCTGGGGCGACACGGTGCGAATCACACCCAGCGGCGCCCGCCGCATGGGGAGCGCGCCGCTCGGCATGGTCGTCTCGCCGCAGCAGCCCTTCACGGGCTGGCCGACGGATTTCGTCGTCTGTCCGAGTTGATGGAGAGCCGCCATGTTTCATGAAATCCTGATCGACGAGCCGATCGAGAAGATCGTCGACGACTGGAATTTCTTCGACGAAAAGATCGTCGGCAAGTTCACGCGCTTCCGTCCGCTCGGACAGAACATCTACGGCATCCGGCGCCGCGATCTCAGCACGAGCGCGATCATCGATCCGCTGAAGGGCAACATCTCGCAGATGATCGAGCTCGGCCCCAAAGGCGTCATCGAGGTGAACCATCATCCGATGAGCCTGCACGTCACGACCGGCGGCACGCCCCATCGCGTGCGCCACAATTTCGGCTTCTGGCACATCAACGACATGGACGAGCTCTATCTCGGCCTGCCCAATCCCGAGGGCGATCCGCTCGGCCATTATCTCGTGATCATGCAAACGCCAAAGGGGCCCGAGGGCGACAGCTGGGCATGGTATTGCGAGCAATGCCTGACGATGCTGTTCGAGCGCCATTTCGCGACCGGCGAATTTGGGCTCCAGGGCCTGTTCAAATCCTCCGAGACCGCGGTGCGCGCCTATAACAGCGACGCGAAGAACCGCACCTGTCCGGAATGCGGCCATGTCAATCCCCTGGCCTATGCCTGGAACGTCCATCACGACACGCCCGAGGAACGGGCGGCGCGCGCCTTGTGGTAGCGGCGACCCCTCGATCATCCGGCTGGTGCATGTTCTGACGTGGTCGTGAAAGCGGGTATTACCCGTTCGCCGAAGAGCTGGATCGAGCGATGGGCCAGCGCGTGCGGCATGTTGCCGATATTGTGCTGCGTCAGCAGGACGTCGTAGCCCATGCGCTGTTGCTGGGCGGCGATGTCGCGGGCGACTGTCTCGGGGCTGCCGATGAAGGCGAGGCCTTCATCGAGCCAGAAATCGTAGGATTCGGCGGTCTTCAAATAGACGCGCGCGGTCTCGAGCATTTGCGGCGTCGCCTCTTCGACGCGCAGCGATTTCGCGCGCTTGACGCCGTCGAGCCCGATCAGCCCGTCGAGCATCCAGCGCTCGGCCTCGGCGCGCGCTTGCGCGTCGGTTTCGGCCACATGAACGTGCCGCACCAGCATGAGCTGCGGCATGGGGCCGGGATGGTTGTGCTTGCGCCAAGCTTCCCGGAAATAAGCGAATTTCTCGCTGGCGCGGCGCTCGACATCGATATTCTGGGCGAGGTTGAAGTTGCTAGCGGCGGCATAATCGAAGGATGCCTCGCTGTGGCCGCCGACCCAGACCGGCGGATGCGGCCGCTGAAACGGGCGCGGCTGCGGCAACGCGTCTTTGAGGCGCCAGTACTTGCCGTCATGCGAGAATTTTTCCTCGGTCCAGGCCTTGAGGACGACCTCCATCGCCTCGAGCCCGCGCTCGCGGCGTTCCTTGAACTGCATGTCCCAAGGCGCGAACTCGCCGATGCGTGTGCCATAGCCGATCGCGAAGTCGAACCGTCCATGCGAGAGCTGATCGATCAGCGCGGTGTCCTGCGCCAAGCGCACCGGATGGTGCAGCGGCATCTGGAAGACCATCGCGCCGATGCGCAGCTGCCGCGTCGCCTGAGCGAGAGCGCTGAGATAGACCGTCGGCGCGCTGACGCAGGGGAAGCCGGCATTTTGATGCTCGATGAAGAAGAAATACGCGTAACCGAGACGATCGGCGAGCCGCGCATCCTCGAGATGTTCGTCGTAAAGCTCGGCCGCGCGCAGCATCTCGCCTTCGGCATGCGAGAAGGTATCGAAAATGCCGAACTTCAATTGCATGCCATCGCTCCGAGCCCGAAGTCAGACAAGGATGCGCATCTCCTGCGGCCGCGTGCCAAGCCGCTCGGCGCCGCTGCGAGTCACCGCGACGGTCTCGCCCCAGCGCGCGAAATCGCCGATGCCGTCGAGCGCGACCGATGGCTTGATGGCGAAGGAGCAGCCTTCCTCGATGACGAGATCGAGCACCGCGTTCGATTCGGGCCTGCCGGCGACGAGCAGAGGCCCGTCATCGCCGGTGCCGCGGCCATGACCGCCGAGCCCGGTCTTCGCTCGCCCGTTGAGACCCGTGAAGGTCGAAGCCTCGATCATCTCGCGCACCGTGACGCCGGGCTTGAGCTTGGCCATGACGCGGTTGAAGGCTTCGAAGACGAGCTTGATCGCGTCATGGAGCTCGGGCTTCGCGGTGCCGACGCCCCAGGTCTGATCGATCTGGGCGATATAGCCGCCCCATCGGCCCTCGATCTCGAGCAGCAGCGCGTCGCCGGTCTGGAATTTGCGGAACGAGGGTTGCTCGAGCCGGTGATAGGCGCGGCCATCCGGGCCGGTCGACCAGCCGATCATCGGCGTGAAGCTGCCGCCGGCATCGGCATTGGCGAACATCATCTGCGCGAAGACGTGGCGCTCGCTGACGCCCGGACGCGCGTGCCGGTTGACGGCCTCGAGCGTCGCCTCCGCGACCACCGTGCCCTTGCGCAGGAAATCGATTTCCTCCGCGCTTTTGCGCCAGCGCGCTTCGCCCAGAACCGGCGTCGCCGACACGAAGCGCGCATGGGGGAAATTGCGCTTCAGGATATCGACCGATTGCCAATTGACCTCGCCCTCGGCCGAGCGGATATGCGAGATCGCGGATGAATCGAGTCCGGCAATCGCGATCCTGCCGGATTTGTAGTGCGGGTTCTCATCGAGCCATGCGCTGGCCGTCGCGCCGCCGGTGCCGCGCGGCGTCGGCCTGATGTCGGCGAACCAGTTCGAGGACGGCCACACGCCGCCGCGCGAATGCCACGCCGTGACCTTGCCTTCGATCGGGAAAGCGACGGTGGTCTCGTCACTGTTTTCGCCGAGCTGGGTCAGGTAGCGCGCATCGGCTTGGCCGCGGTCGTGACTGTTGGTGCAAGGCAGACAGAAGATCACGTCGATGCCGTCGCGCGCCATGAGCTTGCGGACTTTCGCCCAACGCTGGTCGCGCTCGGCGAGCGAGAACACCGCGTTGCTCCATTCCGGCTTCCAGGGGTTGGTTTCTTCTCCGGCCATGATCGCGATCCCGCCTGCCTTTCGCTGGTTACTTTCGTTCGCCGAGTTGCTTTACCGCAGCTTCGGCGAATTCCGGCGACAGGAATTTGTCGATGTCAGGCACCGCTCCGGTGACGTTTCCGTGCTGGACGTGAAAGGCCGCTTGGCGCTTGAGATCGGCGACGTTCACGCGGCCGTTGAGATCGGTGTATTGCCGCGAGGTCTCCCACAGCGTCGGATCCTTCACCGGCAGATATTTCGTGAGGAGCGCGATCGTCGCGTCCTTGTTCTTGCCGAGAAAGAACGCGTCGTAATAGTCGCGCGCGCCTTTGAGAAAGGCGACCATGAAGCGGGTGCCGGCATCCTTGTCCTTCGCGAATTCCGGCGAATAGATCCAGATCGACAGCTCGGCGCCGGGATCGATCGCCCCGCCGGGTATGATGACCCGCGCGAGATTCTGACGGTCGGCCGCCGTGACCAGCGGCTCGACGAGGAAGCTCGCATCGAGCGTCTTGCTGGCGAAGCCGGCCAGCGTGTCGGGGAAGTTGATGTATTTCACGCTGACATCCGACGGCGACATTTTCGCCGCATCGAACAGCTTCTGGAAAATGATCTGGGTGATCTGGCCAGGGCCCGGCCCTTCCGAGATCACCCGCCCTTTGAGGTCGGCAAAGGTTTTGACCTTGCCGGAATCGACGAGATCGGCCCGCGCGATGATGGCGACGGTGCGATCCTTGGCATCGCCGATATGGGCGAAATCGCCGACAATGCGGATGTCGATGCCGCGATTGAGCGCGTTGAAAAGTCCGGCATTGGGCGAGCCGCTCGCGGCCTGGAGCTGGTTCGAGGCGACGGATGGGACCATCTCCTGCCCCGTCGTCCCCTGCACGGTTTCGACATCGAGCCCTTCCTGCTCGAAATAGCCGCGCCGCAGGGCAATCTCGAGGCTCGCTTGATCGGGGCGGCCCGATACGCCGAGCCTTATGTGCTTGCGCGGCGCGCTCGGCGCAGCGCCCTGCGATTGCGCATCGGCCGGCAGCGCGGCCAGGGTCACGAGCGCCAGCATCGCGCCGATGATCGCTTGAAGACGCATTCTTTCCTCCCCCGCCGCTCGGCCGCCCTCGCGACGGCTTTTCACCAGATCGCGCGGGCCTCGCGCTGCTCCGGCGTGTCTTTGGCGGAATTCCAGCTATAGCCCAGCGGATTGACGAAGCCGCATTCGGGACAAGTGCGATTCTTCGGATCGCAGTTGTAATCCCGGATCGCTTGATCTTCCGCTTTCCAGAAGCCTTGCAGCCCGTATTGGCCGGTGTGATAGCGGAACTCGTAAAGAAGCGTGAGGCATTGCTGGCAATACCAGGCGAAGCTCTCGCCCTCGGTGCCAGCCGGCGTTTGCATGATGACGAGATAATGCCCCAGCGGATCGCCCTCGAGGTTGGGAAGGCCGAGATAAACCTCGTCCATGTCGTTGACGTGCCAGAAGCCGAAGCTGTGCGCGACGCGATGCGGGGTTCCGGCCGTGGTCACATGGATCTGCATCGGTTTGTGCATGATCGACTCGACGCCCTTGGGGCCGAGCTCCAGCGCGCCCGAAATATTGCCCTTGCGCGGATCGACGATCCCCGCTTCGAGCGAAATGGCGCGGCGGCGGATGCCGTAGATATTCTGCCCGACCGTGCGGAACGTCGAGAACTTGCCGACGATCCTGTCCTGGAAGAAATCCCAGTCGTCGATGATCTTGTCGATCGGCTCGTCGATCGTGAGCTCGCGAAACATGCGACCCTCCCCGCCGGCTCTCAGCACCGGCTGTGCTTCACGATAAGACCGGCCCACCCCCCTGTCGACAGCGTTAGCGGCAACATTGCGTTGCCCAAACGAACGGCTAGGTGTGCACCAAGCGGAGGCCTGAAAAGAGCTGCCGTGACACCCCTTTGCCCGCGCTTTATCCTCGCTCGGGGAGCGAGGATGCGCCATGACCAACGAGCCGACGATTTGCTACGAATTCGCCCTCAACGAGACGGCGCTCGAGGGCGGCTGGCACCAGGCGAACAACTACAATCTCTGGGTCGGGCGGCAGTCGCCCGAGGATCCGCCCTATCGCATGATCGAGCGGCGCGATGACCGCGCGGTCCGGCTTCCGTTGCGGCCGCGGATGATGCACACCGTGACCGCGGGTACGCCCTATCGCATCGCACACTTGTTCGGTGCTTGGCGCATTTCGGATGCCGACATGATCTATCTGCGGGTCGAGGAAGAGCGCGCCGTCTATCACACCTTGCTGACGGCCATGTGCCGCGACGTGCGCGAGGATGTTCTCCTCTGGTTTTGTCCCGAATGCGGCCGCGAGATGACGCGCGAGCGCTTCGATTCCCGGCGCAACGGCCTCGCGGCGTTCTGGCCATTCCTGCTCGAGCAGGGGCGCGCCTTCAACGCTGACGCGACACGCCGGATTTGCGCCGCCTGCAAGGCGACGCATCCTCTTGCCTATGGCTTCGATGCCGCCGCTGACACGCCGGAGGAAGCTGCGGCGCGGCGCGCCTGGTAACGCCCGGAGCGCGCCCGCCCCGCCCTCAGTTTTGGACAATGAGCGCGGGCTTGCGCGTCCCGAGCCGCTCGGCGCCGCGCGCGGTGACGACGACGCTATCGCCCCACCGGCTGTAATCCTCGACCCCATCGACCCGAGCCGACGGCTTGATGATGAATGCGCAATCCTCCTCGATGACGATGTCGAGGACCTGTTGCGGCTCCGGACGGAACGCCACCAGAAGCGGGCCGTCATTGCCGGTGCCGCGGCCATGAAAGCCGAGGCCGGTCTCGATCCGGCCGTCGCGGCTCTTGAGGCTCGCCGCCGCGATAAGGTCGGCGATCCGGGCTCCGGGCGCCATCTTGGCCCGCACGCGCTCGAACGCCTCGATCGTCAGCTTCATCCCTTCGATCATCTCCGGCGTGGGCTCGGCGATCACCAGGGTCTGATCGATTTGCGCGATATAGCCGCCCCAGCGGCCTTCGATCTCGAGCAGCATCGCATCGCCGCGCGCGAGCTTGCGGAACGAGGGCTGCGCGATGCGGTGATAGACGCGGCCCTGCGGTCCGCTGCACCAGCCGATCTGCGGCGGAAAGCTGCCGCCCGCGCTCGCATTGGCATAGATCATCTCGGCGAAGAGCTGGCGCTCCGACGCGCCTTCGCGGGCGTGGCGGCGCAAGGCTTCGAGCTCGATCTCGGCGATCCTGGTGCCGCGGCGGATATAGTCGATTTCGGCGGCGCTCTTGCGATAGCGCGCTTCACCGAGGATCGGTGTCGCCGACACGAAGCGAGCCGCCGGAAAATTCTTCTTCAGCAGCTCGACCGAGCCCCACATCACCTCGCCTTCGGCCGAGCGCATATGCGACAGCGGCGACGCGGTCAGGCCGGCGATCGCGATCGTCGCCTTCTGATAAGGCGGATTCTCGTTGAGCCACGAGGTTATGGTCGTACCACCGCCGCCGCGCACCTGCGGCCGGATATCGCCGACCCAGTTAGAGCCGGGCCATGCGCCGCCGCGCGACAGCCAGGCCGTGACCTTGCCCTCGACCGGAAAGGCGACCGTGGTCTCGTCGCCGTTTTCGCCGAGTTGCGTCAGATAGCGGCTATCCGCCTGGGCGCGGTCGTAATTATGCGTGTTCGGCAGGCAGATGATGAGATCGATGCCATCGCGCGCCATGAGGCCCCGCACTTTCTTCCAGCGCAGCTCGCGCTCTTCCAGCGGAAAGACCGCGTTGGCCCATTCGGGCGACCACGGATTGTCTTCGCTCATGAGCAACCCCGACGGACAAAACTGTGAAATTTCGGCGCTGGCGGCGCGGCGATTTTACCAGAGAGCGCGTGCCGCGCGCTCTTCCTCGGTATCCTTCGCGGTATTCCAGACATAGCCGAGGGGATTGACATGGCCGCATTCGGGACAAGTCCGGTGCGCCGCGTCGCTGTTATAGGCGCGGATCGCATTTTCCTCGGCGCGCCAGAAGCCCTTGAGGCCGAGTTCGCCGCTGCGATAGTGAACCTCGTGGAGCATGGTGACGCATTTCTCGCAATACCAGGCGAAGCTCTCGCCTTCATTGCCCTTGGGCGTCTGCATGATCACGAGGAAATAACCGAGCGAATCTTCGCCCGCGCCCGGCACCGGCAGATAGAGCTCGTCCATGTCGTTGATGTGCCAATAGCCGAGGCTGTGCGGAATGCGGTGCGGCGTGCCCGCCGTGGTGATATGGAAATGAAGCGGATTGCGGCCCGTGCCGACAATGCCCTGCGGCCCGAGCAGCAGGCTGCTGAACTTGCCCTTCTTGAGATCGACCACCTCGGTGCGGCTGACGGCGCGCCGGCGGATGCCATAGATGTTTTGGCCGAATTCGCGGAACGTCGAAAACTTCGTGGCAATCTTGTCTTCGAGGAAGTCCCAATCATCGGCGATCTTCTCGATCGGCTCGTCGACCATGACCTCGGTGTACATGGCGTTCCTCGCAAACAAAGCGTCGATAAGTGCTTGCGAGTATAGCGGCGGCGCGTGGCAAAGTCATCGGCGAGGGGCGAGATGCGCCCGAGCGCCCTTTCCACCGGCGGCCATGTCGCCTCAATCGCCGCCGCCTCTCCTCGCGCAGAGCGGTCGACCGAAAGCCGTGTTGTCCGCTCGCGCCTCCAATCCCGCGGCGTAGGCCAAGAGCGAATGCCGCGCGGGATCGCCCTCCGGGATGGCGATCGCCAAGCGCCGGCAGTCGCGCGCTTTCAGATAGATCGCAGATAGATCGCTGTCGCGTCCATGTTCCGTGCTATCGCTTCGCCTCCTCCGCGCGAAGCCTGTCTGCCATTTCGTCATACTGACGGGCGATGCGGACGAGCGCTTCGCGGGGGCGTTGTTCGCCCCCGCCCGTCATCGGAAAACCACCATTCTGGCCAAGATATGCCGGCGGATCACGCTTAGGCAGGATTGGCCCGCAGCAATCGGTCGCTCCGCAGAACATCGTCAGGATCGAGATCGCTCAGCTTCGCGAGTTCGGCATAATAGGGCGTGAAATCGGGCTGCGTCGCTTCGAAAAGCTGCTCGAAGCTGTCGATGACGAAATAGCTTTCCTGATAATCGTCGATGCGATAGCGCGTCCGCATGACGCGCAGCAGATCGAAGGCGATGCGGCGGGGCTTCGGGTCTTCGAGACAATAGATCGATTCGCCTTTCGACGAGACGATGCCCGAGCCGTAGATGCGCAGACCTTCCGGCGTCGCGATGAGGCCAAACTCGACCGTGTACCAATAGAGCCGCGCGAGATGCTCGAGATTGTGAAGTCGCAGCGCTTTGAGCCCGCCCTTGCCATAGGCCTCCATATAATCGGCGAAGACCGGATTCATCAGCATCGGCACATGGCCGAAGATATCGTGAAAGATGTCGGGCTCTTGCAAATAGTCGAGCTGATCCTGGCGGCGGATGAAGCAGGTCGAGGGAAAGCGCCGATTGGCGAGATGCGCGAAGAACACGTCGTCGGCGACGAGGCCGGGCACCGCGACGATGCGCCAGCGCGTCGCACGCTCGAGCTTTTCGTTCAGGCGGCGGAAATCGGGAATGCCCTCGGCTTCGACACCAAGCGCCTTCAAACCGTCGAGAAAAGGCCGGCAGGCGCGGCGCGCGAGGATCGCTTCCTGGCGATGGAACAGGATGCGCCAAATGGCATGCTGCTCGGGAGCGTAGGACTCCCATTTCTGTTCCAAGCCGGGCTGCTCACTATCCTTCATCGCGGGAGCCGTATGTTTTCCGTTCGCTCAAAACCCGATGATGATGCGGCCGCGGGTGCCGCCGGCCTCGAGACGGCGGTGGGCCTCTGCGGCCTGCTCGGGCTTATAGATGGCGGCGACGCGCAGCGTGATCTTGCCCTCGTCCACAAGCTGCCGCAGCCGGTCGAGCTTGGCGCGCTCGAAAGCGTAGTCACGCA
Source organism: Allostellaceae bacterium (assembly GCA_035277525.1). GTDB lineage: Bacteria > Pseudomonadota > Alphaproteobacteria > ATCC43930 > CGMCC-115725 > CAIKMD01. The sequence continues at coordinate 50,781 of DATEKH010000138.1, forward strand.
CGAAGGTGATCGAGAAGCGGATATCGCGCGTCGGCACGCCGGGGAAACCGCGCACCGAAGTAAAAGCGCCGCCATCCTTCACCGCGGGGATGACGAGCTCTTTCAGCACCGCGCCATCGGCAAGGCCGTCGACGCCTTGCGGAAAATGCTGGCGGATACGCGCGGCGACATCGTCACCGCGGCGCACGACGATATCGGCGCCCAATGCTTTGACCAGCGCCTCGTCCTTCTCGGACGCATCGGCGATCACCGTCAGGCCTCCAGTCTTGGCGAGCTGTACGACATAGCCGCCATAAGCCCCGGCGGCGCCGGTGACTGCGATGACCTGGCCCGGCTTCAGCCCGAGGAGATCGAGCGAGCGACGCGCGGTCAGCCCGTTCATCGGCAGGCTGGCGGCCTCGGCATGCGACTTACCCTTGGGCGCGAGCACCACCGAGCGCGCATCGAGCACGATCTGCTCGCGATAGGCGCCATGGCTGCCTTTCGGCACGACGATCGCCAGCACCGCGTCGCCGGGCTTGAGACCGGTCACGCCGGCGCCGACCTCGTCGATGATGCCGCCCGCCTCCATGCCCGGCACGTAAGGCGGCGGATCGGCCTTTTGCTGCTCGGCGCGCGAGCCGTTGCGCGTGCTGACATCGGTCGGGTTAACGGTCGCCGCATGGTTGTGGATGCGCACCTGCCCCGCCCCGGCATGGATTTCCGGAAGATCGATGACCTGAAGCACCTCGGGTCCGCCCCAAGTGAAAAGCCCAACTCCACGCATCGCGCGCCTCGCTTGCTGGTTGTTATGCCGAGGATAGCGCAAAAGTGGTTTCCTTTCCCGCCCGCGTAGTGAAAGGATCAGGGGCGGGCCGAGAGTGGCGAAATCAACGCCGCAGATCTCGACGGATGGATCGGTGTGGTGAAGCGGCCGGGCAAAACGAGCCGGCAACGACAAGGCTCGGCTGCCGGTTTATGCGTTGAAAGAATTGAAATAAGCGGAGAGCGCGCATGGTCGTAGAACTCGGGCATTTCATCGCCGGCAAGCGTGTCGCGGGCAAAAGCGGCCGTTTCGGCGATGTCTTCAATCCCGCCGCCGGCGAGATCACGGCGCGCGTCGCTTTCGCCGATGGCGGCGAGATCGATACTGCGGTCAAAGCGGCGCGCGCGGCCTTTCCCGCCTGGGCGGCGACGCCGCCCATCAGCCGCGCCCGCGTCATGTTCAAATACAAGGAGCTGCTCGAGCAGAACCGCGGCAAGCTCGCGGCGCTCATCGGCAGCGAGCATGGCAAGGTGCTGACCGATGCGACCGGCGAGGTCACGCGGGGCATCGAGGTGGTCGAATTCGTCTGCGGCATCCCGCAACTCCTCAAAGGCGAATTCACCGAGAATATCGGCGCGAATATCGATTCTTACGGGGTGCGCCAGCCTTTGGGCGTCTGCGCCGGCATCACCCCGTTCAATTTCCCGGCAATGGTGCCGATGTGGATGTTCCCGGTTGCAATCGCCTGCGGCAACAGCTTCGTGTTGAAGCCGTCGGAGCGCGATCCCTCGCCGCCCCTCCTCCTCGCCGAGCTGCTGGCGCAAGCCGGCTTGCCAGCAGGCGTGTTCAATGTCGTCAACGGCGACAAGAGCGCCGTCGACGCGATCCTCGATCATCCCGGCATCGATGCGGTGAGCTTCGTCGGCTCGACGCCGATCGCCGAGCATGTCTTTCACCGCGCCAGCGCCAGCAACAAGCGCGTGCAGGCGTTGGGCGGCGCCAAGAATCACATGGTGGTGCTGCCCGATGCCGATATAGGCCAGGCGGTCGATGCGCTCATGGGTGCGGCCTATGGCTCGGCCGGCGAGCGCTGCATGGCGGTGTCGGTCGCGGTTGCGGTCGGCAAGGCGGGCGACGCGCTGATCGAGAAGCTCACGCCGCGCGTACGCGGTTTGAGGCTCGGCCCCTATACCGACCCCGATGCCGAGATGGGGCCGCTGGTGACGCGCGAGGCCTACGAGCGCGTGACGCGCTATGTCGATATCGGCGTCGAGGAGGGCGCCACGCTCGTGGTCGATGGCCGCGGCTTCAAGCTGCAAGGCTATGAGAAGGGCTATTTCCTCGGCGGCAGTCTCTTCGACAATGTCACGCCGCAGATGCGAATCTATAAGGAAGAGATCTTCGGCCCGGTGCTCGCCGTCATGCGCGCCGCGGATTACGAAGAGGCGCTCGGCCTCGTCAACGCGCATGAATTCGGCAACGGCGCCGCGATCTTCACCCGCGACGGCGACGCGGCGCGCGATTTCGCGACGCGTGCCAAGATCGGCATGATCGGCGTCAACCTGCCGATCCCGGTGCCGATGGCCTTCCACTCCTTTGGCGGCTGGAAACGCTCGCTTTTCGGTGATCACCATGTCCACGGCCCCGAAGGCGTGCGTTTCTATACGAAGCTCAAGACCGTGCTGTCGCGCTGGCCCACGGGCATCCGCGCCGGCGCCGAATTCACCATGCCGACGATGCGCTGATCCGATCGTCGCCGGCGCCGGGCCGCGGGAACCTTTTGCGCCGTCCGGCATCCAATTCGTGGCAAAGGAGGATTCGATGAGTGACGCACCGTCGACAACCGGGCCCGACCTGGCGGCAGGCATTGCGGCCAGCGAGCTTGCCGAGGGCCAGATGCTGGTCGGACATGTGGGCGAGGAAAACGTGCTGCTCGCGCGCCGCGGCGGCGAGATTTTCGCCATCGGCGCGACGTGCTCGCATTACGGCGGGCCGCTCGGCGACGGAATCCTGACCGGCGACGCGGTGCGCTGCCCCTGGCATCACGCCTGCTTCAGCATCCGCACCGGCGAGGCGCTGCACGCACCGGCGCTGAGCCCGCTCGTCTGCTGGTCGGTCGAGCAGCGCGCCGGCAAGATCTTCGTCCGCGACAAGAAGCCGGTGGCACCGAAGAAATCTCGCGCTGCGGCTGCGTCCGCCACGCCGGGAAAGATCGTCATCGTTGGCGGCGGTGCCGCCGGCTTTGCCGCCGCCGAGCGCTTGCGCCGCGAAGGCTATGGCAACAGCATCGTCATGGTCAGCGACGACGACGCGCCGCCGGTCGACCGGCCGAATTTGTCGAAGGACTATCTTGCCGGCAACGCGCCCGAGGAGTGGATTCCGCTGCGGCCGGACGACTTCTACTCCGGCAACAAGATCGATTTGCGCCTCAAATCAGCGGTCGCGGCGATCGATCCGCGCGCCCGCGAAGTGACGCTCAGCAATGGCGGCAAGCTCGCCTATGACCGCCTCCTGCTCGCGACCGGCGCCGAGCCCATTCGGCTGCGCCTGCCCGGTGCCGATTTGCCGCATGTCTTCACGCTGCGCTCGCTCGCGGATTCCCGCGCCATCATCGCGCGCGCCGCGGGCGCGCGCCGCGCGGTGGTGATCGGCGCGAGCTTCATCGGCCTCGAAGTGGCCGCCTCGCTGCGCCATCGCAACATCGAGGTCCATGTCGTCGCGCCGGAGAAAGTGCCGATGGAGCGCATCCTCGGCGCCGAGATGGGCGCTTTCGTGCGCGCCCTCCATGAAGAGCATGGCGTCGTCTTCCATCTCGAGAACACGCCGGCCGCGATCGACGCCAAAGAGGTCGCGCTGAATAGCGGCGCCGTGCTCGAGGCCGACCTCGTGGTCATGGGCGTCGGCGTGCGGCCGCGCGTCGCGCTCGCCGAAAAAGCCGGGCTGAAGATCGACCGCGGCGTCGCCGTCGATCAGTATCTCCAGACCAGCGCGCCGGAGATTTTCGCCGCCGGCGACATCGCGCGCTGGCCCGACCGGCATAGCGGCCAAGCGATCCGCATCGAGCATTGGGTCGCCGCCGAGCGCCAGGGTGCGACCGCCGCGTTCAACCTCCTTGGCCAGCGTCAGGCTTTCGATGCCGTGCCGTTCTTCTGGAGCCAGCATTACGACGTGCCGATCAATTATGTCGGCCATGCCGAAAGCTGGGACGAGATCGCGGTCGACGGCAACATTGCCGGGCGCGATTGCGTGCTGCGCTACAAGAAGGGCGGCCGCGTGCTCGCAGTGGCCTCGATCTATCGCGATCGCGAGAGTCTCGAAGCCGAAGTCGCAATGGAGCGCGCGAGGAGCTGAGAGGCCCCCGACGCCGTCGCCCTGACGATTTGCAAAAGTTAGCGCTTGCATCATAATGGTGGCGGAACAGGCGAAGTCGCGCACAGTCACGTCGTCGCCCAATGTCATTCGACGGTACCAAGTGGACAGGGCCGTCAAAGAACGTTTGGAACGGGAGGTTGAGATGAAGAGACGCACGGTCCTGGCGGGATTCGCAGCGCTGGCATCGGGTGCAATTGCCGTGCCGCGCCTGGCGAAAGCGGCGGCAACGCCTGTAAAAATTGTTATCCCGCGCGATAGCATCTTCGTGCTTGCCTATTTCGGCGCGAAAGATGCCGGTGTTTTCACGCGCCACGGCATCGATATCGATATCGACGCGCGGCCCTTCGCCGGCTTCCTCGCCGGCCTGCCGAGCAAGGAATGCCAAGCGACGACCTATTCCGGCATCGATTCCATCGCGAAGATCAACCAGGGGGTCGATTGGGTAATCATCGGCGGCGGACTCACGGTGTTCCAGGAAGTGTTCGTGCACAAGGATTCGCCGATAAAAACGATCGCCGACCTCAAGGGCAAGCGCGTTGGCGTGTGGTCGACGGGCGCTGGCGCGTTCAAGGCAGCGCGCGTCGCGATCATGGACGCGGGCGGGCCCGATGTGACCAAAGACGCGACCTTGGTGCAGGTCGCCCCGCCGGCGCTCTTCAAGATGCTGCAGTCCGGCCAGGTCGATGCGATGATCAACGAGAGCTCGTTCACGGTCAGGGCGGGATCGCAGCCGGAAAAATTCCGCTCGGTCTTCTCGGTCAATGAGTTTTGGAAGAAGAAGACGGGATTCCCGCTGGTCTGGGCGGCGCCGCTGGTCGCGTGGCGCAGCTGGGTCGATGAGGACCGCACGCGGGCGAAGAATTTCACCGCGGCGATGGAAGAGTCCTTCCGCTGGGTAGCAAAGCCCGAGAATTTCGATGCCGCCGTCAAAGCGCATGGCGCGCTCGCTGGCGTCACCGATCCGGCGTCGGCCGCCACGTATAAGAAATGGCTCGCCGAGGGCTTGATTTTCCTGCCCGATTGGAATGCGAAGGTCATCGCGGCCGAATGGCAGTTCCTCGACCTCGCCAAGCGCTACGGCGTCCTCGATGCAGTGCCGCCGAAAGAGAAATACGCGCTGACTTTTGGCAGCTAAGCGGAGAGTACGGCATGCGGGCGCTCGGCATCGGCAACCGTTCCGTCCAGATGGCGATTGCGATCATCGGCGGGCTGCTGATCTGGCAAGGGATATCGCTGTTCTTCCTGCCGGTGTTTCTGCCCGGGCCGGTTGCCCTGGTCGAGCGCATGGCCGATATCTATAGCGATCCCGGCTCCTATCTCATCGTCGGGCAAACGCTGGCACGCATCTTCGAGGGCTTCGCAATATCGATGGTGATCGGCACAGCGCTGGGCCTGCTGATGGGGCTTCGGCGCTCGATCGAGATCTTCCTCGATAGCTGGATCATGGTCCTGCTGACCGTTCCGGCGATCTGTTGGGCCTTCGTTTCGGTGCTGTGGTTCGGCGCATCGGAGGCCGCACCGATCCTGACGATCGCGCTGATCGTCACGCCTTTTGTCGTGATCAACATCTGGGAGGGCACGAAAGCGGTCGAGCGCAGCCTCTTGGAGATGGGGTCGGTCTACCGCGCCGGCCGCTCGCTCATGCTGCGCAAGGTGCTGCTGCCGCAGCTCATGCCCTTCGTCTTCTCGTCCCTGCGGATCTCGCTATCCTTGTCGTGGAAGATCGCGCTCGTCGCCGAAGCTTTCGGCATCGGCGGCGGCGTCGGGCAGCAGCTCATGTATTGGTTCCAGGATACGCGAGTCGACATGATGCTCGCTTGGGGGCTGAGCTTCATGATCGTCATGGTGCTGATCGACCTGCTGGTCTTCCGAATCTGGGCGGCGCGCAGCTTTGCCTGGAGGCCTCAGCTTGCGGTATGATCAGGGGCTCGCCGGCGATGCGCGCGCGCCGGCTTCGCCAGCCATCATCAAGGTCGCGAAGCTGACGAAGCGGTTTCCCGCGCCGGGCGGCACGGCGGATTTCGTTGTGATCGAAGACATGAGCGTGAGCGTCGCCGACGGCGAATTCGTCAGCATCGTCGGCCCGTCCGGCTGCGGCAAATCCACGCTGCTGAACATCATCGCCGGGATCGAAAGCTATGATTCCGGCGCCGTGACCTTGTCGCCGAAGCCCGGCCGGGGGCAGGCGCCGCCGCGCATCGCCTATGTCTTCCAGACGCCGCGCCTCCTCAACTGGCTGACAGTGCAGCAGAACATCGAGTTCGTTCTCGAAGCACAGGAGATTCCGCGCGAGCGCTGGCCGGACCTCGTGAGCGAGCATCTTCGCTTGGTCGGCCTCGCCGGGCAGGAGGCCAATTATCCGCTCAACCTCTCGGGCGGCATGCAGCAACGCGTCGCGATCGCCCGGGCGCTCGCCATCGAGCCCGATATCCTGCTGATGGACGAGCCGTTCAGCCATCTCGATGCGATCACGGCGCGCAAGCTGCGCGCCGACCTGATGGCGATCATGACCCGCGCGCGGCCGGCGATCCTCTTCGTGACGCATGACCTCGCCGAGGCGGTGCTACTTTCCGATCACATCTACATGATGGAGACCAGGCCGGCGCGCATCTTCAAGCATATCGCTGTCGACATCGCGCGGCCGCGCGCGCCCGAGGATCAGCGAGTCTTCGAGCTGGAGCGGGAGCTGATGCGCGAATTCTTCAGCGTCCTCGAGACGAAGGGCTAACACGTGCCGCAACCCGTCGTCATTGCGAGGAGTGCGAAGCGCGACGAAGCAATCCAGACTCTTGCGGGCTCGCGCGGTTCCATGGATCGCCACGACCGCCCTCATCCCGAACTTGTCGAGGGACGCGGTCTCGCGATGACATTGTTTTTTAATATTCCTGCAGTGTGTTAGGACGGCGGCGATGAGGACGCTTTCTCTTCGGGCGGCATCGATCCTGCTGCTGATCTTCATCTGGTGGCTGGGCGCGACGCTCATCGCCGATCCCGAGATCCTGCCTGGGCCGCTGGCGGTCGCGCGCGGCATTGCCAGCATCCTCACCTCGGCCGGGCCGGAAGGCGAATCGTCCTGGTTCGATATCGGCATTACGCTGGCGCGCATCGTCGTCGCTTTCAGCGCCGCGATGCTCGCCGGCATCGGTCTCGGCCTGGCGATGGGCCTTAGCCGCGGCTTCGACAGCTGGATGCAGGCGATCATCCCCTCGCTGCTCACCCTGCCGACGATCCTCATGGTGTTTCTCTCCGTGTTGTGGTTCGGCTTCAGCGAGGCCGGCGGGCTCGTCGCGGTGGTGGTGCTGGTGACGCCCTATGTCGCGGTCAACATCGCCGAAGGCGCCCGGGCGATGGACAAATCGCTGATCGATATGGCGGTCACCTTCAAAGCGGGACGCCGCTTGCGGCTCAAGCGCATCTATCTGCCCCAGCTCTTGCCATACATCTTCTCGGCCTTCCGCTACGCCTTCGGCATGACCTGGAAGATCGTCGCCCTCGCCGAGACCTTCGGTCTCAAATTTGGAATCGGCTACATGTTTTCGTTCTGGTTCAACCAGTCCGACATGGGCCGGGTGCTGGCCTGGATCATCCTCTTCGTGGTGCTGATGTTGATCCTTGAGCACGGCGTTTTCGCGCGGCTCGAGGCCGGCGCCTTCCGCTGGCGCACGCCGATTGCCGCGCGCTGAGGCGATGCGTCGTTGCCGTCAGCGGTTGGCCAGCGCCGCGCGCCCCGCGGAGCCGCCGGCGATCTTGCCGAACACGGCGCCGTTGGTGAGGCCGCTGCCGCCCGGATAGTTGAACCAGAAGATCCCGCCGACGAGCTCGCCTGCCGCGTAAAGCCCGGGAATCGGCTCGCCGTCGGAAGAGATCACCTGGGCGTTGCCGTCGATCTTCAGCCCGCCGAAGGTGAAGGTGATGCCGCAGGTCACGGCGTAAGCCTCGAAGGGCGGCGTGTCGATGGTGTTCGCCCAGTTGGATTTGGGGATTGCGAGCCCTTGGGTGCAGCGCCCATCCTTCACATTCGGATTGAACGGGATGTCCTGGCGGACGGCCGCGTTGTAGCGCTGGAGCTCGGCGAGCGCCGCCTCGCCGTCGGTGTCCTCGAGGCTGCGGCAGAGCTCCTCGAGCGTGCCCGCGACGCGCTTCGTCACCTGCTTGATGCGGTATTCGTCGCGCAACTGCGCCTTCACCTTCGCGTCGAAAATCTGCCACGCAAACTGACCCGGCTGCGACAGGATCACGCGGCCATATTTGGCGTAGGTGTAGTTGCGGAAATCGGCGCCCTCGTCGATGAAGCGCTTGCCTAGCGCGTTGATGTAGACGCCCCACGGGTAGGAATGTTTTTGAAACTGGTCGCCGATTGCGAGGTCGCCGAAATCGGGGGCGTTGCGTTCCCACGCCACGGCATGGCAGCCGGACCAGTTGCCGACAGCGGCCGCGCCGATCGCGAGCGCCATCCGGATGCCGTCGCCGGTGTTGAACCGCGTGCCGCGCACCTTCGCGAGTTCCCAGCCCGGCCCGAGATAACGCGTGCGCGTTTCGGGGTCGGCCTGAAATCCGCCGCAGGCAAGAACGACGGCCCGCGCGCCGATTTGGGTGGTGCGGCCATTCTGCCGGACCCTGACGCCCTTCACGCCGTCATCGTCGGCAAGGAGGTCGAGGCAGCGCGCCCGGTAGCGGATGTCGATGCCGTGCTCGCGTGCCGCAGCGGTGAGCGAAGCGATGAGCCCCTCGCCGCCGCCGACGGACTCGACCGTGAGCCCGCCCCAGAACTTGAACCGGCCGCCGATGTTGAAGGCTTGGCGGCCCCAGGCGGCCGTGAAGCGCACCCCCTTGGCGCGCATCCACGCCGCCGTGTCGAGGCTGCGCCGCACGAGGATTTCGGTGAGATCGGGATCGCAGCGATACTCGGTGACGCGCGCCATGTCGTCGAGGAATTGCTCCGCGGTGTAGGTGCCGAAATCGCTGCGAGCGATCTCCTCTTCGCTCAGTTCCGGTATGACGCGCTTCAAGTCATCGACGCCGGCATAGGCCATGCGCATCAATCCCGCCGTAAAGCGGGAATTGCCGCCGGCCTCGGCTTCCGGAGCGCGATCGAGCACGAGGACGCGGTCACATGTCTCGCGCGCGGCGAGTGCAGCGCAGAAGGCGGCGTTGCCGCCGCCGACGATCACGACGTCGAACATCTCCGTTGGACCGCTCACCGCTCGGCACCTCGTCTTGAGAGGAAGAAACTAGCCGGCGGTTGCCGCCGGCGCCAAGCCCGGTGCGGACCGCATCCCAACCAAGCCGCAAGCTCGACCGGATCGATCCGAGCTACAAGACTTAGAATCGCCGGTCGGATGTCGGGATCGATGGAAACGCGGATCGGCAGCGAATTGCATGCCGCGATGCAGGTCTACGATTATGCGCCGCGCGCCAGGATCTTCCGCGCGGCCTGCCATCCGCTGGCCAACGCCGCCTCCACCGTGCCCATTTCCGGACCGCCGTAGAACGCTTCGCCCGAAAACCACACCTTCGCATCTGCGCGATCGAGGCGAGCCAACACTTGCGGCGTGTCCGGGGTGGCATAGGAATAGGCGCCGCAGGCAAAGGGATCGGCACCCCAATGGATTGCGCGCGAGGCGACGAGCAAGCCCTTCAACCAGTCCCGGGATACCGCAAAATTTTGGGCGAGCGAGCCGAGCGCCCGCTCGATGAGGTCGTTGCTCGAAAGCGTGGCGGCGGCGTCGGCCCTCGGTCCCGCCAACCAGCCGGTCAGGACGGGATGCTGCTCGGGGAATTGAGTCCACCACGTCGGAACCGCGGCGTTCGAAAACAGGAACGACATGTCCGCGAGATTTTGCCTAGCATGATCGGCCCACCAGCTTCGCGAGAACCGAAGCAGAATCTTGACCACATTGCCGAAACCGATATCGGCGAGAGCGGCAGCGGCAATTGCGCCCGCCTCCGCTGGCAAGGCGATGCTGCGCAGAAGCGGCAGCGGCACGGCGAGGATCGCGCCATCCGCAACGAGGCAGCTGCCATTCCGACAGCGGACCGTGACCTTCTGGCCATCGGCGTCGATAGTGGTCACGACTGCGCCGAAATGAACCGCCACGCCATGCCGGAGGCACTCGGTCAAGAGGAATCCGATGAGCGCACCATAGCCTTCGGCAATCCGCCCCTGTTGGCCGAGGCCGCGTCCCATCCATTCCTCGCGCAGCGCGAAGGTGCTGGCGCGGCCGGGATCCGCCGCATCGTAACCCTCGACCATCCGGGTGACGGAGCGCCGCAACTCGGCATAGTCCGGATCGGCGAAATGGCGCGCGAGAAATTCGGCGACTGGCACGTCGTTCTTCAGCGCGCTCAATGCACGATGGAATTCCTCCGCGTGGGGCGTCGCGCGGTCGTCGATCGCGAGCACGCCGTCTGCGGCGTGCCAGGCTGTCCCGCGGGATAGGGTCAGGGATAGTCCGGCCTCAGCCATCAGGGCGCGGGTATGGCTTGCGGCGCCATGCACAAATTCCGCGCCGCCCTCGGCGGGATAACCAAATTCCGCCACCGGCAGCGTCTCGATCCGACCGCCGCAACGGTCCCGTGCCTCGAGCAGGGTGACGCTCTTTCCGGCTTGCGCGAGCTCGCGCGCCGCCATAAGCCCCGCGGCTCCGGCCCCGACGATCACAAAGTCGTTTTGATTCCGAGAGGACACCGATCACCCGGACGTTAAACCAAGGGCACCGCGCGCGTGTTTACAACATCTCAGCTTCCTTGGCACCTTCCTGGCTGCGGCGTTGCGCGATGCGGAGCAGTGCGATGCCGCTCTTCTTTCGCGCCGCGGCAGAAAAAACCCCGCAACGGGAGCGTCGTTACGGGCTATCGCTGAGCCAGCCGAAAACTCAAGCCGGCGCGGTTTCGTGCGCGACCGTCTTCTGCTTGGCGGGAACCGCGTCCTTCAAGCCGAGAATGCGGCGCGCATTATGGAAGAAGATCTTTTCCTGATCGGCGGCGGAAAGGCCGATCTCGTTGAAGAGTCTGAGACACGTGCTCGGGTCCCAGCACGGAAAGTCGGTGCCGTACATGACATTGTCGACGCCGTAATAGTCGATCGCGAATTTCATGCCCGCGCTGTGCGGCGAGACCGTGTCGGTGACCATGCGCTTGAGGTAAGTGCTGGGGTCGCGCGGCAGCTTCGCGGCCTTGGAGTTCTTGTCCATGCGGCCTGACTGATAGGGCAGCGCGCCGCCCGTGTGCGAGACGAAGATTTTCAACTTCGGATGCCGCTCCATGATGCCCGAGAGGACGAGCCGGTACGCGGCGACGCTGACATCGATGACGCGGCCGAGACTCAAATAGAGCGCGCCGCCATAGCCGTCGAGCATCTCTTCGTAGATGCCGTCGGTCGGATGCATGAACAAGGTCACGCCGAGCTCCTCGGCGCGGTCATAGAGCGGCTCGAGCCGTTCGGCGTCGATGCGGGTATCGGTGCGGATGCTGCCGGGAAGATTCATCCCGCAGAGACCGAGCTCTTCGACCGCGTGCTCCATCACCTCGACCGCGACCCTGGTGTCGACCAGCGGCAGCGCGCCGGTGCCGTGGAAGCGGCCCCTGTGCTTCTTCTGCATCGCCGCCATCTCTTCATTCCACATCATCGCGAGGTCGCGGCCTTCCTCGGCCTCGAAATCGGAGAACGCGACCGAGAAGGGGCCGATCGAGCACACCACCTCGAAATCGTGGCCGAGGCTGCCCAAATGCGCGAGCAAGGCATCGAGATCGAACCATTCTCCGCCGGCGTTGGAGATCGGTCGGCCGCCTTCCTTGCGGCGATAGAGATAGCCGCCCTTGTTGTTGGGCGCGGCAATCGGGAAATCCTTGCGCTTGCAAATCCGCTCGAGCACCGAACGGGGCCGCCAGTGGAAGTGCGAATCGACGATGCGCATATCCCGCGTCTCCTGCCGCTTGGGTCCGCGCCATCCGGGGCACCGCCGGGATGCCCGTCCCCAATTGAGCATTCTTATCGACAAATCTATGGGGAGGGCTGGCGAAGGTCAATCCAACACCCCCCGGGTCAACGCCAAAGCGGCGGCGGTCATTGCCGAACTGGCGTGAAGCAAGAAGGCGGGCTAAAAATCCCGGTCAGTCCAGATTGGGTCCCACGGCGCGCCCGCGGTCCTCAAGCGGTCAAGCCGACAGTCCTTGATATGCCGGATTAGCTCAGCGGTAGAGCAGCGGTTTTGTAAACCGAAGGTCGGGGGTTCGATCCCCTCATCCGGCACCAAACTCGGCTCCTATGACGGCTTCACCGGCTTCAGCGAGCGCAGAAACGCGATCAGATCGTTGAGATCGGCGTTGGTCATGTGCTGATACCAGTCGAAGGCCATGAGGCGGACCAGCGGACGATCCGGACGCTTGCCTTTGGTGATCGCGTCCTTCACCTGCTGATTGGTCCAGCCCGCGATGCCGTTCGGATTGCCGGGCGTCAAATTCGCCGAGATCACCACGCCGCCACCCGGCGCGCCGAAGGGATTGCCGCCGGCGCCCATGCGCGAGAAATCGGGCCGGCCTTGAACGGCCGGGGTGTGGCAATCCATGCAGTGGCCGAGCCCGGTCGCGAGATATTTGCCATAGGCGAGATGATCGTTGCGCGGCACGTCGGCCACATGCGTGACCGGCGGTCCATAGCTTTGCGGCAGCGGAATCTTGTAGGTCGACTTCTCGACCTTGTTGCTGATCGGCTTCACCGTGCGCAGATAGGCGACGATCGCCTTGACGTCGCTGTCCGACATGCCACGATAGAATTCGATCGGCATGGGCGGACCGATGATCGTGCCGTCAGCCTTCTTGCCGTTGCGGATCGCGTCGATGATCTGCGCGTCGGTCCAAAGGCCGATGCCGGTCGCCTTGTCCTGCGTGATGTTGCCGGGAACAGCATGAAACACCGGCGAGTCGATGGGATCGCCGCCCGAGAGCTCCTTGCCCGCGATCGGCTTGCCGTCCGGCCCCTTGGGCGTGTGGCAATTGCCGCAAGCGACGATGCTGTTCATCAGATAGGTGCCGCGCTGCAGCGGCGTTTCCGCGGCGAGGCTGGCCTGTGCGCCGAAGAGCAGCAACGAAACCACCGCTCCCGCGGCAAGAGCGCGCGGCGCGGCAATGCAACCTAGCATGAACCTTACTCCCCCGATTCGATCCCGCCTCAGTCCTAACATGGCGGGACCGCGCAATCCAGATGACATTTTGAAGGCAAAGGGAGAAATCGGCCTTGCCGCGCGTTCTCAAGAGAACGAGCACGCAGGCGCAACCGGAAAGGAGCTCCCTCCCATGCGTAACTTCTCGAAAGCGAAACTTGCGCTAGTGCTCGCCGTGGCGGTTTTGGGCGTGAGCGGCTGCGTCGCCTATCCCAACGACGCTTACTACGGCGACGCTTACTACGGCACCGGGTATTATGGCAGCGGCTATTATGGCGACCCTTATTATTACTATTATGGTCCGCCGGTCTCCGGCACGGTGATCATCGGCGGCGGTCCGCATTACCACCGCTACCACCACTGGCGCTGAGGCGCGGGTCAGCGGCGCCGCGCGACGATGTGGAAAATGTGCCAGTGCTTGGCGCTGCCGCGCGGCGTGACGGAATCGCTCTCTTCGATGTCGAACATTTCGAGCGCATAGGCATCGAAAAGACGGCGCGCATCCGCCTCGTCGAAAAACATCATCGCGCGATCCGCGGCCCAGCTGTCGCGCGTGCCATAGAGCTGGCCCGCGAAACGCCCACCCGGTTTGAGCGAGCGCGCGATCTTTCGCCATAGCGCCGGGAATTCCGCCGCTCGACAAAGCGGCAGGGCGAAGCTCGCATTGACGAGATCGACCTCCGGCCAGCCGACCTCCTCGAATCGGCCGCGGCACGGCATGAGCCGCGCGCCTTGCGGGAGATCGGGGCGCTGGGCGAGACGTTCGAGCGCCCGCGGCTCGGCATCGATCGCGATCACCTCCCAGCCGCGGCGCAGCAACTCGATCGTGTCGCGCCCGTCGCCGCAGCCGAGATCGGCGGCACGCGCCGCCGCGGGCTGCGGCACGAATTGGTCGAGCGCCCATAACAGCGTGCGGCGCGGCGGCCGTCCGGCGGTCGCGGCGTAATAAGCGTCCCAGTCGCCGCTCACGGCGGCTCGAGCCTCGCCGTTAACGCGCCATTCACCATCATCGCCCAGAATTGCGCGATGAGGGGAGCGGCGCAATTGCGGAGATCGGCCATCGGGCTTCTAGCGGCTTTGCTCGCGCATCAGCGCAAGCTGGCGCTGCTCTTGATTGAGCCGCGTCTCGAAAATAGCCGCCTGGTTGGTTTCGGCGCCGGCAACGCCGAGCGACGCGGCCTCGCCGTAAAGCACGTAGGCCTCGACCGGGTCGGCCGTCATGCCGATGCCGTTGAGCTTCAACCAGGCGAGCGCCTCGACAGCGCGCGGCTCCTTGGCGGCGGCATGCTGCTCGAGGACCGCGATATCGGCGGCCGTGACCTTCTCCGCGCGGATATGGGCGATCGCCTCGGCGACCGAGGGTGTCGCCGGCGGCGGTGGCGGCAAGGGTGGCGGCGGCTCGAGCGATTTCTTGCACGCGGTGTCGGGCGCGGTCACGCAACGATAGGTTCCGTCGAGGTCGTAGAACTGCGCCCGCGCCACGGACGCACAGCAGAGGGCCGCTGCGAGGAGCAGCGCGCCGCCCGCGACCGGCTTTGCCCGCAGACGCTGATAGCGATGACCAAACATCGGCCCGATCATAGCGCAGCCTCGCCCGCGACGCTCATCGCAGCGAGCGCGGTCCTGATGCTCGCCGCGTGCAGCGATGCCGAGCAAATCCATCCTTTCGACTCGCTGGCCCAAGTCGATTGGTCGGACCAGTACCAGCGCTTCAACCAGCCGGGGCTCTTGGGCGCCCTCATCGACCGGCCGCCGCCCGCGGTGACGATTCGCGCGAGCGGTCCCTTTCCCGGGCCATTGAGCGATTCGGCGCCGCCGCTTTTGACGGCGGCCATGGCGGATGCCGTCGTCGCCGAGCCGCTGCGCGGCGCGTTGAGCCCCGACGCCCGAATGGATCTCGCCCGTGCCACCATCCTGGCCGCCTCGTCCGCGACCGGAACGGCGGTCGCGTGGAAAGCGGCGGATGCCGGCGGCACGGTCACGCCGGCGCGCGACGTCTATCTCTCGAACCACGGTCTTGCCTGTCGCGATCTGCGGCAAGCGCTCGACAAGCCGGGCGCGTCCGAAATCGCGCCGGTCACCCTCTGCCGGGCGCCGGTCGGCGAGGACCGCCCGAGCTGGGCGCCCGCTCAGCCTGATTAGTCCTACAGCGCGCGCCCCTCTGCCGAGGCAGGGTAAGCCCAAACGTTGCGCACCGGCGCGCGGCGGCATATCACCCGCGCATGGATAGTATCTGGGGATGGGCGCTCATACCGCTCGCCGTGCTGGGCGGCACGGTATGGCTTGCCGGGATCGTCCTGGCGTGGCTGCAGCGGCAGGCGATCCTCGATCTTCCGGTCGAGCGGTCTTCGCATATCAGGCCGGTGCCGCGCGGCGGCGGGCTCGCGCTCGTGCCGCTCCTGCTGTTCGCCTGGCTGATGCTGGCCGTGGATGGCCGCGCGCCCGCCGGAACTGGCGCGATTGTCGGCATCGCCGCGGTGGTTGCGCTGGTCTCGTGGCGCGATGATCTCGCGCATCTCGCCTTCGGCTGGCGCTTGCTCGTCCATCTCGCCGCGGCGGCGCTGGGCGTGCTTGCCCTGCCCGCGGGCGCGCTCGTGTTCCAAGGCCTGCTCACACCGGCGCTCGACCGCGCCGCAGCGGCCCTGCTCTGGGTTTGGTTCATCAACCTCTACAATTTCATGGACGGGATCGACGGCATCACCTGCACCGAGACCATCGTCATCGCGCTCGGCATTGTCGGCGTGTCGCTTCTCGCCACGGTGGGGAGCGACGGCGCGCCGCAATTGGCACTCGCGGCCGCGGCCGGCGCCGCCGGATTTCTGCGCTGGAATTGGCCGCCCGCGAAGATCTTCCTCGGCGATGTCGGCAGCGTGCCGTTGGGCTTCATCATGGGATGGCTGCTGCTCGCGCTGGCGGCAAAAGGGCTTTGGGCGCCCGCCGCGATCCTCCCGCTTTACTATCTTGCCGATGCAACCCTGACGCTGCTGATGCGGATCGCGCGCGGCCGGCGGTTCTGGCAGGCGCATCGCGAGCATTTCTACCAGCGCGCGCTCGCGCCCGACGGCGATCATGCGGCGGTGCTGCGGCTGGTCATCGGTGGCAACGTCGCCCTGCTCGCGCTTGCGCTCTTTGCGGTGCATTGGCCGTGGATCGCGCTGGCGCTCGCCGCGCTCGCGACTGCGAGCCTCCTCGCCCAGCT
>DATEKH010000139.1:0-37121 GCA_035277525.1 Allostellaceae bacterium
CGGATGATCCAGTAATACCAGCCGCCAACATTGACGCGATGGTCGGGAATGTTGAGGAGGAAGCTGTCCTTGCCGTCACCCTGGGTGTGGAAGCTATATTTCGAGTGCGGCGTCAAAAGCTGCAGCGGATATTTTTCATAAAGCGTGCCGGAATGCGGGCCTTCCCAGGAAGGCTCGTATTTGACGATCGGCGGGCGTTCGGGATCTTTGAACCGCTTCAGGCTGCTGCATTCGAATTCGAGCTTGCCCGATTGCGTTTGCAGGCCCTTCAGGTACTCGCCGGCATAGTCGGAGGGCAGGGGCTGCGGCTCGGGCACGTCCTTCTTGCGGTTCTCCCAGAACCAGCGGAAGGAAACGGGCGCCCGGAGCTTCTCCTTCTCGGTCGGCACGACGAAATAGCCGCGGCGGATAAACTCCTTCCACGATATGTGCTTGGGCAAATCCGAGCCGTCGAACTGACGTTTCACCCAATCGATCTCATTGACGCCTTCCGAGAAGTAATTGGCAAGGCCCAGCCGCTTCGAGATCTCGTTGAAGATCCAAAAATCCGATTTTGACTCGCCCAGCGGCTTGATCGCCGGCGCCTGGAAGACGATGACGCGGTGGTTGAGCTGCTGATGGCCGTGATGGGCGTAGCCGCCGAGGCCGGCCCATTCGCTGATGTCGACGCGCTCGAAATTGGTGCAGGCAGGCAGGACGATGTCCGCGAACTTCGCCTCGCCCTCGAACCAGATCGACTGGTTGACGACGAATTCGAGATTGGGCGACTGGTACATCCGCACATGGCGGTTGGTGTTGTTCATCGTCGCCAAGATCGAGCCGCCATATTTATAGAGCATCTTCACCGGCGCGTGACCGGGCGCCGGATAGGCGAATTTCGCGAATTGATGCTCGATCGACTTGCCGATCCAGGGATAGCCCTCCGCCTTGCCGTCGGCGATCGCCTCGGGCATCCAAATGCGCGGAATGCGTTGAAAGGGCGTGTTGATGGTTGGCAGCTGCGGCATGCGCTGATAGAGCTCGACCGGCATCGAGGTGCCTTCGAGATCGCCCGACATGCCGCCATCGGCATAGCCCGGAAAGTAGAAGTTGAAATCGATCGGGCAGCCCCATTGCAGATTGCCCATATTGACGCCGGGCTTGCCGAGCCCCTGCATGGCGATGAGGCACACCATGACGCGCGCCCATTGGATGCCGGTCTGGTTGCGGCACGCGCCGCCATGGCCGTTGCCCCAGCCGCCAGGCGCGAGATAGACGCGCTTCTTGCCCCATTCGCGCGCCAGCGCACGGACATCCCGGGCCGGCACGCCGGTCTCGCGCTCCTGCCATTCCGGCGTCTTCGGCACGCCGTCTTCCTCGCCGAGGAGATAGGCCTTCCACTTGTCGAACCCGACCGTATGGGTCGCGACGTAATCTTTGTCGTAAAGCCCTTCCTTGATCCAGACATAGGCGATCGCCATCGCCATCGCGACCGAGGTCGTGGGCCTGGGCGCGAACCACTTGCCGCCCAGGAACTGCGCCGAGGCGTTGTAATGGGGATCGACATGCACGACCTTGATCCCGAGCTTCGGGTTCTTCAGCCATTGCCGGCGCACCGTGCCTTCCTGCGCGCCGTAGGAGCCGCTCGTCGTCTCGGGATCGGCCGACCAGAACACGATCATGTCGCAATTCTGCAAGCAGTCCTCGACCGTGCCGTAGGTCTCGCTTTGCCCGACGCGCAGCGTGTGACCCCAATGATGCACCGCGCCCCAATACCAGCCTTCCCAGCTGTCGGGATTATGATGCACGGCGGTGTGGCCGACCGCGTTCTTGAAGCGGTGCAGCGCCGAGAGGTAATAGCCGATATTCCCCCAGGTATGATGCGAGCCGTGGGAGACTGCCATCGCGCCCGGGCCGTGCTCGCGCTTCACGCGCTTGATTTCGCCGGCGACGATGTCGAGCGCCTCTGTCCAAGAGATGCGCTCATAGCGGGACTTGCCGCGATTTTGCGGGTTGCGCTCGCCCTTGGGGTCGAAATCGACGCGCTTTAACGGATAAAGCAGCCGGTCGGGCGAATAGACCATCGACTTCGCGTTTTGCCCGTGCGGCGCCAAGGTCGTCTTGCGCGGCGGCGTGAATGTCATGCCGCGCGCCGCGATCGTCCAAGGCTGCGGATCGCGTGCATCGAACTCGATTGGCGTCATGCGCAGGATCTTGCCATCCTTTACATAGACGAAGACCGGGCCGCCATTCGTCATGTTGCAATAGCGCATCGTGCCGTCGGCGAGCCGCGTGCCCAATTCCCAGCGCACGGATTGCAGCATCATGACCGTCTGGGCGAACCAATTGGAGAGGTCCTCGTCGCCCTCCATGGTGAGCTTGAAATCCTTGAGCGCGTTGATCTGCTCCAGCCAGTCGATCGGCGGGGTCAAAAGCCTCGCGCCCAAATCCGCGGTCTTGAACGACATGGTGAAATCGGGCTTTGGATGGATTCCCATGCCCGAGGCGAGCTTGCCGCCGCACAGCGTGTACCAGCGGCCGATCTGCTCGTCGCGGGCGAGAATCTGCGCGGTGAGATCGCGCTCCTTGAGGCGGGCCGCGAAATCCGGCTTGGTGCGCGCGGTATAGCGCAGCGCCTGCGCCAGACCGAACAGCACGGTCGCGAATTTGATCTCGCCGAATACCATGGCTTCCTCCAACCCGTCGAATCCGCTTCGGGGATTTCCGCATATTATGCGAATTCGCGTCTTTCCCGGCCACAAAAAACGGGTTTTCCGCTCGGCCACTGCGCGCGAAGAATTGTCGCCGGCGATGTTGCGCCGGAGGCCCGAGCCGGACAAAATCAGGCTTTAAGAAACGAAGGGAGGTCGGCCGACGTGTCTTCCGAGCCCGCCGTTCGCGACCTGCCGCTGCTTGCCGTTCGAGAGCTATCGCTTCGCTTCGGCGGCGTCGTGGCGCTCGACGGCGTCTCTTTCGAGGTCGCGGCCGGCCAAATCTGCGGCCTCATCGGCCCCAACGGCGCGGGCAAGACCACGCTGTTCAATTGCTTGAGCCGGCTTTACGAGCCCGACAGCGGCAGCATCGTCTTCGACGGGCGCAGCCTGTTGCGCGAGCCGCGTCATCGCATGGCGGCGCTCGGAATTGGCCGCACCTTCCAGAATCTGGCGCTCTTCCGCACCATGTCGGTGCGCGAGAACATCATGGTGGGCGGTCATAGCCGGATCCGGGGCGGGTTCGCGGCCAATGCGTTCCGCGTGCCGCTGGTCGCGCAAGAAGAAGCAAGACTCGCTGCCCGCGTCGCTGAGTTGATCGAAGCGCTCGATCTCGGTCCCGTCGCCGATGCGCCGGTCCCCGGTCTGCCCTTCGGCACCCAAAAGCGGGTCGAGCTCGCGCGGGCGCTTGCGTGCGAGCCGAAGCTCTTGCTCCTCGATGAGCCCGCGGGCGGCCTCAACCACGAAGAGGTGGAGCGCCTGCGTACGCTGATCCTCACCTTGCGCCGGCGCTTCGACCTCACCGTTCTCCTTGTCGAGCATCACATGAATTTCGTGATGACAGTGTCCGACAAGGTCGTGGCGTTCGATTTCGGCCGCAAGATCGCAGACGGCGCGCCGGCCGAGGTGCAGAACGCGCCCGAAGTCATTCACGCCTATCTCGGCACCGCATCGTGAGCGCGATCCTCGAAATCCGCGGCCTTGACGCGGCATATGGCGAGGCCCGCGTCCTCCAGGATGTGAGCCTTGCGGTCGAGGAGAACGGCATCACCGCGCTCCTTGGCGCCAATGGCGCGGGCAAGACGACGCTGCTTCGCGCCGTCTGCAACATGATGGTGCGGATCGCCGGCGAGATCCGATTTGCCGGCGCGCGCATCGATGGCCGTCCGACCGAGGAGATCGCGCGGCTCGGCATCGCTCACGTCCCGGACGGGCGCGGGACGTTCGTGCATCTGACGGTCGAGGAAAATCTCCGCCTTGGCGCCTATACCCGCCGCGATCGCGACGGCATCGTCGCGGATTTCGACCGCGTCTATGCCTATTTCCCGCGGCTTCACGAGCGGCGTCGGCAACAGGCGGGAACGCTCTCGGGCGGAGAGCAGCAAATGCTGGCGATCGGTCGCGCGCTGATGATGCGGCCGAAACTCCTGCTTCTGGACGAGCCGTCCTTCGGTCTTGCCCCGGTCGTGGTGCGGGAGATTTTCCGCATTCTCGCCGCGATCAACAAGGAACAGGGAACGAGCATTCTTCTTGTGGAGCAGAACGCCGGCGTCGCGCTCGATCTGGCCGATCACGCTTTCCTGTTGGAGACGGGCCGCATTGCGCTCGGCGGCGAGGCGGCGGTGATCGGCGGCAATCCGTCGGTGCGTCGCTCCTATCTCGGCTATTGACGGCGCTTGGTCGGTCCGCTCGACTCCGGCGAAACGCGAGGCGTGGGCTGCAACTGCAAGCCGCTTAAGCCGAAAACTGCCCAGGCCGCGTTCCAAGGGGGGGCGATTGGACAACTTCCTGCATCAGGTGCTTTCGGGGCTGGCGACTGGCGGACTCTATGCGAGCGTCGCGCTCGGGCTCGCGATGATCTATCAGGCGACGCATCACATAAACTTCGCCCAGGGCGAGCTGGCGATGTTCACGACCTATATCGCCTGGAGCCTCGTGCAATCCGGTTTGTCCTATTGGAGCGCATTCGCGCTGACGCTCCTCGTCTCCTTCGTCGTGGGGGTGTTGATCGAGCGCATCATCATCCGACCGATCGAAGACAAGCCGGTCTTGACGGTCGTCGTCGTCTTTGTCGGCATGCTTTTCGTCCTCAACAGCGTCGCGGGCTGGATCTACGGCTACGACCTGAAAAGCTTTCCGAGTCCGTTTCCCTCGGATGCATGGTATGCCAGCCGCTTCATGTCGGCGCATGAGCTGGGCATGATCGCGGTGACGCTCGGCATGCTGTTGCTCGTCTTCGCTTTCTTCCGCTTCACGCGGCTGGGGCTCGCCATGCGCGGCGTCGCCTTGAATCCGGTCTCGAGCAAGCTCGTGGGCATTCGCGTCGGATGGGTGCTCGCCTTGGGTTGGGGAATGGCGAGCGCGATCGGCTCGATCGCCGGCATCATGGCGGCGCCGATCATCTATCTCGACCCGAACATGATGAGCGGGATCCTGCTCTATGCCTTTGCCGCGGCGCTGTTGGGCGGGTTGACGAGCCCCCTCGGCGCCGTGATCGGCGGGTTTCTCGTCGGCGTCTTGGAAAATCTCGCGGGCGCCTACGTCGTCGGCACGGAAATCAAGCTCAGCGTCGCGCTTGTCATCATCGTCGGCGTGCTCCTGCTCCGGCCTTCGGGGCTGTTCGGCCGCAGGCTGGTGGTGCGCGTATGACGCGGGAGCCGTGGCGGCCTTGGCTCCTTGCCGTGGCGGGAGTCCTGTTGCTCGTGGCGCCGTTCGTCCTAAGCGGCTACCACGTCTTCCAGCTCACCATGGTCGTGGTCTATGCGATCGCGCTGTTGGGCCTCAATCTTCTCATCGGCTTCAACGGCCAGATCTCTCTCGGCCACGGGTCGTTCTTCGCGATCGGGGCCTATACCACCGCGATTCTCATTCAGCAGACGGAGATGCCCTATTGGGCGACGATCCCGCCGAGCGGCGTGATCTGCCTGGTTGCGGGCTTTTTCTTCGGCCTGCCGGCGCTGCGTCTCGAAGGGCTCTATCTCGCTTTGCCGACCTTCGCGCTCGCGGTCGCGACGCCGCAGCTTCTCAACTATCACCTGCTTTCCCCTTGGACCGGCGGGGTTCAGGGCATCACCTTTGCCAAGCCCGATCCGCCGGCGTTCTTGCCGCTCGACGCCGACCAATGGCTCTATTTCTTCTGCCTCGCAATTGCGGTGCCGCTTTTTGTCGCCGGCGCCAATCTGCTTCGCGCCCGCACCGGGCGCGCCATTGTCGCCATCCGCGATCACCCGCTGGCCGCGGCCGCGATGGGGATCGATACCGCCTTCTATAAGACGGCGACGTTCGGGATCAGCGCCATGTATACGGGTATTGCCGGAGCGCTTGCGGCAATCGTCACGCAATTCGTCGCGCCCGACAGTTTCCCGATCTTCTTGAGCCTCAGCTTCCTGGTCGGCATCATCGTCGGCGGCATCAGTTCAATTTCCGGCGCCGTTTTCGGCGCGGTCTTCATCGAGTTCGTCCCGAATCTCGCGGATTCGGTCTCGCAGGCGGCGCCCTTGGCGGTGTACGGCGTCGCGCTCATCGCGCTGATGTACCTAATGCCGCAAGGGGTCGCAGGGCTCCTGCGCTCGCTTTCCCGGCGCCTCAAGCGTGGCAGTGTTCGAGGCCGCCAGGAAACCGCAAGGCTGCGCGAGGCTGGCAGCGGACGGCCTCAAGGAACCTAAACGCCCCGAAGCCGCGGGGAGAATGGCTTGTCGGCCTCTTAACCCTGTCGCGGCGTGTCCGTTATCCGATACCTATCGCCGCCGACGAGCGGCCGCTATTCCAGCTTCGGCGGATCGTGGTAGACTACGATCGAACAGCCTCGGCTGCGCTCACGTGTCCGCCTCGCCGGACAAAACAATGACGCTGGATCGGCGCGTCGCCACGCGTCGCTGCAGCGGGGAGATGCGCGATGACGTCTTTGCAAGAGTCGGAAATCCTGACGCGCGTCGGCCCGGGCACGCCGATGGGCAGCCTCATGCGGCATTATTGGTTGCCGGCGCTGAAATCCTCTGAGCTTAAGGCCGATGGCGATCCCGTGCGCTTTCTCCTGCTCGGGGAAAGGCTCATCGCCTTCCGCGATACGGAGGGCCGCGTGGGGGTGATGGATCACCGCTGTCCGCACCGCTGCGCCTCGCTGTTTTTCGGCCGCAACGAGGAAGGCGGATTACGCTGCGTCTATCACGGCTGGAAATACGACGTCACCGGCCAATGTATTGATCAGGCGAATCTGCCGCCGAGCAAGATGTTCGCCGACAAGGTGAAGGCCAAGGCCTACCGCGCGGTCGAGCGCAACGGCATCGTCTACGTCCATATGGGTGCCGCCGAAGCGGTCCCGCCCTTGCCCGATATCCCGGCCACGCATATTCCCGAAGACCAAGCCGATATCTTCTTCATGGTGCGCCGGTGCAACTGGCTGCAGGCGATGGAAGGCGATATCGATACCTCGCACCTCAACTTCCTGCATTTCGGCTCGCTCGGCAGCAGCGATTTCGCGCCGACCGATCCGAACCGCTTCGGCGCCATCCATCGCGATCCCGAATACATGGCCGAATCCACCGAGCTCGGCACGATCTATGGCGCATACCGTCCGGCAGACAACAACCAGACCTATTGGCGCATCGCGCACTTCCTCTTCCCATGCTGGACCTTGGCCCCCTTTATCGCCTTCGAGCATTATCGCATCGCGCGTGCCTGGGTGCCGCTCGATGACACGCATACGATGTTCATCATGATCGGCCCCAAGGAAGGCGCCGGCTCCTCGCGCCAAGTCATCCCGATGCAGCCCAACACGACCGACTGGCTCGGGCGCTTCCGAAGCGTGCAAAGCGCAGAAAACGACTATCTTGTCGATCGCGAGTTGCAACGCAGGACGAGCTTCACCGGCATCGATCACATCCACATCCAGGATCAGGCCATCACCGAGAGCATGGGAGAGATCACCGATCACGCCTTCGAGAATCTCGCCGCGAGCGACCGCATGATCGCGATCACGCGCCGCCGGCTTCTATTGGCGGCGAAGGCGCTTGCGGAGCAGGGAACGGTCCCGCCGGGCGCTACGTCACCTGAGGCCTATGGCCGCGTCGGCGCGGGCTACTTCATTGCGCCGAAGAGCCGGCTCTGGCCCGATGTCTACCACCAGCAGATGGCGGCCGTCAGCGCCGACAACGCGACCGCCGCGGAATGAAATCTTAGGAGGCGCCGATGGCCCAGCTCGTTCTCGGAATCGGCACGTCGCACGGACCGCTACTCTCGACGCCGCCCGATATGTGGCATCTGCGCGCCCAGTGGGACCGCTCGCAACTGCATCCCTATAAGGGCCGGCTCTATTCCTATGACGAGCTTTGCGCCGAGCGCCGCGACGAGAACCTCGCGGCGCAAATCACGCCGGAAGAGCGACGGCGGCGCTTCGACGCCTGCCAGGCGGCAATCGATCGTCTGGCGCGTATCTGGGCCGAGGCGAAGCCCGATGTCGCTGTCATCTTCGGCAATGACCAGATGGAGATTTTCGGCAATGCGCTGATGCCGACCTTCTTCGTCTATGCCGGGGAGACCATCGAAAACGGCCCGGTTTCGGCCGAGCAGAAGGCAAGGATGGAGCCCGGCATCGCCGTCGCGGTCGACGGCCACAAGCCCAAGCAGCGTGTGGTCTATCCGGGATTGCCGGAGCTCGCCCAACGCCTCATCCGTGCCTTGATGGCGGAGGAATTCGACGTCGCGGTTTCCAACAAGCTGCCGACCGGGCCGCGCGGATCGGCCGATATTCCGCACGCTTTCGGATTCATCTATGAGCGCATCATGAAGGGCAAGGTCGTTCCCAACGTGCCGCTCTTCGCCAATACGTTTTATCCCCCGAACCAACCCTCGGCGAAACGCTGCCTGCGTTTCGGCGAGACCGTCGCCAAAACCATCGCCGCATGGGATTCCGATCTGCGTGTCGCGGTGTTCGGCTCGGGCGGGCTCAGCCATTTCGCCATCAACGAGCCTTTCGACCGCGAGGTCATTGCCGCAATCCGCGGCGGCGACCTCGCAAAGCTCGGCGCTCTCCCGCACGAGCTTTTGCAGGAGGGCACGTCCGAGATCAAAAACTGGGTCGGGCTTGCCGGCGCGATGGCGCAGACAAAGCTCGCGCCGACACTGATCGATTACGTTCCCTGCTATCGCTCGGAAGCCGGAACCGGCAATGCGATGGCTTTCATGTCCTGGCAATAGGTGCTGCAATGAGGGGGATTTTTTACGCCGCTGCGCTCGCTCTCGCTTTTGCGTCCGCGCCCGCCCACGCGGCGGGCAAATACGATCCGGGGGCGACGGATACGACGATCAAGCTCGGCAATACCTTTCCCTGGTCCGGTCCGGTGTCCGTGACGGTGCCGCAGGTGCGGGAGATGATCGGCTATTTCAACATGATCAACGACAAAGGCGGGATCAACGGCCGCAAGATCGAGTTCATCAGCCTCGATGACGGCTATTCGCCGCCCAAGACCGTCGAGCTCACCCGCCGGCTCGTCGAGCAGGACCAGGTGCTGGCGATGTCCGGCTCGGAAGGCACGCCCACTCAGATTGCGGTGCAGCCCTATCTCAACAGCCGCAAAATCCCGCAGCTCTTCGTGCTGACCGGCTCGAACAGCCTCATCAATCCGAAGAAATACCCCTACACCGTCGCGACCGGCTCGAGCTACGGCTTCGAGGGAACCATCTGGGCGAAATACATTCTTGCAGAGCGGCCCAACGCCAAGATTGGGATTCTCTATCAAGACGACGATTTCGGTAAGGACCATATGGGGCCGTTCCTGGCGACGCTCGGCGACAAGGCGAAGACCATGGTCGTCGGCAAGGCGAGCTACGCCGTCACCGATCCGACCGTCACCTCGCAGATCACGACGCTCAAAGGCGCGGGTGCGGACACCTTCGTGCTTTTCGCGCAAAGCCGCGCCGCTGCCCAGGCGATCTCCGTCGCGCGCGATCAAGCCGGTCCCGATGCGCTGATCTTCGTTCCCTATGTGGCGAGCGCCAAAAGCGTGCTCGGCGCGGTCGGCGACGAGAAGCTCAAAGGCGTGCTGTCGATCGAGGACACCAAGGATCCGACCGACCCGACCTGGGCGAACGATCCGGCGGTCAAGGACTATCTCGCTTTCGTGCAGAAATACGTTCCCGAGCAGGACCGGCTCAGCGACTCGTCGAATGAGGGCGGTTATATTTCGGCCCAGCAGATGGCGGAGGTGCTGAAGCGCGCCGGCGACAATCTCACCCGCGCCAACATCATGAAGATCGCGTCGAACATCAAGGGCTGGGCCTTCCCGCTGCTTCTGCCCGGCATTTCGCTCAATACGACGCCCGACAACCTCTTCCCGCTGAATGCCGCGCAGATCAAGCGTTACAACGGCACGCGTTGGGAGCTGATCGGCAAGCCGATCTCGGAGTGACGGCGGTTTCTGGGCAGAAGCGCACCGTCGCGACCCGCGGAATAACAACCGGAACTGAGAGGAGCGCAGCATGATCATCGACGTCCACGGCCATATGAGCGCGCCGGCCGAGCTCTGGGCCTACAAGGCCGTACAACTGGCGGGACGCGGCGCCCATGGCAGGGGTGCCGTTCATGTGAGCGACGACCAGATCCGCTCGTCCTATCACGCCAAGGAAACCTTCGGCGACGGGCATGTCGATCTCTTGGACAAGCACAAGACCGATTTCCAGCTGATCTCGCCGCGGCCGTTCCAGATGATGCACAGCGAGAAGCCCGGACGCATCGTGCTGTGGTTCCACGAGGAATGTCACAACATCATTCACCGCGCGGTGAAGCTCTATCCCGACCGCTTTGCCGGCGTGTGCATGCTGCCGCAAGTCGCGGGCCAGCCCATCACCGTGGCGCTGCCCGAGCTCGAACGCTGCGTCAAGGAGCTCGGCTTCGTCGGCTGTCTCGTCAATTCCGACCCCTACGAGAATTCGGGCACCGAAGCGCCGGGCATGGGCGACCGTTACTGGTATCCGCTCTATGAGAAGCTCTGCGAGCTCGACGTGCCGGCGATGCTCCACGGCGTTGGCTCGAAATCGGAGCGGACGAGCTATTCGACCCACTTCATCAACGAGGAGACGATCGCCACCATCAATCTCGTCAATTCCAAGGTGTTCGACGATTTCCCGACGTTGAAATTCATCATCCCGCATGGCGGCGGCGCGGTTCCCTATCAGCTCGGTCGGTTCGACGCGCCCTCGCTGCGCGCCGCCGCCCGCGGCGGCCGCCGCTTTGCCGACAGGCTGCGCAATCTCTGGTTCGATACGACGCTCTATACGCCGCTTGCTCTGGAGCTCCTGATCAAGACCGTCGGCGCCGATCGCTGCCTCTTCGCGACCGAGTGTCCCGGCACAGGCTCCGCCACCAATCCGCAAACCGGGCGCTATCTCGACGACATCGCGCCCGACATCAAGAGCTTTACGTGGCTCGCCGAAGCCGACAAGAAGCTGATCTTCGAGGATAACGCCAAGAAGCTCTTCAAGATCAATCCCACGCCGCGCTTTTGAGAGGCGGGGCATGGCGAAAATCATCGGCGGTCTTGCGACCTCGCATGCGCCGCAGCTCTTGATGCCGGCGCTGCGATGGAGCGAGCTGCCGACGCGCACCAAGGGCCCGTTCCACCCCAAGCCCGATATCGCGGTCGAGCTCACCGACGCGGCGAAGCTCGCCAAGGAGGCGCGTTGCCGCGCCGCACTCGAGCAGCTCAGGGCCCAGCTCTACGCCTGGGCTCCCGACGCGGTGATCGTCATCGGCGATGATCAGCATGAGAACATTCTCGACGACAACATGCCGCCTTTCGTGATCTACGCCGCGGACGAAGTCGATGCGACTCTCCATTTCACTTATCTCGGCGAGAAGTCGATCGATCAGACGACGCGCTATCGCGTGCCGGCCGATCTCGCGCGGCACTTGCTGCACGGCTTGATGGACCAGGGTTTCGATCCGGCCTGGTCGCAGAAAACGCGTGAGGAATTCGGCCTCGGCCACGCCTTTGGCCGCGCCTTGAAGTTTCTGATGCCGGATGGCCGCTTTCCGATCGTGCCCCTCATGGTCAATACCTATTATCCGCCGGCGCCGAGCGCGAAGCGGTGTCTGGCTCTCGGCGATGCGATCCGCGAGGTGGTGGAGGGGCTCGGCAACGGCGCGCGCGTGGTTGTGCTGGCCTCGGGCGGGCTCTCCCATACCGTCATCGACGAGGCCTATGACGAGGCCTTCATGGCCGCGCTCGAGCGCAATGATCGCGGCTATCTCGCCGCAATGAAGTCCGCCGACCTCGTCGAGGGCACCTCGGAAATCCGCAACTGGATCATCGCCGCCGGCGCGCTCGACCGCGGTGGAGGGATGGTCGACTACGTGCCCTGCTATCGCCAGCCTACAGGCGTCGGCTGCGCCATGGGCTTCGCGACCTGGAAGGTCTAAGAGCGGGCGGCGCGATCACGAGCCGGCGCGGATCGCCGCGATCTCCTTGCGAAAAGCGGCCAGCACCTTGGGGCCGTCGGGCGTGCGCTTCTCCCAATCGGCGATCACCGGCTCGATCTTCGCCTTCCACAGCGCCCGCTGCGCGTCGGTGAGCTTCGTGACCGTCTGGTCCTTCATCTCGTGCTCGACCTTGCCGATATTGCGATGCTCCGTCTCGTCGATCACCTTGTTGAACAAGTTCGTGTAGCCGGTTCCGATATTCTCGTCGATCACCTGCTTCGCCTTGCCCGACAGGCGCGCATAGGTCTTGTTGTTCATGATCATGACCGCCGACGCGCCGCCCAGTGATTCGAGGAGATGGTGCTTGGCGATATCGGTCAGCTTGAAATCGACCGCGGCGGGCCAGCCGATCGCCGAGCCTTGGATCACGCCGCGCTGCAGGGCTTCGTAGACCTCGTTGATCGGCAGCGTGATTGGTGTGCCGCCGAGCGCTTCGAGGGCTTTGCCCTCAATGCGGCCCTGGACGCTGATCTTGAGCCCCTTGAGGTCGTCGAGTGTCTTGACCTCAGGCACGGTGTGATAGGTGAGGTTGGCGAAATCGCCGAAGGCGATCGGCTTCACCTTCGTCCATTCGTCGGCAATGACGCCCTTATCGTAAAGGCGCTGGAGCGCAAGCCCGGCCTCGTGCGCGTTGCGAGCTTCGAAGGGCAAGGTGGAGACAAGCGTCTTCGGGAACTGGGACGATACGGGTCCGAGAATGCAAAAGGCGATGTCGGCGACGCCGTTCGTCACGCGGTCGAGCGTGTTCCGCATATCGACGAGCGAATAGCCGACATACACTTTGACATTGAGAAGGCCGCCGGCCTCCTTGTTCACCTTCTCGGCCCAAGGCGCGATGACGCCGGTGTGGATCGCAGCAGTGGGTGGCCCGGGATCGCCGTATTTCAAGAGAAGCGGCCCCTCGGCGAAAGCAGCGGCCGAAAAGGCGGTCATCGCCGCGACGGCGGCGAGAAGCGGCAAGGCACAGCGCGTCTTGGTCATCGGACGTCTCCCTCGTTCATTGTCGTTTCGCTCAGCGGCCGTTCTCCGACGCGCCGGCGCGGCTTTCCCGAAGACTTCTGTCTCACGGTAACTTTCGGCGATTGGCGCTGTCAAACGCTACGGTTGCGGGGGCTATGGAAACGCTGCACTGCCCGTGGACGAAACCTGTTGCTCCATCTGCCCCACGGACTAAATTCGGGAGCCGGCGGCGAGCGCGTCGATCGGCCGGTGCCGACGGGCCGATTCGATCAATGCCCCAACTAGAAGCGGCGATGGCTCGAACGCGCAACAGGGGAGGCTTTTGATGGACGACATCGCACGGGTGGGACAGGCCACCGCGCCGCCGCCGCTGCTCGATCGGCTGGAGCACGCATGCGTGGTGGCGACACGGCCGGTCGCCTCCCTCGGCGTCGCCGGAATGCTGATCGCGGCGGGTGCGACGGTGCTCGACGTGCTCATGCGCTGGCTCTTCAACTCGCCTTTCCCGGCGTTGAACGAAGTCGTCGCCATGCTGTTCGCGGTGGCGATCGCGGCGACAATACCGTCGGGGCTTGCAAACAAGGTCAACCTTCGCATCGACCTCTTGAGCCGCTTTATGACGCCGCGGCTGGGGATGTGGCTCGATGCGATCGGCGCGCTGCTTCTGCTCGGCTTTTTCACGGTCTTGAGCTGGCAAATGTATGTCTATGCCGGCCAGCTCGCCGAGCAAGGCCGCGCCACGGTGATGCTCGGAATTCCCGAGGCGCCTTTCATTTATGGCGTGGCGGCGATGTTCGTGCTCGGCTGCGTTGTGCAGCTCATCGTCATGCTCAACCAGTTTCGCCAGGCGATCGTCCATCCAGCGCCGCAACCGGGCGAGGCGACGCATCCCCTCTTCACGCGCATCGCGCTCGTCGTCGGTGTCGCCGCGCTGGTGTTCGGCATCTATGTCGCCGTCAATTTCGAGGATGTCTCGACTTGGGCGCAGAGCCATGTCGCCGCCGAGGTGCTCTATGCGTTCCTCTGTCTGTGGCTCTTCATGCTCGGGCTCGTGCCGCTCGCCGCCGGCATGGCGCTCGTCGGCCTGGTCGGTTCGGCGCTGCTCATGGGGCTCGACCCGGCGCTCAGCGCCTTCGGCACCACCGTTGAAGGGTTTTTGACCAACAGTCAGGTCGGCACGCTGCCTCTGTTCCTGATGATGGGCAGCTTCGCCGCCACTGCCGGCATGGCAACGGACCTCTACAACCTGGCGCATGCGATGTTGGGTCGGCTGCGCGGCGGACTCGCTTATGCGACCATCCTGGGCTGCGCCGGTTTCGGCGCGCTGACGAGCTCGTCGATCGCGACGGCATCGCTGATCGGCAAGGTGGCCGTGCCCGAAATGCGCGAACGGGGATATTCGCCGGCGCTTGCGACGGGAGTATGCGCCGCCGGCGGCACGCTGGGCGCGCTCGTGCCGCCCTCGGGCCCCCTCATCGTGTTCGCGCTTTTGACCGAAGCCTCGGTGGGCCGGCTGTTCATGGGCGCTTTTGGGCCGGCGCTGCTCTGCGTTCTGCTCTATTGCGCCACGGTTTGGCTCTATGTCCACCTGGCGCCTAAATCCTGCCCGCCGTCCCACCGAAGCGGCGCGGAGGAAATCGGCAGGCAGCTGCGGAAATGCGGTTCAGTCGGGGCGCTCTTCTTCACCGTGATGGGCGGGCTTTATCTGGGTGTCTTCACCGATACCGAATCGGCCGCAGTCGGCGCCTTCGGAGCGTTCCTCGCGGCGCTCCATCGAGGCAAGCTCAAGGGCGGCGCATTCTGGCGGGTCATGGCCGAGGTGACCGCCGTCACCGCGATGATCTACGGGCTGATCTTCGGCGCCCAGACGCTTTCGTTCTTTGTCGCGGTCTCATCGCTGACCGACATCGCGACCGATTGGGTGGCGAGCCTGCATTGGGCGAACTGGGCCGTCATGGCCTTATTGCTCTTTTTCTTCCTCGTCCTCGGCTCGCTCATGGAGTCCTTCGCGGTGATGGTCATCACCGTGCCCATCGTCACGCCGCTGATCCTCAGCATGGGCTATGACATCGTCTGGTGGGGCATCATCCAGCTCGCCGTGGTCGAGACCGGACTCATCCATCCGCCGCTCGGGCTCAACGTCTTTGTGCTGAAAAGCGTGACGCCCGATGTGCCGATGTGGACGATCTACAAAGGGGTGTTCCCCTATGTCCTTGCCGACTTCGTCAAGCTGGGGTTGCTGGTTGCGTTCCCGATCATCAGCCTGTTCCTGGTGAACGCGATGCTTCATTGAGCACGCTGCAGCACATCGTCCCGACGGCAAACGAAGAAAGGCTGACCCTCATGTCGAACATTCCGATCACTCTCGCTTGCGGCTTTTATGACCGCATGCACGCGCTCTTGACGGGCGACGTGAGGCCGGCCGGCATCGACCTGAACTTCATCCCGATGGACGATCCGCGCCAGATCTTCGACCGCATGGGCGGCGGCCTCGAATTCGACGCGTCCGAGATGTCGATCTCGGAGCACGTCACCAAGCTGATCGCCGGGAATTCGCCCATCGTCGCCATACCGGTGATGATCTCGCGGGTGTTCCGCCATCAATTCATCTTCATCAACGCCAAATCCGGCATCAAAAGCCCGAAAGACCTCGAAGGCCGCAAGGTCGGCGTGCCGCTCTACGTGCAGACCGCCGCGGTCTTCATCCGCGGCCTGTTGCAGCACGAATATGGCGTCGATCTCTCGACCATTCACTGGATTCAGGGTGCGATGGAGCATCCGGGCACGCACGGAAAGCCCGCGGTTCTGCCGGTTCTCAAGAAAATCGACCTTGTCCAGAACAACAGCGGCAAATCGCTCAATCAACTGCTCGAAGACGGCGATATCGACGCGATGACGACCGCGACCATTCCTGAGCCCTTTGGTCGCAATCCGAACATCCAGCGCCTCTTTCCCGATTTCCGGCGAGTGGAGGCGGAGTATTTCAGGCGCACGAAAATCTTTCCGATCATGCATGTGCTCGCGATCAAGCGTTCGGTTTATGAAAAGCATCCGTTCGTCGCGACCAGCCTTTACAACGCGTGCTGCGAGGCGCGCGCGCTCGCGATTGCGAAAGCGCGCGATGTCGGCGCGCTGCGCTACATGTTGCCCTGGATGGTCGCCGACTTTCATGAAATCGATGACGTGTTCGGAAATGGATTTTGGCCCTATGGCGTCGAGGAGAACCGCCCGACGCTCGAGGCGCTCGTCACCTATTTGCACGAGCAGGCGATGATCCCGCGCAAAATTCCGATTGAAGAGCTTTTCGTGCCGACTTATGGCTATCCCAATGTCGGCGACCACAAAAGCGGACGCGAAGGATGGACGACGCAGCGCCGCGCAGAGCGGTAAACGCAAGGCCTCTCAGGCTGGATGGCAGCGTCGCCAAGGTGTATCTAAGTCGGGAGCCTCGCCCCGAAGTGGCGAGGCAGGCACCGGCATCGGCCCGGACCACGGCAGCCGGAGCCGCATAAGAGTTGGATGAGGGAGGAACGCATGAAGACGATTGTGTTGCGCGGCCTTGCCATCGCCGCGTTCGTTCTGGTTTTCGCTTCGCTCGCTCGCGCCGATGACGTGCTGAGGGTTGGCAAGGCCGATCGCGCGGCGACGCCGATCATCCCCATCGATGTCGGCGCCAAGAAGGGTTTCTTCGCGAAACATGGCCTCAACCTCCAGATCTCGAATTTCGGCGGCGGCGGAAAGCTCCACCAGGCGATGGCGGCCGGCAGCATCGATATCGGGGTGGGTGCCGGGCCCGAGATGGCGCTGATCGCCAAAGGCTCGCCGGAGCTCGCGATCTGCGAGGGCTTCCCCTCGGTGCGCTTCATCGGCATCGCCGTGCCCGAAGATTCGCCGATCCACGACGTCGCCCAACTCAGGGGCAAGAAGCTCGGCGTCTCCAGCAGCGGCTCGCTGACGAGCTGGCTCGCGCTGCAACTCGCGCAGAAGAAGGGCTGGGGGCCCGATGGCGTCGAGCGCGTTGCCATTGGCAATGGTGCATCGAGCATCGTCTCGGCCTTTCGCACCCACGCGGTCGACGCCGATGTTTCGGCGACCTCGGTCCTTTTCAACATGGAGGCGGAGCATGTCGGTCGGCTGCTGATCCCGGTCTCCGATTACGAGGGTAACCTGGCGGGCGGCACGATCTATGCGATGAAGTCGTTGATCGAGAGCAAGCCCGACCTCATCCGCCGGTTCCTCGCGGCATGGTTCGATACGATCGACTTTATGCGGACGCATAAGGACGAGGCGGTCAAAATCATGAGCGACGCGACTGGCTTTCCCGTGGCGGTCGAGGGCAAGGAATATGATCTGACCATCAGCGGCTTTAGCACGACCGGCCGGTTCGATGCCGAATCGCTCGAGAACCTCAAGCAGTCCTTCACCGATCTGAAGCTCGTCGACACGCCGCCCGATATGTCGAAACTCTATACCGAAGCCTTCTTGCCGAAACGCTAGAGTTTTTCTTGTGGAGGTCGCAGCGATGCGCACGCTATCGAAAGCCGCCCGAGCCGGACGCGAGAAAACCATCGCTGCGCCGCCGGTGAGCCGCTCGAGCGGCGGTGGGGTGGTGGCGAGGCTCGACCGCGAGGTCGACGCCTTCGTTCGGCGCACGGGGTTTTTTCGCGAACCCTTGACCAAGGGGCGGGCGCGGATGTTCGTTCTGCAGCACCGGCAGAACACGCGGCAACGCAACTCGGTCTTGAAGCTGCGCGTGGCGACCAACTGTCCCGATTGGGACATTCGGATGCGCATTATTCAGGCCTGCAGCGAGGAAGTGATCGCCGATCACGAGCATGGCGGCGGCCGTCCGCATTGGGCGATCCTCGAGGAGCTCGGAACCAAGATCGGATTGAAGCGCGAAGCGATTCGCGGCGCGAGACTTCTCGCCTCGACCCAGCTTTGCTGGCTTGCCTGGGAAGCCTTGATGTCCAACCGGCCTTGGCTCGAGGGGTTGATCGCGAACACTTGCGCGGAACGCAGCAATATCCCCGGCTATGGCGAAGGCGCGATCCGCAAATACGGCTGGTTCGGGATGGAGCGCACGCGTTGGGGCGATCTCTTCGGGCTGGAGGGTGACGACCTCGATTTCTTCGAGCTTCATACCGAAGCCGACATCGCGCATTCCAATCTCGGTTGGCAGACCGTGGCGGAGCATGCCGCGCGGCTCGGCATGGCCGATCAGGTCGTCGAAGCCTGCCACGTCAATTTGCGCGTCTGGAGCGCTTATATCGACGGGATCGCGGCTGGGGGCGACGCTCTCGATCGTGGCGACGAGCCGGATTGGGTGTAGCCGCGGCAGGCCTCGGCCCGCTCGTTCCCGCACCGTCGGGCGCGGGTATCTGCGCCGGCAGATAGGACGCAAAGCGCCCCTGTCGCTCGTCGCGGATTAATGCGGCGGCGACACAGATCGGCACGGCGGCAGAGGAACCAAGAGGTTCCGGCATCGTTGAAAAATCGACAGATGTTCCCCGCGCGCATCCTGCCGCCTCGAGACATGCTCACGATTTCGTCAATACCGCTGCATGAAATGAGCAACCACGCAGGGCCTTCGCGCGGCTTGGGCGGTGCGCGGCGCTTCTCGGCACGATGAACAATCCGGCCGCGCGCATCGCCAGCCAGGTCTCGTCGGCGCTGGAAGCCCTCCCGCCGATCCTCACCACTGTCATCCTCATTGCCGGAGCGCTCGGCGTTGCGGTGGTCCTGTACGCCATCATCAAACGAGTTTTGGAGCGCTGGTCGCGCCGCCGGTGCGGCATCAAGGTCTTCCTCAGCCGCGCGGAGCGCTTCCTCTTCTTCGTACCGGCGATCGGGCTGGTCGGCAGCATCGTGCCGGCGACGCCGCTGTCGCCCAACCAACAAACCTTCGCTCTGCGGTGTCTCAGCGCCATTTTCATCGGCATCGTCGGCTGGGCGGCACTCGCCGCGATCGACGTGGTCAGCGAACGCCAACTCTCGCGCACCAGCAAGACTATCCGAGACGACATCATGGCGCGAAAGCATGCCACGCAATGGCAGGTGCTGCGCCGTACCTCTCACGTGGTATTGGGTCTCATCACCATCGCCGCCGCGCTGATGGTTTTCCCGGCGGTCCAGAAATACGGCGTGAGCATCCTTGCCTCGGCGGGCGCCGCGGGCCTGGTGCTGGGCCTTGCGGCGCGGCCGGTGCTCTCGAATCTCATCGCCGGCATCCAGCTCGCGATCACACAACCGATTCGCATCGAAGACTCGGTGATTATCAATGATCAGTGGGGATGGATCGAGGAAATCACCGCGACTTATATCGTTGTGCGAATCTGGAATTTACAGCGGATGATCGTTCCGCTCGCCTGGCTGCTCGAGCAGCCTTTCCAGAACTGGACGCGCAGCAATCCCGAGCTGATCGGCATCGTCCATTGGCATGTGGATTACACCGTCCCCGTCGACCCGCTGCGCAGGAAGCTCGAAGAGATCGTCCGTTCGACGAAGCTGTGGAACGGCAATGTCGCGGTGCTGCAGGTCACGCACGCGCTTCCCGCCACCATGGAGCTGCGTGCTTTGGTCTCGGCGCGGAACTCGGGCGAAGCCTGGGATCTGCGCTGCTACGTACGCGAGAAGATGATCGAGTTCCTCCAGGCGGAGTACCCCCACGGGCTGCCGCGGCAAAGGATCGAGGTCGATAGCCCCGGCACAGGCGATGAGTTCGGCGGAGCGCAGGTGGATTACTCGATACCGTACCAGCGCGAGGATGCCGAATCGCAGTCGAGACTTCAGCGATAGGGTGACCGCGCGTCGCAATCCGGCATCGATTGCGCGACCGTTAAAGCGGCAGGCCGGTCGTTATGACTCGGCGTTCCCAATAATCCCACATGCGCTGGGCGATGCCGAAGGCGCCGTTGCTGCAATCGCGTAGCTCCTCCGGCGAGAGGGGAATGACCGCGCCCAGCGCCTCGGCTTCGAGTTGGAACAGCGCGTTCTCCTCGATATAGGTGCAAGCGACCAAGGCGGTTTCGGGCGTTTCGCCGACGACGACCGAGCCGTGGCCGCGCATCTGGCAAGCGAGATGGCGGCCGAGCGCCTGCGACAGCGAGCGCGCCATCTCGTCGGTCACGACGAGGCGCGGATTGTTCCAAATCGGCACGCCGCTGTGAAAGATCGCGGCGCGGGCGTAAACCGGGACCACCGCCTTGCCGGCGATGCCGAGAATGGTCGAGGCTTGCGCGTGCAGATGAGCGACGCAGCCGAGTTCCGGCCGATCGCGATGGATTTGGGTGTGAATCCGCCATTCTGCCGGAATCTGGATCGGCCGATCGCCGCCCGGGTGGTGGTGAATCATCCCGCCGAGATCGAAGACGAAAATCTCGTCGGCGCGGACCGCGGTCTTCTCCGATCCGGCGCCGGGCGTCATCAGGACGATGTCGGTGCCGGGAATGCGCAGCGAAATATGGCCGAAGAGCCCGATGGCGCCCTGCAGCCCGACAATGCGGCACATGACGGCCAGCTTGCGGCGATAGGCCCAATCCTCATCGGCGCTCAACCCTGCTTTTGCCGCCAATTCGAGCATGACCGGTCCTCCCCGCCTTGCGGCTCAGAATTTCACCGGGACGAAGCGCTGCGTCAGCATCTCGTCCTCCTTCGGCTTTTTGTCGAGCATGCCGAGATCAACGAAGGAATCGGCAAGCACCGAGATGGCCTTCGGGTCGAAGCGGCCATCGCTGGATAGCATGGAGACTTCGTAATCATAGGTGCGGTCGGCGATCGATTTGTCGTCGTGCAGCACGCGCATGGCGACCGCCGAGGTTTCTTGCTTGTGCGTTTTCATGAACGCGATCGAGGCGAAGAAGCCTTGGAGGAAGCGCTTGACGAGATCGGGATTCTCTTCGATCAACGCCTTGCGCGCATCGATGATATGCGCGTGAAAGTGCGGCGCGTATTGCGCCAAATGCACCACGATCTTGCCTTTGTTCTCGTCCGATAGCTTGAAGCCCACCTCGACCGGGTCGACGATCGCATCGACCTGCCCCGTGAGCAGCGCCGCGACGTTGGCCTGGACCGAGCCCTGCCCGACCGTCCTCACGCCCGTCTTGCCCCATCCTTGGGCGATCGCCATTTGCCAGACCAGCCATTCGGCGACCGAGCCGGTGCCGGGCATCGCCAAGAGCTTGCCTTTGAGATCGGCGACTGATTTGATCGGCGAGTCGGCCCGCGTGATCACGACGACACTGCGAGGCTCTTCGGCGAAGGCCGCGACGGCCAGCACGGGCGAACCCTTCACGGAAAACGCCATGTCCGATCCGGCGCAGAGGCCGAAATCGATGCTGTCCGAGGCCAAGGCCTGCTGCAGCTTGCCGCCATTGCCGAGCGCGCTGATCTCGAGATCGATGCCGTAGCGTGCATAAATGCCTTCGGCCGCGCCGACATCGAGCGGCAGAAAGGCCCAAAGCGAGCCCAAGGATTTTCCCGCGCGCACCTTGTCCGCGGCCTCGCCCGAAGACAGCGCGGCAAAGCAAAGGGCGCAGCCGAGCAAGCCTGCGATGACAAACCGTCTCATCATTTCCTCCCTGTTCCTGCGTCGCCGCGGAATGCTTCGCGGCGATTTCTCGCTCGCGCCCCGGCTCAGGGCCGAACCGGCACGAAGCGCTGGGTCAAAATCTGACCGTTGTCGGGCTTTTTGTCGAGAATGCCCAGCTCGATATAGGAGGTCTTCAAGGTTTCGATTCCCTGTGGATCGAACCGCCCGTCGCTCTCGAGCCAGGGCGCGAGATCGTCATAGATGCGGTTCATGATCGCGGGCGTGCTGTCGAGAGCGCTGACAGCGATCCGTGTCGTTTGCTCCTTGTGCGTTTTCATAAATGCGACGCTGGCGAAGAAGCCTTTGAGAAAGCGCTCGACCAACGCCGGATCGTTATCGATCACGTTGGTGCGTGCGTAGATCACATGCGCGAGGAAGTGCGGCGCGTAGCGGGCGAGGCTGAAGGCGACATGGCCCTCATGCTTCGATTCGAGCAGATAGCCCACTTCGGGCGGCCCGATCATCGCATCGGCCTGATGCGAACGGATCGCCGCGAGGCAGCCCGCGATGGAGCCGCCTGCGGTGGTGCGCACGCCGGTTTTGCCCCAGCCCTGCGCGATCGCCATCTGCCAGACCAGCCACTCGCTCACCGAGGCGACGCCTGGCATGACAACGAGCTTGCCTTTGAGGTCTGCGGGCTGCTTCACCGGCGAGTCCGCGGGGACGATGACCGTCACGGTGCGCGGCTCGCCCGCGAAGGCGGCGACGGCACGAATCGGTGCGCCCTTGGCGCCGAACGCCATTTCGACGCCGCTGCTCAAGCCGAAATCGACGCTGCCGGCGGTCAATGCTTGCATCAGCTTGGAACCGCTGCCGGCATTGGTGATTACGGGCTCGATCCCGTATTTCTCCCAGATGCCTTCCTCGGTTCCGATCTGCAGCGGCAGGAACGCCCAGATCGGCCAGATCGCCGTGCCGACGCGCACTTTGTCGAGCGCGTGCGCGCGCGGTGCCAGCAACAACAATGCGATCGTTGCTACGGCAAAGCTTCGCCCGATGCGCATGACTTCTCCTCCCCCTCGCAAATCCTTGTGCTTATAGTCCCGGCCTGAAGGTCTCGGGCCGCGTATCCATCCATTCGGCGACGGCTTCGGACCAGGATTTCGTGTCGCGTGGCAAGAGCGTCGAGAGCCCGCGATAGCGGTAGCCCGCGGGGTCGGTCGGCGGTTCCGTGCCGCGCGCGAGATCGCGCGCGGCTTCCATCAGCCGTTTGCGCATGTGAACGATCACGATGTCCGTGTTGCCCAGAAATTCGCGGTTGCGGTCGAAATCGGCGCCAATGCTTTCGGTGACCGCCGTGTCCTGGTCCTGGAAATTGGTGACGCGTTGCCAAGGCTGGTTGCCCGGCGCGTCGGGATCCGCATAGCCGTTCGACTTGTTGCGTTTGGCGATGAAGGTGTCGGGGATCATCGTCGAATGAATCCCGGTCGGCGTGCCGTCGTGAAACCAGCTCAGCTCTTGCGCTGTCAGGCGGCGCTTCGGGTGCCAGGAGAGACCGAAGGCCCAAACCTTCGTGTCGTCGACCGGAACCCAGGCATGACCTCCGAGCGGCGCATCGCCTGGGAAGCCAGGCAGCATTGTAAAGCACGGCATCAGCCAGGCGCCGATGCGCCAATAATGGTTTTGCGCGTCCGCTTCGCGTCGCGCCCCCTGCAAGATGCCGGAGGGCCGGTGAACGATTTCGAGCTTCGGATAGGTGCCTTGCGCCACGATACGCGCCGAGCCCGACATATCGTGCTCGGTGCCCTTCTCCATCGCCTCGATGCCATGGAGGAAGGCGAGATGACTCGAATCGATATCGCCTTCGAGCCCCTGGAGCCAATGGCAATCCTGATAGCGCTTCGAGACATAGACCTGGTCGGGCGGCACCTCGAGCCATTCAAGCGCGGGCGGGGCGGGGCGCTTCTCCGCCGGGCCCATATAGGCTATCACGATGCCATTGCGCTCGATGCAGGGATAGGCGATCTGCCTTACCTTGTCGCAAAAACGTGCTTGCGGCGGCTCATTGGGCTGATCGATGCACCGGCCATCGACGTCGTATTTCCAGCCATGGTACCAGCAGCGCAGGCCGCGCTCGTCATTCTTGCCGAAATAGAGCGAGGCGCCGCGGTGGGCGCAATGCTCGCCGAGCAGACCGACGCGACCGTCGCTGTCGCGAAACGCGATGAGGTCCTCGCCGAGGAGACGCACGCGCACCGGCGCGCCATCAGACTCGATCTCGCGCGACAGCAGGGCCGGCAGCCAATAGCGGCGCAAGAGCCGACCCAGGGGTGTCCGAGGGCCGGTGCCGGAGAGAAGCGCGTTGTCGTCCGGCGTCACGAGGCTTGCCCGCTTACGGCTTGCAGCGGCTCGCCCGGCCACAGGCCGAGCGTTTCGAGGAATTCGATCGTATATCGATCATAGAGCCACGGCGCTTCCTGCATGACGGCGTGGCCGGCATCCGGCACTTCCTTGAAGACGGAACCCTTGATATGTTCGTGCAGCGCGCGCGCAGCGGCGTGATTGCGATCGGCGGTACCGCTGATGATGATCGTCGGCATGGTCAAGCTGTCGAAGAATAAATCCGGCTCGACATCCCGATAAAGCGCCTCGTTGGCCGCGATAATGCTCGCGACCGTCGACGGGTTGTTGAGCTCGCAGATCATCCGCGCATAGTGCTGCACATGCGGCAGCGCCTGCGCCGCCGGCGAGAAATGGTCGAGGCATTGCTTGTAGCGCAGCGGCAGGCCTTCCTCGGCATAGCGCTTGGCCCAAACCTTCATGGCGTCGCGTGTCGGAAGATAGCCGGTACCGGAGAGAATCAACGCCGGCACGCGGTGCGGCTGCCGGCTCGCCATCTGCATGGCGATCATGCTGCCCATGGAATTGCCGTGCACGATCGCCGGGCCGTTCGAGAGGCGGTCGACCACTTCCCAGGCGGCATCAGCCATGTCGCGGATCGTGACGCCGCTCTGCGCCGGACCCGACCGGCCATAGCCAGGCAAATCCACGGCGATGGTGCGGAACCACGCCGAGAAGCGCGCTGTCTGATACATCCACAGGCGGTGATCGTCGGGCGTCGAGTGCAGAAAGATCATCGGCAGGCCGCTCGCGCCGGCTTGCTCGAAATAGAGCGGTCCTGCGATCCGTCTCGCCATCACGCACCTCGGGCCGACAATGTAGGCAAAGCCTACATCATCCAGTAAGGACCTGCCAATTCCTTTGAAGCCGCGGTTTAGGGCCGTCCGGCGATCGCCTTTACGTAAGCCTCGGTGACGAGACGTTCGACCTCGCGGATGCTGCGGATCGCCGAATCCGCGCGGATGCGATCGATGATCGCCGCGAGCGTCGCACCGTCCAAATGCTGCTTGGCGGCGCGCGCGCGTGCCACCTCGATCAACACATCGCGGCCGGGCGCCGCGAATTCGCAAGGCATCAACCGGTCTCTGATCGCCTCGTCGAGGAGATCGATGCGGTTGGTGGTCAAAACCACTGCCGTGTGCGCGGTGTCGAGCTCATCGATGCTGTGGAAGAACACCGAATTCTGGCTGAAATGCCATTCTTTCGCCGCCGCGGCGCTGCGGGCGAGAAACAAGGATTCGACATCGTCGAACAGCAGCACGGTACGGCGCACGGTTTCGCCGGCATGAACATGACCGGGGCCGAAGCCGAAGCGGTGACTATGTCCCGGGCCCTCGCGCGCATAGTCGAAGAGATCGGCCAGGCGCTCTTCGCTGTCGCCATAGCGACCGCGCGCGATGTCTGCGCCGTCGACCAACACCAGCACGACTTCGTCGGCGGGATCGGCGCCCGGCGCACGTTCGGCACCGGCCTCGGCTGCGAAAATCCGAGCGAGCTCGTATGCCAGGCGCTTTGCCATTGTCGTCTTGCCGATGCCGACGGGTCCGTGAAAGAGGAAGCCCTTGATGGCGCTGTCTTCGATATGCTCGCGCCATTGATGCGCGACGAGCCGCGAGGTCTCGCGCAAGATGCGTTCATAGCTCTCGCCCGCGAGCTCGTGCT
The DNA here is from genome assembly GCA_035277525.1 of Allostellaceae bacterium. Classification (GTDB taxonomy): domain Bacteria; phylum Pseudomonadota; class Alphaproteobacteria; order ATCC43930; family CGMCC-115725; genus CAIKMD01. Next base: position 25,718 of record DATEKH010000139.1, read on the forward strand.
CGACGACGCCATTGGCCGACTGCGTCGGTGCGCTGAGGAACGAGCCGAATTGCTGTTGCAACCTGGCGCGATCGTAAAGATTGACGTCCATATCACGCAGCGCCATCGCCCGCCTTTCTCCATTCCGGCGCGTCCTCGATCTGCTCCAGCGCCGAGCCGCGATCGACACCCAAAAGGTCGACAAGATTGAGATCGGCGCAGAGAAGAACAGCCGCTTCGATCGGATCGATGTTGACGTGCCGGACGATCACGCCATCCGCGCGGATCGGGATATTGATGACATCCTCCGCATTCCAGTCGTGGCGCTCCTCGTCCAAAAGCGTATAGCCGCGTCCCCTTGCGACATAAAAAATCGCCCCGCCCGGCATGCGCTGCGCGCCGCTACGGCTTTGCGCCGCGATCTCCTGGCGGAAGAAGATCATCGAACGCAGCGGCATGTCGTCGAAGGCGGGGTGGAGATACCACTGCATCTTACCCTGGCGATTGATCTCCCAAGGCATGTCCTTGCCCTTGATGATCCAGCTGCCGCCGCGCTGGCGAATGCGCTGCCGATCGCGCAACGCGTAAAGCCACTCGAGCAGATTGGCGTCGGGCGCGACCGGCTCCGTGCCAAGCGGCGCCTCGGGACGGCGTCTCGCGCGCTCGCTCACCGCCGCGACCTCCCACGCCCCGACCGGCTATATTCCGGATGCTGCTCGAGCTGGACCATCTCGCTCGCGCCCCATTCGTAGATCGCCGTATTGATGAAAGCGATCCATTTCACCGGTTTCTCCGGGTCCTTGTTGAAGTGCTGATGCTCGACGCCGCCCGGTCGGACCGGCAGCAGCATGAGATCGCCGCTCTCCCAGTCGAGACGTTCGCCTTCGACGATGCTGTGGCCTTCGCCTTCGAGAACGAAAATGACGAGCCCGCCCTGATGCCGATGCTTTCCGGAATGTATCTTTACTTCCTGCACGAACACGATCCAGCCGTCGAGCGCGGTCTCGACGGGCCGGCCGCCGTCATAGCGCGACGGGAAGAGATACATGCGTACCAGACCCTGCCGATCTTGAACCCAGGGGGTATCGCGGCCGCGCACCACGACAGTGCCGGTATAGGAGCGCTCGCGCTCGCTGCGTTGCGCGGCGATGATCTGCTCGTAATAGTCACGCGCCCGCGTCCGGCTGCGGTCTTCCATGGCGCGCGATCCTTCCATGCCGTTGAGCTGCTTTGGACCCTAGGATGCACGGCGACGGACATGACGCAAGCCGGTTGTCGCGTCGGCGGAAAGGTCGACGGATCCTCCCGTTGTCATCGACGAAGCGAAACCCTATTCTCCGCGCGCGTTCCCGCCCGTCTTAACAGGCTTCATGACGACAAGCCGTCCTGCCGCCCGCGCGCGACGCGCCGGGAAATCGTCGCGCCGTGCTGCACCAAAGCCGGTCGCCGCTCCGCCCGAGGCGCTGCTGGGCTATCGCCTGTGGCAGGTTCATTATGCCTGGCATCGGCATGTCGAGCGGCATCTCGGTGCCATCGATCTCACGCATTTGCAATATGTTCTGTTGGCGGCGACCAGCCATTTGTTGAGCGATCATCAGCCGCCGACGCAAATCCGTCTTGCGAAGTTCACCCGGCTCGAGAAGATGATGGTCTCAAAGAATCTTCGTGCGCTCGAGCGGCAGGGCTTGATTGCGCGCCATCCTCATCCGACGAACCCGCGCGCCAACGAGATCGGGCTGACGGCCAAGGGCTGGCGCGTCCTCGAACGCGCCTTCGCCGCCGCGATTGCCGCGCATGCCTCGTTCTTTCGGCCTTTCGGCAGCGATTGGCGCAAATTCGATGCGATGCTGCGGATTTTGATGCCGGGCGATGCGCGTGATTTGTGACGGGCGTTGACCGCGAATCGCCGCGCGCTCTCGTTGCATGCCGCCGATTGACTCGATTCTGCCGCGCCTTTAGCCTTTGGCGAAATCCTGCCGAGAAATCTCGGTTCGATCTGGAGGAAGCCTCGATGGGGGTGCGGCCTGCGCGGAGCTACGTCGATGATCGCCCGGACGAGGGCATCTTCCGCGTCCATCGCGATGTCTATGCCGATCCCGAATTGTTCGAGCTCGAAATCAAATATATTTTCGAGCGAACCTGGAATTTCCTGACGCTCGAATCCGAGATCGCGAAGCCGCACGATTTCGTCACGACCTATATCGGCCGCACGCCGGTGATCGTTGTCCGCGACGCCAAAGGCAAGATTGGCGCCTTCCTCAACACCTGCCGTCACAAGGGCGCGACGGTTTGCCGGTTCGAGAAAGGCAATACCAAATTCCATGTCTGCCTTTATCACGGTTGGGCCTATGATTCGGCGGGCAAGAATGTCAGCATCAAGCAGCGCGAAGCCGCGGATTATCCCGCCGCTTTCGACGCCGAGAATCACGATCTCATCCCGATCGCCAAGCTCGACAGCTATAATGGCCTGATCTTCGGCAGCCTCTCGCCTGACGTGCCGCCGCTCTCAGACCATCTCGGCGATCTCAAATTCTTCATTGACCTGCACATGGAGCAGGGGTCGCGGGGCATGGAGATCATTCCGGGCCGCGTCGCCTACACCTATCGCGGCAACTGGAAGATGCAGCTCGAGAACGGGCAGGATCCCTATCACGTCGACACCGCGCATGGCAGCTTCATGGCGATCGCCGAACGCCGCCGCAAAGGCCAGGGCAACGTCGCGGCGCGCGAGCTCGACTGGCAGAAGCGCAACAATGTTCAAATCGGCGCCTATGAGTTCCCGTTCGGCCACAGCTCGGTCTGGCACGAGGTCGCCGAGCCGGAGCGGCGCGCGGTCTACCCCATGCTCGATGAAATCCGCGCGCGCGTCGGCTCGGTCAAGGCCGATTGGATGGTCAAGCAGCGCAACGCCGTGTTCTTTCCCAATCTCCAGATCGCAGACCAGATCGTGCCGATTCTGCGCACCTTCCGGCCGATTTCCGTCGGCGTCACCGAATTGCGCAGCCACGTCATCGGGCCGGTCGGCGAGCCGCCCGAGCTGCGCGCCGCGCGGCTGCGGCAATTCGAGGACTTCGTCAATCCCGGCGGTTACGCAACGCCTGACGACGTGACTGTTTTCGCCGACTGCCAGATCGGATTCAGCGCGACGGGTGTCGATTTCCTGCAGGGCTATTCGCGCGGCATCGCCGCCATGGAGCGCGGCGCCAATGAGGAAGCCGAAGGCGCCGGGCTTCACCCGCTCGCGAGCGTCAAGGGCCACCGCACGCAGAACACCGAGCTCGGCACGCATGCGCCGTTCCGCGAATGGGTTCGTCTGATGGAGGCGGGCATGGCCGGCCGGAAAGCCTATGCATGACGAGCGACGCGGGCGCCGCCTCGACCATCATGGCGGCGGGCATCGACATTCTTTGCCGCGAGGCGGCTTATCTCGACGAACGGCGTTGGGACGAGTGGGTTGCGCTGTTCGCGCCCGATTGCGAATTCTGGGTTCCGACCTGGACGGCCGAAGGCGATCTCACCACCAGCCCGCAGACCGAGCTGTCCCTGATATATTTCGCCGGCCGCGGCGGTCTCGAGGATCGCATCGTGCGCATCCGCTCCGGCCGCTCGCCCGCCGCCCTGCCGCTGCCGCGCACGACTCACATCGTCGGCAATATTCTGCCGCTCGAGCCGCCGCAGGCGAGCCGGCAGCGCTTACGCTCGTCCTGGGTTTGTCACGCCTTCTTTCCGCTGATCAATGCGACACACACCTTCTTCGGCCGCGCGGAATACGAGCTGGCGCTGCGCGACGAAAGGTGGCTGATCGCCAAAAAGAAAACCATTCTCGAAAACGATCGCATTCCAATGGCGATCGATATCTATTGCCTTTGAGCGCGTGACCACGGAGGGCGCGATGGCCTTCAAGCTCCGGCGAATCGTTACCGCGCGTGATATTCTGGGCAAGTCGATCGTCGGGAGCGACGAGCTCGTCCAATCGGTGCCCGGCCGGTTCGATGAACGTGTCGCGCGCTGCGATCCGTGGTCGACCGATTCCGTCCCGCCGTCCTTGGACGGTCCCGATCCGATGAAGGCGGCGGCAAGGGTTGTGCCGCCGCCGGGCGGAACGATCTTCCGCATCCTTGAAATTCCGCCCGGTAACGACACGACCAAGCACAAGACAGCGACGCTCGATTATTACGTAATCCTCGAGGGTGAGCTTTATATGACGCTCGACGAGGGCGAAGTCCTGTGCAAGGCAGGCGACGTAATCGTGCAGCGCTCCACCAATCACGGCTGGGACAACCGCAGCAGCAAGCCCGCGCGCTTCGCCGAAGTGCTGATCGGAGCCGAGGGCAAGGAGACAGCGCGGTGACCTTCACGGTTCGGCGCATCGTGACGACCCACAATACCGCGGGCCGCTCGCGCGTCGGCTTCGACAGCGTCATCGAAGCGCAGCCCGGCAAGATGCAGGCGGGCGTGAGCATCGCCAATATCTGGATCAACGAGACCGCGCCGCCGCGCTTGGACGGACCGGATCCGCGCACCAAGCCGTTTCCCATCCTGCCGCAAAACGGCGGCGCGGTGTTTCGCCTCCTCGAACTGGCGCCGGGCGCCGCGCCCCATATGCACGGCACCGAGACACTCGACTATATCGTCGTGCTCGCGGGCGAGCTTGCGATGCTGCTCGAGGACGGAGCCGAGCTGCGAATGCGCCCGAACGACGTGATGATTCAACGCGCGACCGTGCATGGCTGGGCCAATCGCGGAACCGAGCCGTGCCGCTTCGCGACGGTCGTGATCGACGCGGCCAAACCTCGGCGCGACTGAGCGCGGGAGAACCAGCCATGCCCCCATCGACAATCCGCGACGCGATATCGACAAGCGAGTTGGAGCGCCGCTGGACCTTGGCGCGCACGCGGCTCAGAAAGGCGGGGCTCGACGCCGTCGTGCTGCAGAGCTCCGAAGATTGGATGGGCGGCTACACCCGCTGGTTCACGGATACGCCCGCGACCAACGCCTATCCGCGCTCGGTCATCTTTCCGGCCGAGGGGCTGATGACGACCTGCGAGGTCGGAATCTTCGGCGGAGAGTGGGACTACGACGGAACCCATCCCGAGTTCCGCGGCATCGGCCGGCGGGTTTCGACGCCAAGCTTCAACGGAGCGGTGAACTATACCGGCCGGTATGACGGCGAGCTGATGGCGGGCGAGATCCGCCGCCACGGCTATCGCCGCGTCGGCCTGGTCGCGCCGAATGGCATGTATCACGGCTTCGCGCAGGGGCTGAAAGAGCTCTTGCCGGCCGTCGCCTGGACCGATGCCACCGAGATGATCGACGATCTGAAGGCGATCAAGAGCGCGGAGGAAATCGCCTGCATCCGCAAGACCGCCGCCATGCAGGACGAGGTGATGACGCTCTTGCTCGCCCATGTCCGGCCGGGCATGAAGGAGTTCGAAGTCGCCGCCTATATGCAATATCTGACGACGCTGCGCGGCGGTGCGCAGGGGCTTTATATCGTCATGGCGACGCCGCCCGGCGAGCCGAGCTTCGTCAAGCCGAAATACATGCAGTCGCGGGAAATCCAGCGTGGCGACGTGGTCGGCATCATGATCGAATGCAACGGCCCAGGCGGTTTCTACACGCATCTCTTCCGGTTTGCGGTGATGGGCAAGGCGCCGCCCGAGATCAAGGACGCCCACGCTCTGGTGCTCGAGGCCGAGCAGAATGTGCTCGACCGCTTGAAGCCGGGCGCTTTATGCAAGGATGTGTTCGAGGCGCATAACGCGTTCATGCGGGCGCATCGGCTGCCGGAAGAAAAGCGCATTCTTTGCCACGGCCAGGGCTATGAGATGGTGGAGCGGCCCTTGATCCGGCAGGACGAATCGATGATCGTACGCGAAAACATGAATCTCGGGCTCCACGCCTCGATGCTGGTGGGCCGGAACTTCATGAGCAACACCAATAATTTTCTCATCGGCCCGAACGGGCCCGAGCGTCTCCACAAGACGCCGCAGCAGCTCTTCGAAATGCTTTGAGCGCGGCGACGTCCGGGAAGGGTGCCTCGTCATGTTTTTGCGCAATTGCTGGTATGTCGCCGCCTGCGCCACGGAAGTGGGCGAGAAGCCGTTTACGCGGACCGTGCTCGGCCAGCCGGTGCTGCTTTACCGTACTGAAGAAGGCCATGCGGTCGCGCTCGAAGATCGCTGCTGCCATCGCAACCTGCCGCTGTCGCTTGGCCGGCGCGAGGGTGACGCCATACGCTGCGGCTATCACGGCTTGAAATTCGATCCGAGCGGAACCTGCATCGAAATTCCGGGCCAGAACGAAATCCCGGCGGATGCGCGCGTGCGCAGCTATCCGGTCCTCGAAAAATGGGATTTCGTGTGGATCTGGATGGGCGATCCGGCGAAGCGCGACGACGCGCTGATGCCGCGCTGGGAATGCCTCGACGATCTGCGGCTCACCAAGACGATGGGCAATGACGGCAAGCCGTTGCCGATGAAATGCCATTGGGAGCTCAACAACGACAACCTTTTGGATCTGATGCACGTGGTCTATGTTCATGCCGACACGCTTGGTGGCGCGGGGCTCGATCGCAATCCGGTGACGACCGAGCGCCTGGCGCGCGGCGTTCGCATGCTGCGCTGGAGCCCCAACGTGACCCCGCCGCCCTTGCTGGCGCAGCTCGCCAAATACAATGGCGATGTCGTCGACCGCTGGCAGGCGACGCTCTGCGAGCTGCCGAGCCATTGCACCATCGATGCGGGCTTCGCGGCGGCGGGGGCGATCGGCCGCGACGGCGACTGGGACCAAGGGGTGAGGTTGCGCGCGCTCATCACGGCGACGCCCGAGACCGAGACGAGCTCCTTCATGTTCTATCAGCAATGCCGCAATTTCGCGGTCGGCAATGAAGAGGCCAGCGGGCGCTTCATTCGCAGCATCCGCGACGTTTTCTTCCAGGATATCGCGGTGATGGAAGGTCAACAGCGCATCAATGCGGCGATGCAAGAGGCGCACCGGATCGCGATCCGCGCCGACGCGCCGGTGATCGCGATGCACCGCCTAGTCGAAGAAGCGCTTGCGGGCGAAGCCGCGGCTCGCGCGTGAGACGCTGCCGATCAGGCGAAATCGCGTTCGGGCTTGCTCAAGATCGCAACGAGCATCTTCTTCAGCAGCAAAAGCTCCTTCCGCCACGCCGCGCCGTCCTTGAGATAGGTGGCAAAGCCGCGCAGCGCCGCGAGCGTTATCCGTCGCGCCGCGGAGATCTGGGCTTGGGGCAGATTGCGATCGGCGAAAATATCGCTCCATCGCCTGTCCATCTCTTTCTCGAACGCGCGCATCGTCCCGCTCAACATCGGCTGAAGCTCGGGATCGCTGCGCGCGCCGAGCCACAGGTGGAACACGGCCTGCGCCTGCTTGTGCTGGTAGAGCGCCCAGAAGTGATTGATGATCGCATCGACGCTCGTCTCGAGCGAGGCGCGCTTTGGCACCTCGAGCTTGTTGAGATAATCCGGGCTGAAATCGCTAATCAGCGCCAGCAACAGTTCGGCGCGCGTACCGAAATGGTGCTGAACGGCGCCGCGCGAGACGCCCGCGCGCTGCGCGACCCGCGCGAGGGTCAGATCGAAGAAGCCCGTTTCGCAAATGAGATCGATGGCGGCGCTCAAGAGAAGCTGCCGGGTTTGCGTGCTGCGCTCGGCTTGGGTACGCCGGCGCCGCGCCCTGGCCGGCCGCCTTTTGCGTTGTTTTTGCGGGTAGACCTCTAGTGACTCCATCGGCGTCATCAAGGCTGGAGCAACCTGCGCGAGACTCAACCTTATGAAATCCGCTCGGTCGAGGGAAGGGCAGGTTTCATTTCTTCGCGGTCCGCGGCAGCGCCACGCAGCCATTTACATTCATTCGCGAATGTATGTACGATATCGCGCGGTTGTCGAGTGCGCTCGATCGCCGCCCGCGAAACGGCCGTCAGTGCCGCCGCGTTGCGCCAAGAGGAGCGAGCCGGAGACGGCATGATCTTCGACTACATCATCGTCGGCGGCGGGTCGGCCGGAAGCGTGCTCGCCAACCGGCTTTCCGCCCGCTCCAGCAATCAGGTGCTGCTGATCGAGGCAGGGCCCGATACGCCGCCCGAAAGAGTTCCGGCAGATATCCTCGAGATGTTCCCCAAGGCCGCGCTCAATCCCGCCTATAAATGGATGAAGCTCGTCGCCTATACGCAGTCGTTGCGGCGCAACTATCCGCAGCCGCCCACGCCGGTTCTCTACGATCAGGGCCGGGTGATGGGCGGCGGCTCTAGCATCAATTATCAGGCGGCCAATCGCGGCGCGCCGGCGGATTACGACGAATGGTCCGAGCTCGGCGCCGCGGGCTGGGCTTGGAAGGACGTGCTGCCCTATTTCAAAAAACTCGAAGACGACGCCGACTTCGACGGCGCGTTGCACGGCAGGGGCGGGCCGGTGCCCGTGCAGCGGACGAAGCGCGACGAGTGGTCGGGCTACTCGCGGGCCATCGCCCAGGCCCTCGAGCAAGTGCAGCTGCACTATCTCGATGATCAGAACGGCGCCTTCCTTGATGGCTATTTCGCGGCGACCCAGAACAACCGCGACGGGCATCGCGTGTCGGCGGCGATGGCCTATCTGGGCGCGGAGGTTCGCCGCCGGCCCAATCTGCGCGTTCTCGCACGCAGCCAGGTGCGGGAGCTCGTCTTCGACGATCGCAGGGTCGCGGGCGCGGAGGTACAGACGCCGCAAGGAATCGAATCGTTCCGTGCCAAGGAGGTCGTTCTGTCGGCAGGCGCCGTTCATTCGCCGGCGATGCTGCTTCGCGCCGGGATTGGTCCGGCCGTGCAGCTTTCCGCGCTCGGCATCGCGCCGCGCCAGGACCTGCCGGGGGTCGGCGAAAATCTGCGCGATCATCCGGGCATTGGCATGCTCGCCTATGTCACCAAAAGTGCGCGCGTCGATATGGCGAGTCGCCCGCTGCAGCTCTCCTTTCGCTATTCCTCGAATCTCGCCGATTGCCCGCCGAGCGACATGTTTACGGCGGTGTTCTGCCGCGGCGGCTGGCACGGCGTCGGCCGGCGGCTCGGCATGGCGATGACCTGGGTCAATAAATCCTTCTCCGCCGGCCGCGTCAGCCTGCAGAGCACGAACTGGGATGCCGAGCCCAAGGTCGAGCTCAATTACTTCGACGACCAGCGCGATCTGACAAGGCTCAAGAACGGGCTGCGCTTCCTTGCGAGCCTGTTCGATGCGCCGGCGGTGAAGCGGGTGACGCGCGCGCCCTTCGGCGCGCGGCTGTCGCAACGCGCGCGCGAGGCGAGCGCCGTCAATGCCAAGAACTACGTCAAGATGGGCGCGGCCGGCCTGCTGCTCGACGGGCCTGCGCCGTTGCGCGACGCGATCATCGCCCGCAAGATCAGCGAAGCGCCTGATCTCTCGGCGATGATGAACGACGATTCGATGCTCGAGGATTTCGTGCGCTCGACCGCCATGGGGATCAAGCATCTCTCCTGCACCTGCCGCATGGGCCAGGGCGACGATCCGATGGCGGTGACGCTCGCGGACGGACGGGTCAAAGGCGTCGGCGGTCTGCGCGTGGTCGATGCGTCGATCATGCCCAATCTGCCGCGCTGCAACACCAATCTGACGACGCTGATGATCGCCGAGAAAATCTCGGATGCGATGCTGTCGGCGTAACGGAGGCGCCTATGGTTGAGACGATCAAGGACGATGACGTCGGGCTCTACGCCGATTTCGACAATCGCGGGCGGCGCGCGTCGCTCGCCGCACAGCGCCGCTCGACGGGCGAAATTCCGGTCATCGATTTCGCCGCCTATACGGCGGGTGGCGCTCTGGACGATCGCAAGCGCGTGGCCAAGGCCTTGCGCGCGGCCTGCATGGATACGGGCTTCTTCTATCTCGTCAATCACGGCATTTCCCGGGCGGAGCTCGACCTCGCCCATGCCTGGGGGCATGTGCTGTTCGAGCTCCCGCGCACGGAGAAAGCCAAGCTCAACAAGATCAGCCACCCGGCCCGCCAGGGCTGGATGCCGGTCGGCGGGCTCGATCCCGACGCCAATCCCGACAAGGACGCGGATCAGAAAGAGACCTTCGTCCTGCCGCGCGATTATCTTCCGGGCGAGACGCAGGGCGAGAACCCGGCGGTCGGCCATGGCAACTGGCCCGACGAGGCGCTGATGCCGGGCTTCCGAGCTTTCATCGCCGCGCACATCCTCAAACGCGTCGCGGTCGGACAGCGCCTCTGCCGTGCGCTCGCTCTGAGTCTCGATCTTCCCGAGGATTATCTCGACGCGGCGCACCGCTATCCGGCGACGTCGCTGACTTACAACTATTACCCGCCGCTCGATCCCGAAACCGTCGGCCGCACGCAATGGGGCATCTCGCCCCATACCGACTATGGCAGCTGCACGCTCCTGTCGCAGGACGGGCTCGGCGGCCTCGAAATCCGCAACGCGCGCGATCAGTGGATCGATGTCCCGCCGCTTCCCGGCGCGTTCGTTGTCAACATCGCCGATCTGTTCGCACGCTGGACCAACGGGCTCTACCGCTCGAGCCTGCACCGCGCATCGAACTTCGACTGCGGGGGCCGCGCGCGCATATCTTTGCCGCTGTTCTTCAATCCGCATCCCAAGGCGCGGATCGAATGCCTGCCGACTTGTCAGGGGCCGGGAAATCCGCCGAAATACGAGCCGGTCGAGGCCGGGCCCTATATTCGTGCGCTGCTCGAGCAGTCCTATCGCACCGGGCGGCCCGGCGTCGCGCAAAGAACCGTCGAAGAGCGGTTCAAGACGCTGTGAAAGGAGGCGTGCCGTGAAAGCTCTGAAGAATCAGTGGTACTGCGCCGCCTTCGGCCACGAGCTCAAGGACAAGCCTTTGGGCCGCATGTTTCTCGGTGAGCCAGTGGCGCTCTATCGCAAAGCGGACGGCGCGCCGGTCGCGTTCGAGGATCGCTGCTGCCATCGTCGCGCGCCCTTGTCCGAGGGCAAGGTCGAAGGCGACAATCTGCGCTGCGGCTATCATGGCTTTCTCTACGAGCCTTCGGGTGCGGCGATATGGGCGCCCGGCCAGGATCGCCTGCCGCCGGGCGCGCGGGTGCGCGCTTATCCGACCGTCGAGAGACATGGCTGGATCTGGATCTGGATGGGCGATCCCGTCTTGGCCGATGCGAGCACCGCGCCGGCCTACGACAAATACGACGATCCGCAATGGGCATCTTACGACGAGCTCATCCCGATCCAGTCAAATTTTTTCCTCGTCGTCGACAATCTCCTCGACCTCTCGCATCTGCCGTTCCTTCATGCCGCGACCATCGGCAGCCCCGAGGACATCAATCCGAAGCTCAGCTGGGAACGCGGCGCCAATTGGGTGAAAGGCGTGCGTGTGGCGCGCGGGCTCTCGCCCTCGCCGCGAAACCTTCAGGAAGG
>DATEKH010000140.1:0-2353 GCA_035277525.1 Allostellaceae bacterium
GGCCTTGGCCCGGCGCGAGGCGAACCCGCGCGAGCGGCTCGGGCGTCAGCCCCTTCACCGGATAGCGATAGATTTGGTCGAGCGTGATTGGCATGAGGCAGGGCAAAACGCCAGGCGAAAAGCGCCGCCATCCTAGACGGCGGCGCCGGTCGAAGCCAGCCGGCTTCACGCATTCAACGCTTCCCTATGGCGGCGAAAGGCCATACGCTGCCAACTCGCTTGCTGGAACCCCAAGGAAGCGCTCCGATGAGCGAGGCGAAAACGGCATCCGACGCGAAGTCGGTTGCGACGCGCGAAGAGTTGGTCTCGGCCGCTCGAGACGGGAACATCCGTCAGATCGCCGTCCGCGAGGCTTTGAGCGACGTACCGTCCTTCCGCCTGTCGCCCGGACAATCGCTGCACGGCGAGGGCGAGAGAGCCGCCATCGCGTTCGCCGCGGACAGCGACGGGCTTCAGCTTTCATCCGACAACCGGGTCCGCAATCTTCGCCTTGACGCCTCGCCGGAAAAGCGCGCGATTTTCAACGACACGAGCGTCGGCAATCTTGGCCGCATCGAATTGCGCAACCTGACCACGACCGGCCGCGTCCAGATTCTGGCGCGCGACAAGGTGCGCGGCGGCCATATCGACGTGAACGGCCTCGACATCATCGCGGCCGACGCGCGGAGCGAACGCGAGCGGCCGCATGGCTATGGCGTCTATGTTCTGCACGGCGCGTTCACGCTCTGGAACATGCAGCCCGAGGATGATGTGATCGTCAGCGCCGATCTCGTCGGGCTTTCGGCGGGCCGCGACGGCGCGCCGGTTCGCGGCAGCGGCATCTTCGTGAGCGGCGCCGGCGACACGGGCGGCAGGCTGATGGTGCGGCGCCTCGAAACCGGTGCGGTCTTCAGCGACGGCGGAATCGCGCCCGGCACGCCCGATCAGATCACCGGCGGCGTCTTCACGGTCTATGGCGCCCATGTCGATGTCGTACGCAATCGCGGGCCGGTCACGACCTACGGCGTCAACGACATGGTCCTCGACAATTGGGGCATGGTCGATCGCTGGACCGCGGAGGAAAAAATCTCGTCCCACGGCCCGAGCGGCATCGGCTTCGTCAATTTCGGCATCGTGAACGAGCTGAAAGTCAATGCGCCGATCGAAACCTTCGGCCAAGGCGCGCGCGGCTTCAACGTTTATACCGGCACGGTGAACCTCGCCGAATTCGATCGCATCGTCACCCATGCGGACGGAGCTGTCGGCATTCAGATCAGCCAGCCGGTCGGCCGTCTCGTCGTGCGCCGCGGCATCGAGACCTTCGGCGCCACCGGCCAGTCATTGGTCAAAGGCGTGGTCACGACGCTCTCCGCGATCGGGCTGAGCGTTAAGCCCGGCGGCTCGGCGCGCGCGATCGAGATCGCGGGCGGCATCAAGACGAACGGGCCCGGCGTCCCGCCGATCGAGCAACACGGCACGATCGAATCGCTGCGCGTCAACGGCGGCGTGGTCGCGGCCGGCGGCGGCTTCGATAAAATCTGAGCTGCGGCGACAGGTTCAACCGCAGGGCACGCCTGCCGTTACGCGCGCGGTCAGCCGCGCGTCCGCGCTTTCAGAAATTGTATTTGATCGCGTGATAGCGCGGCAGGGGCAATTCGAGCTCGAACGCCTCCTTGGGGAAGAGATCGCGCAATTGCGGCCGCTTCCCACCCAGCACCTGGTCGTGCACGAAGCCGACCAGCGTGTCGTAATTGCGCTGGTTGAGATCGGAGAGCCCATATTCCCACGGATCGGGTCCGAGCAATTCCGCCTCGCGCTCGCGATAGGAATGGCAGAAGGCGAGCGGCACGTTGCGCGGATTGGCGAGGCGCTGGACCGCGAGCTGCTTCGCTTCCTCGAACGCCTTGGTGAGACTCTCGACCACCCAGGGATGCTTCTCGACCAGCGCCGTCGGCACGGTCGTCACATGCATGATCGGGAAGAGCCCGGTGCGCTTGTAATAGTCGATCTCGACCTGCTCGTAATCGGGCCAGAGCCGCGCCACGCGCGGGTCGCCCTTGGCATGGGCCTCGAACACATTGGGCGTGAGGATCGCGTCGACCTCGCCGGCGAGCGCCATCGCCTCGACATTCTTGCCCTTCTCCACGACCTCGATCCGCATCGAGGGCGCCTGCTCAGAGGCCTCGTCCGGATCCTGGATCACCCAGGTGATCGAGCGGTGCGGCGCGCCATGCTCTTCCAAATGCCCGCGCATCCAATAGGCCGCGGCCGCGCCGATGCTGCGGCAGGCAACGCGCCGTCCGGCGAGATCGGAAGGCCGGGTGATGCCCTTGCTCGTGTTGATGTAGATGAAGCCGTGACGGAAGCGGCGATG
>DATEKH010000141.1:0-24569 GCA_035277525.1 Allostellaceae bacterium
CGAGCTGCAGCGCTTGGTGCTGGCGCGCCAGGCGCTCGAAGAGGAAGAGCGGCGCATCGTCGCCCAGCGCGCGGCGGCCGAGGCGCGGCTCGAGCAGATGGCCTCCGACATTCGCCGCGAGGAGGAGCTCGCCGCCGATGCGCGCGCCGCGCTCGAGCGGCTCGAGGCCGAGCGCGATACGCTACGCGCGGCGCAAGCGGGCGAAGGCGCGGCGCAACAGGAGATCGCCCTCGCCTTGGCGGCGGCGCGCGAGGAGGTGGAGACGCGCGAGGCGGAGCTGACGCAGCTGACCGAGCAGATCGCCGCCGATGACGCGCGGCGCGCGGCCTTGCAGCGCCGCCGCGAGGAAGCGCGCGAGCGCTTGGCGCGGCTCGCCGAGCGTCAGCAGCAGATCGCGCGGGACATCGCCGCGCTCGAGGCCGAGAAGGTCCCGGCGCAGGTCAGCGACGAGATCGCCGAAGCGGTGCGCGCCGCCGAGGCCGAGCTATCTCGCACGCGCGCAGCGTCGGAGCAGGCCGAGGCCGCGTTGCGCCGGGCGCAAGAGGCCGAAGCGGCCGCGCGCACGCCCAAGGATGCCGCGGAGACGCAGCGCGCCAAGCTCACGACCGAGCGTCACGCGCTCGAGGAATTGCTCGCTGCCATGGGCGACAAGCGCTACGCGCCGGTGGTCGATGCGGTGAAAGTCGAGGGCGGATTCGAGGCCGCGCTCGGCGCTGCGCTCGGCGATGATCTGACCGCGCCGCTCGATCTGGCGGCGCCCGCGCATTGGTTCGCGCTCGAAGCTTATCCCGAGAACCAGGCCTTGCCCCAGGGCGTGCTGCCGCTCTCGATCCATGTGGCTGCGCCGAGCGCGCTCGCGCGCCGCTTGGCGCAGATCGGCGTGGTCGAGGACCGCGCGGCGGGCGAAGCGCTCCAGGCGCAATTGAAGCCGGGCCAGCGCCTCGTCAGCCGCGATGGCGGGTTGTGGCGCTGGGACGGATTCCGCCGCGCACCGGGGACGCCGACCGCGGCGGCGCAGCGTCTGCGCCAGCGCAACCGCGTCGCCGAGCTCGAAGGCTTGCTTCACGAGGCCGACAGCGAGCTCGCGCGCTGCGTTGCCGCGCTCAATGAGGCGCAGAGCCGGGTGCGCCGCTATAGCGAGGAAGAGCGTGCCACGCGCGAAGCCGCGCGCGAGGCCTTGGGCACGCTCGCTTCCGCGCGCGACCGCGAGACCGAGCTCAAACGCGCCATGGCGGGCGTCGCCTCGCGGCTCGCGGCGCTCAATGAAGCGGGCGAGCGGCTGGCGCGCGACCTCGCCGAAACCGAGAGCGACGCGACAACCGCCGAGACGGCGCTTGCGGCGCTGCCCGATCCGGCGGTGGCGCGCGAGGATGCCGCGGCGCTGCGCAGCGTGCTCGGCGAGCGCCGCACCGCGCAGCTTCAACTCCAGGGCGAGCATGACCGGCTGATGCGCGAGGCCGCCGCGCGGCGCGAGCGGCTTGCGGCGATCGGCGAGGAGCATGGCTCCTGGTGCCATCGCAAGGATGCGGCCGAGCGTCAGCACGCGACTTTCCTTGCGCGCCGCGACGAGGCGACGCGCGAATTGGAAGAGCTCGAGCGCCGCCCCGCCGAGATCGCGCAGCAACGCGAGAGCCTCGCCGCGACCATTGCCGACTCGACCCAGCAACGCAATCGCGCCGGCGACGCGCTGGCCGAAGGCGAAACCGCGCTGGCCGAGGCCGAGAAAGCGGCCAAAGCCGCCGAGGCCGCGCTTGCCACCGCGCGCGAGGAGCGCGTGCGCGCCGAGGGCTTGCGCGACCAGACCGAGCAGATCGCCACGACTCTTGCCGCGCATATCAAGGAGCGGCTCGATTGCGCGCCCGATGCGGCGCTCGCCTCGGTCGGCCTCGAGCAGGGCGAGGATTTTCCGACGCAAGAAGAAGCGCAAGCGCGTTTCGAGCGCCTGACCCGCGAGCGCGACAATATGGGCCCGGTCAATCTCGTGGCCGAGGCCGAGGCAGCCGAAATCGAGGAGCGCCTCTCAGGCCTGGTGCGCGAGCGCGAGGATCTGACCGGCGCCATCGCGCGGCTGCGCCAGGGAATCTCCGCCCTCAATCGCGAGGGCCGCGAGCGCCTCCTCGCCGCCTTCACCCAGGTCAACGAGCATTTCACCCAGCTGTTCACGCGGCTCTTTGGCGGCGGCCGCGCCTATTTGAAGCTCGATCGCGGCCCGGCGCCGGCCGAAGGCGAGGCCGAGAGCGAGAGCGGCACGGGCGATGCCAATGATCCGCTCGAAGCCGGCCTCGAAATCTATGCGAGCCCGCCGGGCAAGAAGCTCCAGACCCTGTCGCTGCTCTCGGGCGGCGAGCAGGCCTTGACCGCGCTTGCACTGCTCTTTGCCGTGTTCCTCACCAACCCCGCGCCGATTTGCGTGCTCGACGAGGTCGATGCGCCGCTGGATGACGCCAATGTCGACCGCTTCTGCAAGCTGGTTGAGGAAATCGCCGAGACCGCGCAGACGCGCTTCCTCATCATCACCCATCACCGGCTGACCATGGCGCGCGTTCACCGCCTCTTCGGCGTCACCATGGCCGAGCAAGGCGTCTCGCAGCTGGTCTCGGTCGACCTTCAGGAAGCCGAGGAACTCCGCCAGACGGCGTGACCCTCACCTTGTCCCTCTCCCGCTCCGCGGGCGAGGGGACGCGCGTCGAGATCGCAGCAGCTGCGTCCCGTCTCCCGCTTGCGGGAGAAGGACAGGATGAGGGTCGCGGCGCCCACTCAAATCCCAATTTCATTTGGTGCCGCGATCGTGCCATGGTCCGGGCAAAGCGACTTGCCCGGAGGCTTGAGACATGGCGACCACGACGAAAGCCAAGACCGATCGCGCGCCCTTCCGCGCCGATCAGGTTGGCAGCCTGCTGCGCCCGCAGGAATTGAAGGACGCGCGCGACAAGGCGCAGCGCGGCGAGATCACGGCCGACGCACTCGCCGCGATCGAGGACAAGCTCATCCGCGTCGCGGTCAAGCGCCAGGAAGAGGTCGGGCTTCAAGCGATCACCGATGGCGATTTCCGCCGCCAATCCTGGTCGGGCGATTTTCTGACCGCGATCAAGAACGTGGTGCAGGTCACATCGGCCGCATCGCGTCCGCAAGCCGAGACGCCCTTGGGCGGCGTGGTGCGCGACTGGCAGCCGCCGACGCCCAAGGTTCTGGGCAAGCTCGATTGGCCCAAGGGCGGCATCCAGCGCAAATCCTTCGCATTCCTCCAAAGCGTCACGACGCGCACGGCGAAGGTGACGATCCCCTCGCCCTCGATGCTGCATTTCCGCGGCGGGCGCGGCGGCGTCGATGCGAAGGCCTATCCCGATATGGAGCGTTTCTTCGACGACGTGATTCAAGTCTATCGCGCCGAGATCATGGACCTCGCCGCCGCGGGCTGCCGCTACGTCCAGCTCGACGACACCAACCTTGCCTATCTCTGCGATCCGCGCATGCGCGAGCGCGTCAAGAGCATCGGCGAGGACCCGGAAAAGCTCCCGCATCTCTATGCGCGGCTCATTAACGGCGCGACCGCGGACCGGCCGGCGGATATGAAGATCACGGTGCATCTCTGCCGCGGCAATTCCTTGAGCCGCGGCCATGCCGAGGGCGGCTACGAGCCGGTCGCCGAGGCGATGTTCAACGAATTGAAGATCGACGGATTCTTCCTCGAATACGACGATGCGCGCTCGGGCGATTTCGCGCCGCTGCGCTTCGTGCCGAAGGGCAAGCTGCGCATCGTCTTGGGCGTCATCACCTCGAAATTCGGCAAGCTCGAAGCGAAGGATCAGGTGAAGCGGCGCATCGAGGAAGCATCAAAATACATGCCGCTCGAGCAGATTTGCCTCTCGCCACAATGCGGCTTTGCGAGCCACACCGGCGGCAACATTTTGAGCGAGGAGGAGCAATATGCGAAGCTCCGCCACGTCGTCGAGCTGGCCGAGGAGATTTGGGGGTAGTCGCTGGATGAAAAAACCCTCTCCGCTGCGAAGCGGGGGAGAGGGAGGGACCCGTCGCGTCAGCGATGGGAGGGTGAGGTGGCTATCACCACGCACACCCACCTCACCCGCACTCGCATCGCTCGCGCACCCTCTCCTCCCAATGGGTGAAGAGGGTTTGTCACGCGGGACTTCGCCTCAATAAGTGATCGGGCCGATGGTGCCGCCGCCCGCGGCGATGGTCTCGCCGTTGATGGCGACGCTCTTGGGCGAGGCCAAGAACGCGACGAGATAGGCGATCTCCTGGGCTTCGACGATGCGGCCGATGCTGGTCGAGGCTTTGGCGCGCGCCTCGAGCGCCGCATCGATCACCTGGCCCGCGCGCGTCGTGCCGGGATGGATCGCGACGACGTTGATGCCCTTGGGGCCGAGCTCGTCGGCCAGATTCTTCGTCAGCGACGAGACCGCGGAATTGCGAATCGAGGCGATGTAATTGCCGGTGCGCCGCGCGGCGCCGCCGCCGATATTGATGATGCGGCCCCAGCCCTGCTTCGCCATATGCGGCGCCACGGCCCGCGCCGCCCGCAGATAGCCCGCCACCTTCACATTCACATCGAAGAGCAGATTGTCGGCGGTCACCTGCTCGATCTTGGCCGAGGGCACCGTGCCGCCCGGCGCCGCCGCGTCGTTGACGAGAATGTCGATGCCGCCCAAAGCGCCGCGCGCCGCCTCGATCAGCGCTGCGACCGAACGATCCTCGCCCATATCGGCCGTGATGGCTAGGATGCGGCGGCCGGTTGCTTGCGCGAGCTCGGCCGCGCTTGCTTCGAGCGGCGCCTTGCCGCGCGCGGCGATGACGACATCGACCCCCTCCTCGGCCAATTGCCGCGCGATCGCCTTGCCGATGCCGCGGCTGCCGCCGGTGACGATCGCGCGCTTGCCCTTGAGTTGCAGATCCATGATTGTCCCTCGCCTCTTCGCTTTCTCGCTTATGATAGCGCGAGCATCGGGCCAAGCGCGAGGAGGCGGCAATGGCGCAGCATATCGAGGGAAAGCTCTATTACGAGCGCATGGGGCGGAGCGGACCGGTCATGGCCTTCGTTCACCCCAATCCGATGGATCAATCCTGCTGGATCTTCCAGATGGCGCATTTCTCCAGCTGGTATCGCTGCATCGCCATCGATATTCCGGGCTATGGCCGCTCGCCCAAGGCCATTGCGGGCTTGACGCTCGACGATATGGCCGAGGCTTGCTGGGAGGCGATCGACGACACATTTCCGGGCGAGAGCGCGATCCTCGTCGGCTGCTCGGTCGGCTCGATCGTGCTGCCGCATCTCTATCATTTGCGGCCGGAGCGGACCAAGGCGCTGATCCTCTCCGGCACCGGCTACAACCCCAACAAGGATTTCGCCCAGCGCCGCATCGCGAGCTATGCCGAGCAAGGCGTCGCCTTCCGCTGGGCCTATACCTTCGAGGATTTGAGCCCCGCCTTTCGCGCGACGTCCTTGGCGCATTACTTCGCCGAGCTTTTCACCGAGCGCAATCGCTGGGCCGATGCCGAGACCATCATCCACCAGTTCCGCGCGCTGCAAGCGCCCTACCCGGAGGGCCATTTCGAGCGCATCCGCTGCCCCGCCCTCATCCTCACCGGCAGCGAAGACGGCGCGCATCAAAGCGCCTTCGCCTTGCAGAAGCGCATTCCCCAATGTGCGCTCGAGATCCTGCCCGGCGCCGGCCATGCGTGCTACATGGAGCAGCCCTGGCTCTTCGACCGCTTCATGATCGCGTTCCTCAAAAAGAACGGTCTCTTCGCGGGCTCGTGAGAATTCCGGGAGCGTGAAATCGTCGCTCTCCGCGCGACCCAAGCGGATCATTGCGCCGCTCCATTGCGGCGGCGTATGATTGTCGTGGGGACATAGGTTCATGTGATGAACGACACATCGGCGCATCCTTAGTCGCCGGCCATGCCCTGCCGCTCGATGTGACAGGAGGCTGGCATGTCCAGCTATCGCTTGTATCTCCTCGACGGACAGCGCGCCATCAGCGCACGGGAAGATTTCACGGCCACGAGCGACGACGAGGCGATCGAATGCGCAGCCGTGGTTTTCAACGCATGCTCCGATGCCTGCTCCGGCTATGAGGTCTGGAGCGGAAGCCGAAAACTGGTTGGTGGCGCCACCGCGATTTCTTCCTTGACGGTCGACGGTCTGCGCGCGGCACGGCAGGAGCGCGCAATCAAGATTGAAGAAGCGCTCCGAGACAGTCGCTGGGCAATCGCCCAGAGCCGGCGGCTCATCAAAGAGATCGACGCCGCGCTGACATCGAGGCGCGCCGGCGACGGCACGAGGTCCGACTAGATCCTCCCCACCGCCAGGCCCAGCCGCCTAATTCACGCCGTTCCTTGCGAATGCGTCCTTCGCCTTTGGCGACAGCAGGAATTTGATGAAGTCTTCCGCGGTGTCGCGTTGCGCCGTCTGCGTCATGACGAGGGCGGTATAGGCGAGAGAGCTTTGGAAATCGCCCGGCAGCGGCCCGAGCAGCTTGATGCCCGGCGTCGTTGCGATGAGCGGTATCGTGCCGGCCGCCATGTCGTTCCCTTTGCCGAACATTCGCTTGGCGAGCCGCGCGCCGCACACGCTTTTGGCACTGGCCGAAGCCGGCCACGGCGTCGCGATCATCCCGTCGCAACTCGAGGCCGACCGTTATGATTTGAGAGTTGTCCGCATCACCTATCGCGGCAGAGCGCTGCGCGAGCCGCTCGCCATGCTGTGGGACCGGCGCCGTCCGCTGCCGCGCTATGCCGTCGCCTATTGCGAGATGCTGCGCGATTATGCCCGCGACATCTTCCCGATCACGGCGCCGGGCAAAATGCGAAAAAACTCCGCAAAGAGCCGAGCATCAAGACGCCTGTCGCGTCGCCCCGACGCGCCTTGACGTGCCAACATCGCGGTGACGCCGCGGGCAGCGCCACGCACCCGTCATCTCATGCTATCCTCGGCATGAGACGCTAGAGCCCGAGGGGGTGCAGCATGCCCTTTGCCCTGAATTTCTACCACGACCAGATCGGGGCAAACGCCGCCGCCGCGTCGGTGCTCGACGCCGAGCGCCGGCTTCTCTTCGTCCGCCACGGATGCGTCACGATCAACGGGCAAGCGCTGAAGGCGGGGGAGTCGCGCTTTTGCGACGGCCCGCTCGAAATGGCGTCGGCCGGAGAATGGACCCAGATCTGGCGCTGGGACCTGGTGTCGCCCAATGCCGGCGCGGCACTGCTCCAGGGCAGCGGCGTATTATCCAGCCTGCGCATGGCGCGGATCATCTCGACCCTGGCGATGAACCCGGGCACGCGTTGGCTTTTCCGGCTCGATGAGATCACCGCGCCGGCCGGGCGCGTCGCCGATCGCCATCAGCATCCCGGGCCCGGGATTCGCTGCCTCCTCGAAGGAACCTTCAACGTGCAGCAAGATGCCGAATCCGCGCGCGACCTCATGCCGGGCGAAGCGTGGTGGGAGACGGGCTCCGACACGGTGATCGCCTGGGGTTCGCGGCAGATGGCGACGCGCTTCCTGCGCGGCATGATTCTGCCGACCGAATGGGAAGGCAAGGCAACCGGCACCTGGCTTTCCGGCGAAGCCGTTGCCGCAACCTCGCGCGGCAATTGGAAGCTCCATCTCGACCGCATCATCGAGGTGTGAGTAAGGCAGCTAAACTCGCTGGTCCATTCTAGATCCCCGCCCTAAGCGAGCAATGTCACCTTGCCGCTGGCGAGATCGTAATAGGCGGCGACGATTTTGAGCTTGCCGTCCTTGACCGCGGCCGCAATGACGGGCGAGGAATCGTTCAGGAGCTTCGCCTGAATTCGCGCATTGGCCTTGATCGTGGCGTCGAGATCGCCATGCGCCGCATCGACCGCCGGGCGGATGCCGCGATAAAGCGCGCTGATCTGCCCTGGAACCTCCTTGGCCGCGATCGCCGCTTTGACCGCGCCGCAATTGGCATGACCCAGCACCATCAGCACCCGCGTGCCGAGCACCGCGACGCCGTACTCGATGCTGGCGATGATCTCCGCGGTCGCGAGATTGCCCGCGACGCGGTTGACGAACACGTGGCCGATGCTCTGATCGAAGATGATCTCGACGGGCACGCGAGAATCGGCGCAAGACAGCACCGAGGCGAAAGGCTCCTGCTTCTCGGCCGTCTTCTGCTTCAGGATGCGCAAATCTTCTTTATAGAAGGTCAGGCGCTGCGCGGCGAAGCGCCGGTTCCCGTCCATCAGCGCCTTGAGCGCCGCGTCCGGGGTGAGCTTGCTCTGGGCGAAGCTCGGCAGCGGCGCCGCGAGCTCGACGCCGGCGCTCGCAAAGAGGCCGGCCGCTGCGCCGCCGATGCCGCCGCGCAACATTTCCCGACGGGACAAGCGAAAGCTGTCATCGCCGGAAGCGGATTCTGTGGAAGGCCGGCGGCCATCGGCCGCCCTATCCCGCGTCACCATGTCGTCCCTCCTCGCTCCATTGCCAATTCTTCCGGGATCGCGCTCATGCTCCGCCCTTTCGCCAGCCCTTGCAAGTCGGGCACTTGGGGGATGCTCGCGCCCGCCAAGCGGCGGTCTCGATCAAGCGCTCGCGCGCTCACTCCGTAAAATCGATCGTCTTGATGAAGGATTTGGCGACGCCGGAGCCTCTCGCGTTCGCGGTATCGATCGCGATTCCGATGCCGCTGACGTCGGGGACCTCGGCTTTGCCAAAGACCTGCTTGAACGTCGCGGCGATTGGGAAGTCGGTCGCAACAGTTGCGCCGAGTGGCGGGCGCGCGACGCAGATGAAGCGGCCGCTGGCATGATGATAGCGTCCCCTGAACGGCGTGTCGGTCGCTTCGCTCTCGCACAGATAGAGGGCGAGGAAATAGGGGCTGTCGGGAATGAACAGCGATCCGCTCGCATGCCGCTCCCGGCCGAAGAAGATATAGACCATGGCCGCTTCGGCCCTGACGCCCTTCTCGTAAGACGCGCCCGGAGGAAAGGCGTCGACGCCCCACGCGATCCGCACGTGCGAAACATCGCGGACATCGATTTCGTTGAGGAGCAAGCCAAAAGCGCGCGATCGGGTCTCGAGCACCAGCGCGCTGGGCGAGGCGGAATAAACCACCTTCCGCGCATCGCTTGCGTCTTGCTTCGGCACAAAGCCGCTCGCGCCGAGCCAGCTCAAGATGGATCCGCCGGGAAATCCGGAAAAATCGAAGCCGCGTTTCGCGCCATCCGCCGATCGCGCCGGATGATCCGACGCGATCATCGCCACGAGTGCGAGCGCGCAAATCGCGAGCCAGCGCCTGCCGTGCATAGTGCCTCCCCCCGCGCGCGATGGTCTCAGCCCGTGTGGAACCAGAAATCCGCCATCACCGTCGCGCCCGGCGCCGGCAGCTTCGGCGTCACGACGCAGGCGAAGGGATGCGGCGCCTTGCCGTACCGCCCTGCCCAGGCGAGAGCCACGCCCGGAAATTCGCGAATGTCGCTCACCCAGTAATCGATGCGAACGACGTTGCGCATGCTCGTGCCGGCCGCCTTAGCGATCGCTTCGGCGTGGTCGTAGATCGTGTCCGCCTGGAGCTGAGCGCGCAGGCAGAGCCCTTGGAAATCATCGCCCTGCGCCAAGCCCGCGACGCGCCCGTCGCGTCCGATCGGCAAGAGGCCCGGGCCAAACACGAATTCGCCGGCGCGGACCGCCGGTGAATAGGACGCCATCTCCGGAATGTCGGCGCGCACGATCTCCTTTTTGCGCCGCGCGCCGTCCTTCAAGAGGATGTAATTGATCTCGACCATCATCTCGAGCGAGGCGAAACCCTTCGCCGGCGTCACGGTCAGCGCGGCGGGCGAGGCGCCGACGCGCTCGTTCCAGACATCGAGGAAGTCCGGGAAGTTCTCCTCGCCGGCGATGTGGACTTGCACCTTGAGACAATTGGCAAAGCTCGTCCCGGCCGCCTTCAGGATCGCCTCGACCCGCTTCAATGCGGATTCTGTCTGGCGCCGGATCGGCAAGACCGATCCCCAGCGATGGTGCGGCCCTTCCGGCTTGTCGGTGTCGAGTACGTCCTTCTCGTTGGGACCGGTTCCCGCCGCGAACACGAACTCGTTCGCCGTCACCGCCGGCGCATAGCCGGAGAAGGGCGAGATGTTGGAGCCTTCGGGATAAACGCCTTTGATCTCCCATTGCGGGTCGGGCATCACCGCCAGGAGCGAGGTCGTGATGTTGCTCCTGGCGCCGAACAGACGGTCGGTGATGATCGAGGTGCTGGGCGGCACATATTTGCCGAAGGCGGCGAAGCGCGCGAGGTGATAGGCGCGGACCGCGTCGGCCTGCGTGTAATACTGGTCGAGGCGCACGCTGTGCGCGAGATCGGTGCCGAAAGATTTGAGCGTCTCTCCCATGCGCGCGAACAGGTAGTCGGCCTCGCGCCGCAATCCGGGCTTGCCGTATTCGGGAAAGCCGGCGGAGCCCTCGACCGCGGGCACATATCCGGCCGCGAAATCATAGCCCTCGTGCCCGTTGAGGAACACGAACGGCCCGGCCTTCACCGCGTAAGCATAGTTGGTGGAGCTGCCGACCATGTGCTCGGCCGTGCGCATCGCGATCCCGCGCGCCGAGGCGGCTTGCTCCGACGCAGGCTGGGCCGCGGCGACGCGCGGCGCCAAAGCCGACGCGACGCCGGCCAAGGCTGCGCCGCCCAGGAAGTCCCGTCGTTTCAGACGCGACTGTGGCTTTTGATCCTGCATGATGGTCCCCTCCCTCGACCTCCGGGCCGCAGCAAACCCGGAGCATGGACGCCATTCTCGGCCTTTCCGCGCTTCATCGCAACGAGCGAGGCCGGCGCCGCCGACACGCGGCGCGTCGACGACGCGCGCTTGCACGCGGATTCCGGGACCTGTAACGATATCGGCATGCCGCGCACCTGCCCCATCGCGATCATCGGCGGCGGCCTCGCCGGCCTCGCCACGACCCAGGCGCTCGCCGCCTTCGGCCTGGAGGCGGAAATCTTCGAGCGGGCATCGAGCCTCGGCGAGATCGGCGCCGGCATCAATATCAGCCCGCAGGCGGTGAAGGCGCTGGCGGCGATCGGGCTCGGCGAGCGGCTGGCGGCAGTCGCGAACGTGCTTCCGGGCTTTATCTCGCGCGACATGCACACCGGCGAGCAGCTCGAATCCTACGACCGCAGCGTCGACCGCGTGCGCTACGGCGCGCCGCATCAAACCTTCCACCGCGCCGATCTCATGCAGGCGCTGGCGAGCGGGCTCGACCCCGATCGGCTGCATCTCGATCACCGCCTCGTTGCGATCGAGGAGCGCGCTTCGGGGGCACTGCTGACCTTCGCCAATGGCGCGACGCGCGAAGCGGCGATCGTGATCGCCGCGGACGGCATTCACTCCATGGTGCGGCGCACGCTCTATGGCGACGACGATCCGAGCTATACCGGCCAGATGGTGTGGCGCGCGCTGCTCAAAGGGAGCGAGGTTCCGTCCTTCGTGCTCGAGCCCCATGGCCGCGTGCAATGGCTCAGCGGCGGCCGGCATTTCTGGGCCTATTACCTGCGCGGCCGTGAGGTCGTGAACATCGTCACCCAGGAAGACACCGACAAATGGGTCGAAGAAGGGTGGTCGATCCCGGGCGACCCCGCCGAAATGCGCTTGAGCTTTCCCAATCCCGAGCCGGGCTTGAAGGCGCTGCTCGAAGTCGTGACCGAATGCTCGAAATGGGGCCTCTTCACCCGGCCGCTCACCGACAAATGGGGCCGCGGCCGCATCCAGCTCATCGGCGACGCGGCGCACGCCATGCTGCCCAATGCCGGCCAGGGCGCGTGCCAGGCCTTCGAGGACGCCTATATCCTCGCGCGCTGGCTCGATGCGCGGCGCGACGATCCGGTGGACGCGCTCGCTAATTTCCGCCGCATCCGCATCCCGCGCGTGCACGGGGTGCAGAAGCGCTCCTTCGCCAATGCGCGCATCAAGCACATGCATGACCGCGCGGCACAGAAGGCGATCCTCGAACAGGACCATCGCACGGGCCGCGGCAGCGAGATGAGCATGGATTGGATCGTGGGCTACGATGCGGTCGCGGGCTGGAACAAGGAACCGGTCGTACCCGCGATCGCGTGATGCGGGTGCTTGATGACGCGGTGAGGCGGCTTCGCTCGAGCAGACCCCGCGAAGAAGGAATTACCTTCTCCGCCGCGCAGCGCCGCAAAGCGGGCGGAGAGGGTCTATAGATTGCGCGGCGCGCTCGATTCTATCTCAACGAGATATGCTCTACTCGAGCGGCGCGCCGCCCGGCTTCGCCAGCCAGACGAAGGCTTGTTTCGCCGGCTCGTAGCGCACGATGATGGCGCTGTCGGGACCGAGCCCGCGCTCCGGATTTTCCTTGAAGTTGTAGAACCCATCGACGCCCGCGAAATTCGTGAGGTTGGCGATGTAATCGCGGAGCTGCTTCGCCGTGGCGTTGGGGCCCACCGCCTTCAGCGCGTCGACCACGATGAGCCCCGCGTCCCAGCAGGTGGCGACGAGATTGTCCGGCTTTTGGCCATGCGCCTTGAGCGCGGCATACATGTCGTGCTGGGCGGCCTCGATCCGCGGATCGAGCTTCCAGATGCCGTCATGCTCGGGGAAAACCGCCGAGCCCATCACGAGCCCCTTGGGAAGAAAATCCTTCCATTCCTCCATCTGCTGGACGACTTCATTGCCGCTCGTCGGCGAGACGGGTATGTCGAGGCCGGCCTGAACCATGCCCTTGAAGACGGTAGCCGCGGGCGAACCGGTCACCCCGGCGATGATGGCCTGCGCTCCCGACGCCTTGATGCGCTCGATCTGCGCCGCGACGCTGATGTCGGTCGGATTGAAATGCTCGCGCGCGACCAGCTTCACGTCCTTGTTCTCGGGAAGCGAGGCGACCAGGTCGGTGGCCTTGTCATTCTGCTGTCCGGTCGCGTCGGTGTTGTTGAGCGTCGCGATCTTGGTCCATCCCTTCATGCGGTAATAGCGCATCACCGCCTTGTTCTGGTCGATCGACGAGGCGCTCGAGGAGAACACATAGCTCCCGGCTTTCGGGTGATAGGCGGGCGAGAGGCAGTAATCGACCGGGCCCTCCTTCAACAAAGGCGCCATCGCCGCGCACATCGCAACGAGGCTCGAGCCCAGAATCACCGCCGGCTTTTGCGGAAGAATCTGGCTGGTGAGCTGCACCGCGGTTTGCGGGCTCGATTCATCGTCGTGAAAAACAAAGCGCAGCGGACGTCCCTGGATGCCGCCGGATTTGTTGACGATCTCGGCGAGGGTTTCGAGGCTGTCGCGGTGTCCCTTGCCGAGAAAAGCGCCTCCGCCCGTCAAAGGCAGGACGACATGAATATCGTAGGGCTCTGCGGCGGGCGCCGATCCGCTCGCCGCGCAGGCGACGGCAAGGACAAGCGCGAGCGTCGCGATTGTTCGTTTCATTGCGATCCTCCCCCTGCGAGGTCCACGCGGGCAAAGCGCCATGCTTGACCAAGCAAGTAATTCTACCGCGCAGTCCGAATGTAGCCAACCGGCTCGCCCCGCGCTTGGCGTATCGGGCGGCGGCTTGGATCACGATTTGGTGCAAGCGGCGTGCGCGCGATTGTGCCGCTTGGCGGGTGGTGACACCATCGCCGACACAACACCATGCGCGGGAAACGTCATGAAAAAGCTCTTCCTTGGTGCCGCTGCCACAATGCTGCTCGCGGTCTCGGGCCACGCCCAGCAGCAGACGACGCAGCAGAGCGACATGGGTTTCTTCGTCACCAGCGGGATCGGCCGCAGCGCCGGTCTTGGCGGGCTGTCGGGGGCGGACCAGCTGTGCCAAAGCCTCGCCCAGGCGGTCGGCGCCGGCGCGAAGACCTGGCATGCCTATCTGTCGACCCAAGGCGCCGGCGCGGTGAACGCGCGCGACCGCATCGGCAAGGGGCCATGGAAGAATTCCAAAGGCGTGGTGATCGCGAGCAATCTCGCCGAGCTGCACGGCAACAACAACCTGACGAAGCAAACCGCGCTGACCGAGAAAGGCGCGGTGGTCGCGGGCGAAGGCGAGGATCCGGTCACGCATGACGTCTTGACCGGCTCGCAGTCCGACGGAACCGCCTTCGCCGGAAGCGAGGACCGCACCTGCGGCAATTGGACGAAGAGCGGCGATGACGGCTCGGCGATGCTCGGGCATTCCGACCGCACCGGGCTGCGCGACGACGCGCCGTCGCATTCCTGGAACTCGTCGCATCCCTCGCGCGGCTGCTCGGCCGATGGCTTGCGCAGCACCGGCGGCGCCGGCCGGCTCTACTGCTTCGCCGTGCAATAGCCGGACCCGCGCAGCTCACCGAGCGCCTAACCTCATCCTTTCGGGCTTGCTCTCATGCTGACGGGGCAGCCGATTTATCTGGACGCCAGATCCCTGCGTGCTTCGCTAAAATAAGCGCCTTGGCGCAAGCGAAGAGGATGCAGCCGATGGTCAAGAGCTTCGATCACGTGACGATCGTCGTACGCGACCTCGAGAAGGCCAAGGCGTTCTTCGCGCTGCTCGGATTCGAGGAGACCCTGGTCGCGGTCATCACCGGCAAGGTCATGGAGGATTACATGGGCATCCCCGGGATCGAGGCGGATCACGTGACCTTGGCGCTCGCGAACGTCACGCCCCGCACCGAGGTGCAGCTGCTGCGCTACCGCCGCCCGGCTCTCCTGCCCGACCCGAGCATCGACCGCCTCGACAAGCTCGGCTTCAATCACGTGTGCTTTGCCGTCGATAACCTCGATGCGGCCATCGCCAAGCTCAAAGCGGCCGGCATCGAGCTGCGCAATCGCGTGATGGACTTTCACGACCGCAAGCTCGTCTTCCTGCGCGGTCCCGAAGACATCACGGTGGAATTGGCGGAGTGGCATTGAGGCGATAGCAGTACGTCGCTTCGACACCGCGAGATCACCGGCCCGCCTTCGCCTTTTGGACGCCGCGCAGCGTCGAGCGCCGCATGCGCAGCTTGATCTTCGCACGCATCGCGACTATGTTCGGATTCATCGGGCTCGAACGCAGTCGCCCGGTATCCAAGGCATCCCGCCCAAGAACTGCATCTCGCCCGCATCGCCGGGCCGAGGGCATTGGCGGATGTTAACGTCGCACAACCAAGACGCCCGCCCCCGGTCTGGCGTGCCGGTCCGGGGATCGCGGCTGCCTCCCCATCAGATGCTTCGTCATCCAAGCGCGCCTTTCCGGTTCGGAGAGCAAGCGATGGATAGCATGGCTTTGACGGTATTTCTGTTGGGGACGTTTCTCGGCGGTCTCACCTCGGGACTCGCAGGCTTCGCGATGGGGCTTGTCGTCTCGGGCATCTGGCTGCACGTCATCACGCCGTTGCAGACGGCAACGCTGATCGTCGGCTTCGGTCTCGTGACGCAAAGCTACGCGATTTGGAAGCTGCGTGGCGCGCTCGACTGGTCTTCGGTCGCCCCCTTCATTCTCGGCGGCGCTTTCGGCGTGCCGCTCGGCACGATGCTCCTGACCTATATCGATCCAGGGGCCGCGCGCATCGGCGTGGGCGGGCTGTTGATCGCCTACAGCCTCTATAGCCTGGCGCGGCCGCGCTTTAAGCCCACGGCGGCAGGCGTGCCGAGGAACCTTGCGGTCGGCGGGCTGAACGGTCTTCTCGGCGGGATCACCGGTTTGACGGGCATCGTCGTCACGATCTGGTGCCAGCTCGTCGGCTTGCCGAAGGATAAGCAGCGCACCGTGTTCCAGCCCGTCAATCTCGCGACCATTCTTCTCAGCGTGGTCTCTTTAAGCCTTGCGGGGGCCGTGACCCAGGAGGTGACGAGACTTTACCTGCTCGGCTTGCCGGTTCTGCTGGCGGGATTGTGGAGCGGCTTCAAGCTCTACGGCAAGCTCGACGACGCCGGGTTCCGAAAAATCATCTTGCTGCTGCTGCTCGTGTCGGGCTTGGCGCTGATCGCTCCCGCCCTGCTGCACGCGAGGATATCGAGGATATAAGGAGGTCTTGCAGAGAGGCCTTCGTCTGTCTATGTGAATGAGTGGGGAATAAGCAGGCTCCCCGTTAGACGGCTTCGGTCGTCCAAGCTCTGCGCAACGCTCGCTTGGCGAGAGGATGCGCGCGCATGGATGAACCGACCGGTTCCCTAATTTCACCAATCGCTCTTTACGCAGCAATTGGCACCGAGCGTGTGCCTCACATTCTCGACGTCAGACCGGCGCCGGAATTTGACTCCGACCGGGCCATGATTGTCGGCAGCCTGCGCCGCGCGCCTGAAGCGCTCGGAGGCTGGATCGGGCTTCTCCCGCACGACCGCGACATCGTGATTTGTTGCGGCACGGGCGGCGCGGACAGCGAAACCGTCGCGGCAGCGCTCCGCGAACGCGGCCTTGAATGCCACATTCTTCAGGGCGGCCTCACCGCGTGGCGGGCCGCGGACCTGCCGCTTCGATTGCGACGTGCGGGGTCGCATCGCTGGGTAACCCGCGAGCGACCAAAAATCGATCGCATTGCCTGCCCATGGTTGATCCGCCGCTTCATCGATCCCGCGGCCGAGTTCCTATACGTCCCGAGTGCCTCGGTTCTTGACACGGCGGCAAAGACAGAGGCGACGCCCTATGACGTTCCGGGCGTCGAATTCGGCCATCTTGGTGATCGTTGCAGCTTTGATGCCTTCCTGCGCATCTATGACATCCACGATCATGCACTCGACCGGCTCGCGCTGATCGTACGCGGGGCCGATACCGGGCGGCCGGAGCTGACGCCCGAATCACCCGGGCTGCTTGCGGTATCGCACGGGCTTTCCGCGAATTTTTCCAACGACCACGCCATGCTCGAGCGGGGCATGCACGTCTATGACGCTCTCTATGCCTGGTGCCGCTTGCAAAGAGGAGCTGCGGCGTGAGCGATCTCAGCGCGGCCAATCGCCGGCCGATGCGCGAGATCGTGCTCTATTTCTTGCGTCTCGGGACGCTCGGCTTTGGCGGGCCAGTCGCCTTGTGCGGGCTCATGGAAAAAGAACTGGTGCAGAACAAGCACTGGGTGACGCGCGACGAGATGCGCGACGCGATCGCGATCTCGCAATCGCTGCCCGGGCCGCTCGCGATCCAGGTGGGAATCCTGATCTCTTACATGAAAGGCGGCTTCTGGGGCGCCTGGGCCGGCGGCTGGGCGTTCATTTTGCCGAATTTCATCATCGTTGCGGCGCTCGGCGCGCTTTATGTGCATTTCGGCGGGCTGCCGTGGATGACAGCGATCTTCTATGGCGTTAGCCCGGCCGTCATCGCCCTCATCCTCCATTCCTGCTACCGGCTCGCGAAGCTCGGCATGGAGCATTGGCTCCAATGGGCGCTGGCGGTCGTGTGCTTCGTCGTCACCGTGTGGCTCCAGGCCGAAGTCGCGGTGCTGTTCGTCGGCGCCGGCATCATCGGCATTCTCTACTACGGCTCGCTCTTCAAGCGGGGCGGCGCGGGCGGCGTGCTTGCCGCGGCGCCGATCGCCATCGGCACGGCGAAGGCGGCGAACGCCTCGATCCTCGGTCAGTTGCTCGCGTTTTTCCTCAAAGCCGGCAGCCTCACTTTCGGCAGCGGCCTCGTCATCGTGCCGTTCCTCGAGAAAGGGCTGGTGCAGGAGACCGGCTGGCTCGGCGGACGCGAATTCCTCGTCGCGGTTGCGATCGGCATGATCAGCCCGGGGCCGGTGGTGATCACGGCGACCTTCGTCGGCTATCTCGTCGCCGGGTTCTGGGGATCGCTGGCTTCCACCATCGGCATCTTTCTGCCCTCGTTTATTCTGATCCTCGTCGTCGCGCCGATCCTCGCCCGCCATCGCGCCAATCCCAATGTGCAGGGCTTCATAAAGGGCGCCTACGCCGCAGCGATCGGGACGATCCTCGGCGCCGCGGTGCTGCTGGGCAAGATCGCCATCGGCGATTGGCTGACGGCTTTGATCGGGGCGGCGAGCCTTGCCGCGCTTTTCTACTGGAAGCGGCTCAGCAACCCACTGCTCGTCGCGGTGACGGGACTGATCGGTCTGGCCGCGTTTCCGCTGCTCCAGCCGGATTGGGTGTTCGTCAAATGAAAGCGGGGGAAGTTCCTGACGGAGGAGATACCACAATGTCAAAACTTCTGCGCTTTGCCGTTGCTGCCCTGATGATCGGCACCGCTCTACCCGCGATTGCGGCGGAGGCGGATTGGTCAAAGGTCGCGCAAGCTCTCGGCAAGGAGGGCAGCGTTCAACCGGGCGGCGTCTATCGCGTCGGGTTGCCGCGCAGCGACCTTCACGTCACGCTCGACGGCGTCACCGTGAAACCGGGCCTCGCGCTCGGCGGTTGGCTCGCCTTCGAGCCCATGGGCAGAAATGCGATGGTGATGGGCGATCTGGTTCTGACCCAGGACGAGATCGCGCCCGTCATGAGAAAATTCGAGGAAGGCGGCATCGAAATCACCGCGCTGCATAATCATCTGCTGCGCTCCGAACCAATGACGCTGTACATGCATGTCCTCGGCCAGGGCGATCCGGTGAAACTGGCGCAGGCGCTCCACGCCGGGCTAACGCTCAGCAAGACGCCCCTCCAAGCCGCTGCCCAGACCCCAGCGGCGGCACCGGCGATCGATTTCGATACCGGCGCGGTCGATAAAGCAATGGGCTACAAGGGCAGGAACAGCGGCGGCATCTATCAATTCACGATTCCGCGCGCAAAGCCCGTGAGCGAAGACGGAATGGCTATTCCGGCGGCAATGGGCTCGGCCATCGGCATCAATTTCCAGCCAACCGGCGGCGGCAAGGCCGCGATTACCGGGGATTTCGTGCTCGCAGCGAGCGAGGTCAATCCCGTGATCAAGGCATTGGCGGCGAGCGGCATCGAGGTCACCGCGCTGCACAGCCACATGCTGACGGAGCAGCCGCGCATGTTCTTCATGCATTTCTGGGCGAATGGCGATGCGCAGAAACTGGCGCACGGGTTGCGCACGGCGCTCGACCGCATCGATGTGATGAAGAGCGGATGACCGACAGCAACAGCAATCCGCGGCCCTTCAAGGTCGCGATCCTGTGGCGCGGCGATGCCGAAGCGCGGCAGGCGGCGGCGCCGCGCAACAACCGCTTCCATCGCGTCTTCGAGGAGCTCGCCGCGCTCGGCATCGAGGCCGAGCCCGCGGTCTATGACGAAGCTTTCGCCGCGCTGGTGCGCGACCAGCTCCTGGCGGTCGATGGCGTGCTTGTCTGGGTCGACCCGATCCATCAGGGCAAGACCCGCGCCGCGCTCGATCCGCTGTTGCGCGAGGTCGCCGCGCAGGGGCCATGGGTCAGCGCGCATCCCGACGTGATCCTCAAGCTGGGCGTCAAAGAGGTGCTTTACCGCACCAGGCATCTTGGCTGGGGCTGCGACACGCAGCGCTATGGCAGCGCGGCCGAGTTTCGCGCGGCGTTTCCGGCGCGTCTCCGCGCGTCGGGCGCGCGTGTCCTCAAGCAGAACCGCGGCAATGGCGGACAGGGCGTCTGGAAGATCGAGCGCGTGGCCGGCGGCAAGAGCGACGACACCGTGCGCGTGCTCGAGGCGCGGCGCGGCAGCGTTGCCGAGGAGCTTTCGCTGCAAAGCTTCATTGAGCGCTGCGAGCCCTATTTCGGCTGGGGCGGCTGCATCATCGATCAGCCGTTCCAGCCGCGGCTGCCCGAAGGCATGATCCGCTGCTACATGGCGGGCGACCGCGTCGCGGGCTTCGGGCATCAGCTCATCAAGGCGCTGATGCCGCCTCCGCCGGAAGGTCCTGATTCCGCGGCCGCGCAGCCGGGCCCGCGCATCATGCATGGTCCCAACGCGCCGCCGTTCCAAGCGCTGAAAGCCCATATGGAGGACGAATGGACGCCGCAAATGCTTCACGTGCTCGGCCTCGAGCGCTCGGCGCTGCCGATCATCTGGGACGCCGATTTCCTCTTCGGCGCACGCGACGCCGCCGGCAAGGACAGCTACGTGCTGTGCGAGATCAATGCGAGCTCGTGCTTCGCGATCCCGGACGAGGCGCCCGCCGCGATCGCGCGGCAGAGCCTGCGCCGGCTACGCGGCGAGGCATGACTTATGCGGGTTCTCTTCTCGCGGCGATCGCGCTGGCGATGATGAGCGCCCCCGGCTGGAGCGCTGAGCCGCCGCTCGCGCTCGAAGCGAAGATCCCGCTCGGGGCGGTCAAAGGGCGGATCGATCACATGGCCATCGACCGCGCGCGCCAGCGCCTCTTTATCGCCGAGCTCGGGAACAACAGCGTTGGCGTCGTCGATCTCGCAGCCAGCAAAGTCATTCATCGCATCGCCGGTCTCAAGGAGCCGCAAGGCGTCGGCTATCTGCCGCGCGTCGATACGCTCTACGTCGCCAGTGCGGGCGATGGCTCGGTGCGCCTCTATCGCGGCGACGATTTCACGCCGCGCGGCCGCGTCGATCTCGGCGAGGATGCCGACAATGTGCGCATCGACGAGGCGCATAATCGCGTCTGGGTCGGCTATGGCAGCGGCGCGCTGGCGGCGATCGACGCGGCGAGCGGCCGCAAGACCATCGACATTCCACTGAAGGCGCATCCCGAGAGCTTCCGGCTGGATCGGGCCGGCGAGACGATCTTCGCCAATGTGCCGGATGCCGGCGAGATCGCGATCGTCGATGTCGCTGCGCAAAAGCAGCGAGCCGCGATCGAGACGCATGCCGATCGCGGGAATTTCCCCATGGCGCTCGATCTCGATAGCGGGCGGATCATCGTGGTGTTCCGCAGCCCGCCCAGGCTGGTTGCTTACGAGATGGCGAGCGGCCGGCGTGCCGCAAGCGCCGAAGTCTGCAAGGACGCCGATGACGTGTTTCTCGATGCCAAGCGCGAGCGGATCTATGTGAGCTGCGGCGAAGGGTTCATCGACGTGCTTTCGGCGCGCGGCGATGAGGCGCGGCTCGGCCGCATCGCGACCTCATCCGGGGCGCGGACCTCGCTCTGGGTGCCGGAGCGCGACCGGCTCTATCTCGCGGTCCGCACGAGCGGCAGCGAGCCGGCCGCCATCTGGGTATTCCGGCCGACGCCGTGATCGATCGCCCGCGACCTGCACAGGTCGCCCTGCCGACCGGGGTCTTTCGTTGACCGGCGCGGGGGCTGGGTGCTGTAATCGCCCCAATCGCCGAACCAGAAGGCGAGCGAGTTGGCAGCGAAGCAAAGGCCGAGCAGGGGCGAGGCCCTCTTGCGAAGCCGCCCAGAGAGGGAGGAATAAATGCAGCCGATCCTGCGGCGTGTCGCGTTCGCGGCTTTTCTTTTCTCCGTGCCCGGCGCGGTATCGGCGACGCCGCCGGCCTCCGCCGCGACGCACTTGACGGTCGGCACGGCGCACGCCACCGCCGATGCCGAGCTCCCGGCCACGGTCGGCGTCGAGCTCGGCTTCTTCAAGCAGCACGGGCTCGACATCAAGCTCGCCGATCTCGGCGGCGACAGCCGCGTGATCCAGGCCATGACCGCCGGCAGCATCGATATCGGCGTCGGCGGCGCCACCGGCATGGCGCTGATCGCGAAAGGCGCGCCGGTCGTCGCCGTGTGCGAGGACAGCGCGACGCAGCCCTATTTCGCCATCGCCGTGCCGTGGGATTCGCCGCTGCATTCGCTCAAAGAGCTCAAGGGCAAGAAGATCGGCATCACGAGAGAGAACTCGACCACCGACTGGCTGGCGCGGCAATTGGCGCACAGCCAGGGATGGCCGCCCGATGCGATCACGCGCGTGGCGATTGGCGGCGACCCCGCCGCCAGCCTGTCGGCGCTGCGCCAGCATCTCGTCGACGCCGATATGGGCGGCACGATGGATTTCGCGACGATGGAAGATCAGAAGGTCGCACGCATCCTTGCGCCGGTGTCGGACTACCTCGGCAAGGTCGCATCGGGGGTTCTTTATGCGACCAATCACTTGGCGCAGACGGACCCCGGCGCGATCCGCGCCTATATCGCGGCGTGGCTGGAGACGACCAGCTACATGACAACGCACAAGGACGAGACCGTGAAGATCGAGGCCATCATCACGCATTACGCGCCGCGGATCGTCGCGAAAGCCTACGACATCGACACCGGCATGTTCACGCCGGATTGCCGATTCGATGCCGAATCCGTGGAGATGCTGAAGCAATCCTTCGTCGATCTGAAGCTCCTGCCGACGGCGCCGGACATGTCGAAGCTCTATACGATGGAGTTTCTGCCGAAGCGTTGAGGCAACGCGGGCTGATCGGGCTCGCGCTGGGCGAGTCAGTGGGCTGACCCGAAGGCCTTTCCCTGCGCGGGTGTAACAATATTGGGGAAGGGCCTCAATCGCCGATCGTCGCGACGCCGGGCAGCACCAATTTCTCGAGCGGCACGCGGCCGTTGGTGTCGCCGATCGCGACCATCTCGTCCATCAGCTTCTCGAGCCGCTTCTTCGGGATGACGTTGTCGTTCGAAAAATATTTGAGCTCCTGCATGAAATCGTAGCTTTGGGCGACGATCGGCTTGTTGGGCGACGACATCTCATGGTCGAGGACGTCGATCGCGGCCTCGCGGTTGGCGGGGTCGTTGAACCAGCGGATGCTCTTGTCGAAGGCGGCGAGGAACCGCTTCAGCGCGTCCGCATGATCCTTGGCGAAGGCGAGCGACACGTTGGTCGAGCCGAAGGGCAGGTCGCCTGCGAACTTGGTCATCCGGCCGAGATTTGTGTAGCCCTCGGATTCGGCGACGAAATTCGTCGGCGGCAGCAGCATGGTCGCGTCGGCCGCTCCCGATTTGAGCGCGGCGAAGCGGCCGGCGGTATTGCCCACGATCGTGATCGTGATGTCGCTGTCCTTCAAGCCTGCGGCTTTCAGCACGCGCTCGAGATAGACCCGGTTGATGTCGATGAGGCCGCCGATCACCACGGTGTGGCCCTTCAGCTCCTCGATCGTCTTGATGGTCTTGGCGGCGATCATCTCGTAGGGCGCAACGTCGCCGGTGATGCGCAGGATCGCCACCGGCGCGCCGCGCGCCACCGCGTGAATCGGCTCGACCACGCCGATATTGCAGATATCGAGCGAGCCTGCCGCGAGCTGCTGCACGAGGCCCGAGGCGGTGCGGACATAGACGATCTCGGGCTTGAGATCGACAGCGGCGAAGAAACCCTTCTGGATGCCGACGTAATAGGGCCAGCTTCCCGCCTGGGGCGAGCCGATGAGGCCGATCTGAATCGGATCCGCGGCTCGGGCCGCGCCGCCAAAAAGCATCGCGCAGGCCAAGCCCGCGCCCAGCAGCCGCTTGAAGCTCATCCTTTCCTCCCTCGCTCTTGGTCGGGCTTTTCCTTAGAGCGTCCGATCCGCCGTCAACCTTCCCGCTTCGCCCGCTTTGCTGCAAGCTCGATCGGGGATGGAGGGGGTCGCCGGCACTTCGGGCATCGAAACAGTGCTCGATGGAGCTGATCCGGGCAGCCGGGATGTCTCGCATGGGTCACAGGCGATTCGCGCCGCGATCTCCCAGCCGCGTCAGCTCGGGCTTCAACATCAGACTCGCGCCCCCGCGACAAAGTCCTTCCGCGCAAAAGTGCCAAAAGCAGACATCGGCAACTTGGTCCTTGCGGCGCGGTGGCCAGCCAAATACAAGGTGATGTGGGGCGCGATGCCGTGATAGCGGCAAAGCGGCAAATATACGTAGGGCCGACTCGGGGGAATCCATGATTCATCGCATGCGCAAGGCGTGGCTTGTTGCGGCCGCCACGATCGTCTTCGGATGTCTTTCGGGAGCAGCGTCAGCCAATCCTGTGCAGTACCGATGCCTCGACAACCGGCTGCTTCGCGTGCGTGTCGATCTTGCGGCGCAGAGCGGGCGGGGTCTTATGCTTCATCATCACCGGCATGTTCCCCTCGAGAGCCGCCTGACATGCTTCGGGTTTTCGCATGGCAAGGGCACCGCGTAGCGCGACGCGGAAATCGCCGCGACGAAATTTATCGCCGCGATCTAAATGGAATTAACGGCGAAGATCAGGTAACCACCCGACTCTCTTTGACGGGCTCGCCTTCGATGCTCCGGTCTTTGCAAGAAAGCATTCTCTATTGCCCTTGAGAGAAGATGGAGATTGAGCATGGAAGGCATTCCTGCGAAATTGGCGGCCGCGGCTCTCTTGACGATCGCGACTGCCTTCGTATCGCCCGGCATTGGCCGCGCCGCCGGGCCGTTCGATGGGAATTGGGTGCTCAGCGCCGCCGGTGCCGGAGGACGACAAACCGAAACGGGCGGCGATACGGCTTGTTCCGATTTCCGGATTCCGTTCCAGATCAGCGACAATCAGATTGTCGGCAAATATGCACGGTCGGTTTCCACCCCGACCGAGATTGTCGCCAGCCCAACAGGCTCGCCGATGACGGGAACGGTCCAGCCGGACGGGACCTTCACGCTGAAATGGGAGGCCTACAACGTTTCCGGCAAGATCACCGGCAATTCGCTGACCGCGGTGTGGCGGGGCCAATGCGGTGAACGTTCCGCGACGGGCACGCGAGTCCAATAGCGGACCATCGCCGCGGCCGAGGCCAATCGCGCCCTGGCGCGCGACGTGCTGGATATGATGGCAGAGGCGGAAGGCCAAACCTCGCGTTTTGGC
>DATEKH010000142.1:0-16897 GCA_035277525.1 Allostellaceae bacterium
AGTGCATCTGAGCAACATCTTCGCGCGCGAGAATTATCGCCACCACTCGCATATCAGCGCGGTCGCGCGCGGCGTGATTTGCGGCTTCGGCGCGCGATCCTATCTGCTCGCGCTCGACGCCGCCGCCGATCTCCTCGAGCCGGCCGCCGACAAGGATTCCTAACACGCAATTCCGGGGAAAGGTGAAACATGCTGCGTCGTCATTGCGAGCAAAGCGAAGCAATCCAGGGCCCTCGCGCGCTCCCTCTGGATCGCTTCGTCCGCCTCGCCGGCTCGGCGTCCTCGCGATGACGGCAATTTCCCCGACTTACGAGTCCGGGCACTAGGACTTTCCGGCATGGCAGCAAAGCACGACCTTTCGGTCGATGGCGATCTCGTCCGCGCGCTCGCCGCGCTGCTCGACGAGACCGGCCTCAGCGAGATCGAATATGCCGTGGGCGACAAGCGCATCCGCGTCGCGCGCGGCACCGTCGCGGCAAGCGCACCCGCGGCGCCGGTCGTCATCGCCGCGCCCGCACCCGCTCCGGCCATCGCCGCGGCCGAGCCCCAAGGCGCGGTCAAGGCGCCGATGGTCGGCATCTGCCATTTGAGCCCGCAGCCCGGCGCGCCGCCTTTCGTTCAGGCCGGCGACCAGGTGCGCGAAGGCCAGACGCTTTTCATCATCGAGGCGATGAAGGTGATGAATCAGATTCCGGCGCCGCGCGCGGGCCGGATCGCGCAGATCCTCGTCACCAACGGCGCACCCGTCGAATTCGGCCAGGTGCTGGCGGTGATCGAGTAGGCGCCGGAAGGGCGAGGCGGATTGTGTCTAAGATCAATCGCCATATTTGCATCGTCATTCCCGTGAAAGCGGGAATCCAGGAGCGCCTGGACACCCGCCTGCGCGGGTGTGACGGTTGAATGTGTCAACCTAACTGCTTCATGCGCTAGGTACGAATGTTCGAGAAAATTCTCATCGCCAATCGCGGCGAGATCGCGCTGCGCATCCTGCGCGCCTGCCGCGAGATCGGCATCCGCACCGTCGCCGTGCATTCGACCGCCGACGACAATGCGATGCATGTGCGCTTGGCCGATGAAAGCGTGTGCATCGGCCCGCCGGCCGCGCGCGACAGCTATTTGAACATCCCGGCGATCCTCTCGGCCGCGCAAATC
This sequence comes from Allostellaceae bacterium, assembly GCA_035277525.1. Lineage (GTDB taxonomy): Bacteria > Pseudomonadota > Alphaproteobacteria > ATCC43930 > CGMCC-115725 > CAIKMD01. The sequence goes on from DATEKH010000142.1 coordinate 1,153, forward strand.
ACCGGCGCCGATGCGATCCATCCCGGGGTCGGATTTCTCGCCGAGAACGCGCCCTTTGCTTCGATGGTCGAGGAGCACGGTTTCGTCTTCATCGGTCCCTCGCCCGAGCACATCCTGTTGATGGGCGACAAGGTCTCGGCCAAGCGCGCGGCCGAGGAGCTCGGCATTCCGGTCGTGCCCGGCTCGCCCGCGGTCGGCGGCATCGAGGAAGCGACCATGGAGGCCGAGCGCATCCGCTATCCCGTTCTCGTCAAGGCCGCGGCCGGCGGCGGCGGACGCGGCATGCGCGTGGTGCGCGATCCGGCGGCGCTGGCGCAGCTGATGCCGCAGGCCCAGGCCGAGGCGCAGGCATTCTTCGGCAATGGCGCGGTCTACCTCGAGCGCTATCTCGACAAGCCGCGCCATATCGAGATTCAGATCCTGGCCGACGGCCAGGGCCATGTCGTCCATCTCGGCGAGCGCGACTGCTCGCTGCAGCGCAATCACCAGAAGCTGCTCGAAGAGACCCCCTCGCCCGGCCTCAACCCGGCCGAGCGCCAAAAGCTCTTCGGCATCGTCACCAAGGCGATGCTGCAGCTCGGTTACAAAAGCGCCGGCACGCTCGAATTCCTCTACGAGGATGGCGAGTTCTTTTTCATCGAGATGAACACGCGGCTTCAGGTCGAGCACCCGATCTCCGAGGAGGTGAGCGGGGTCGACATCGTGCGCGAGCAGATCCGCGTCGCATCGGGCGCGGCTTTGGGCTTCGAACAGAGCGAGATCGAGCTGTTGGGCCACGCCATGGAATGCCGCATCAATGCCGAGCATCCCGAAACCTTCATCCCCTCGCCCGGCACGATCACCTCCTATCACCCGCCCGGCGGCTTCGGCGTGCGCGTCGACAGCGCGATCTATCAGGGCTATGCCGTGCCACCCCATTACGACAGCCTCATCGCCAAGCTCGTCGTCCATGGCCGCAGCCGCAACGAGTGCCTGATGCGCATGCGCCGCGCGCTCGAGGAATTCGTCATCGCCGGCATCGAGACCACCATCCCGATGCATCAAAAGCTGTTGCGCACCACCGACTTCATCAACGGCGATTACGACACGCATTGGCTCGAGCGCCTGCTCGGCCGCACGGCGTGAGCGCGGCGGATTGCCGCGACGCTGCATGACAGCGGTGCGTCCCTCGACTTCACTCGGGATGAGGTGGATTGGGTGAATGGCATCTGTCTTTGATGCCATAAAATTTTTCCTCATCCCGAGCGCGAGGCTAAGCGGAGCGAAGCCGAGCAGTCGAGGGACGCAGGATGGCCATGCAGCCAGACGCGCTCCCCGACCATGACGGCGCCGGGGCGCCGCGCTAAATTGCGGCGATGGCCGGGCGCGCGCGACCATGATCACCCTTACGCCGGAACTCCTCATCAAGGCCTATGCCGCCGGGATTTTTCCGATGGCGGAATCGGCTGACGACCCGGAGTTGTTCTGGGTTGATCCAGTGCAGCGCGGCATCCTGCCCCTCGATGGGTTTCATCTGCCGCGCCGCCTGAGGCGCTCGCTGCGCGCGGACCGGCTCGCGATCACCTGCGACCGCGACTTCGCCGGCGTGATGCGCGGCTGCGCCGAGCCGACGCCCGACCGGCCGCAGACCTGGATCAACGACGCCATCCTGCGCGTCTATGGCGAGCTCCATCGGCGCGGCTTTGCCCATAGCGTCGAGGTGAGGCTCGATGGCGTGCTCGTCGGCGGGCTTTACGGCGTTGCCATCGGCGGCGCGTTCTTCGGCGAGAGCATGTTCAGCCGCATCGCCGATGCCAGCAAGATCGCGCTCGCCCATCTGGTTGCGCGGCTGCGCCAAGGCGGGTTCCGCCTGCTCGACACGCAATTCGTCACCGAGCATTTGCAGCGTTTCGGCGCGATCGAGGTCTCTCGCGCGCGCTACCGCCGGCTCCTCGCCGAGGCGCTCGAAGCCGAGGCCTATTTCCCGGCGGAGCCCTTGGACGGCGCCGCGGTCGTGTCGCTTTTACAGTCGAGCACGTTGATGTCGTAGATCGGGTCTTCGAGCGCCGAGATCGCCGGGCTTGCCGCGAACATCCAGCCGCTGAACACCTGCTTCGACACCACCGCGTTGCCCTCGCCCGGCTGCACTTTGTCGATCTCGAGAAAGGCGACGGTATTCGGCGGCTCCTCGGGCGGCGCCTTGATGCAGGCTTTGACGGTGATGACGAGGGTGCCGAATTTGACGCTCTGATCGACCGGCGCATCGAAGCGCGACACCCGCGCCGTGGTCTTGTCGAGCCCCTGGAGCACGGCGATGGTGGCGGCCTGAGCGCTGCTCGCAGCCGCTGCGAGGCCAAGCGGCGCGAGCACGGCGAGCGCTGCGAGCGCGGCTGGAACAGCCCTCACGACTGATCCTTTTTATAAGGATTCACAATCTTTTGCACGATCTTCTCGATAACTTGCCGGAACTGGCGCTCGTCGCACCCCATCAGCACCGCATCCTCCAGCGCCTCCTGAGCCAGTGCATGAATTTCCTCAAGATTCTCATTGAGAATCTTGATTTTTTCGATGCAGGAAACCTTCTCGCCCTGAGGCGTCAGCCAGACCGGTAAATCCAGCTTGTTGTCGCTCATCTCGGCTTCACCGCGGCAAAACGTAAGCGCACATAATCGACGGTCCAGCCCGCGGCCGGATCATAGAGCTTGTCACGCGTGGCCGTCTCGACTTCGTCGATGATCTGGGCACGCGCTTCGGGCGGGACCAGGGCGAGGAAGCTCTCGGCGAAAGTGTCGAGCCAATCGGCGAGCCGCCCGGGCAAGGGCGTCGGCCGCGGAAACAGCAGCAACCGCTCGACCCGAAAGCCGCGCCGCTCGAGTCGCGCGCGGTATTCCTCGGGGCTCGGGAAATACCACGGATTGGCGGCGCGGCCATCGGCGCCGCGGCGCGTCACCGCCGCTTCGAGCGCCGCGATCACGGTCGCCGCATTGGCGCCGCCGCCCATCTCGCCGACGAACCGGCCGCCGGGCTTGAGGGCGCGCCAGGCGCCGTCGATCACCGCATCGCCATCGCGCATCCAATGGAGCGCGGCATTGCTGAAGACCGCATCGAACTCCCGATCGAAGGCGAGCTTGGCGCCATCCGCGACGCGCGCATCGAGCCCCTTTACCTTGGCCGCTTCGACCTGCTCGGCGCTTTGATCGACGCCGACAGTGTCGCAGATCGCCGCGAGCGCGACCGTCAGCGCGCCATCGCCGCAGCCGAGATCGAGGATGCGCTCGCCCGGGCGCGCCGCGAGCCATTGGAGCACGCCCTGGCCGAGCTGCGGCACGAAGCTCGCATTGCGGCGATAGCGCTCGGGATCCCAGCGCTGCTCGGCCGGGGCTTTCGGGGCATGCTGATTCAACGGGCAACCTCGCTCTCACTCGTCTCATCAAACTGCCCTCTCCGCGCAAAGCGGAGAGGGAGGGGCCCATCGCGAAGCGATGGGAGGGTGAGGTGTGCTGCAACAGAGACCCACCTCACCCGCGCCCCGCGGATTTTCATCCGCGGGTCGCACCCTCTCCCCCCGCAAGCGGGCGGAGAGGGTCATACGATCTCACGGGCTCGCGGGCGCGGGTGCTGGCGATCCGCCGGCATCGGGCTTCTTCGCGCCCCCGCCCTGGGCCTGGTTGTAGATCACCTGGCCGATCAGATTCTCGAGGCTCATCGCCGCCTGGGTGTGCGTGATGGTGCCGCCCGCCGGTATCGTCTCATCCTCGTTGCCCGGCTCGATGGCGATGTAATTATCGCCCAGGAGTCCGGACGAGGTGATCTGCGCCACGGAATCGGTCGAGAGCTTGACCGAGGGATCGATGCTCATCGTCACCACGGCCTGGTAGGTCTTGGGATCGAGATTCTCGGTGAGGATCGAGCCGACCTTGATGCCGGAGATGCGCACATCGCCGCCGGCCTTCAAGCCGCCGGCATTGCTGAAGCGCGCCTTCAGCTCATAGCCGCTCACCGATTGCACTTGGCTCGTCGTATAGGCGAAGAACAGGAACACGGCGGCGACCACCAGCACCACCGCGCCCATCACGGTTTCGACCGCGTTGCGGTTCATGGCATTCCCATCCGCATCACTCCGGCCGCCAAGGTTCGTAATCGCCGGCCGCCTTCTGGCGACGTCCGCCCATCACCACCGAGCCGGGCGGGCGATAGGCGTCGGGCGTGCCGCTCAAATTCGGCAGATGCGGCTTCTCCCAGGCATAGCGCGGCTTGCCGCCATCGGCCGGCAGCTCGTCGACCGTATGGTGCAGCCAGGCATGCCATTGCGACGGCACTTTCGAGGCCTCGGCCGCGCCCTTGTAGATCACCCAGCGCTTCTCGCGGCTGAAGCGGCCGCCGCCGCGCGCGAGCTTCTTCTTCGAGCGGTCGCGGTAGTAGCGGTTGCCGTAGGCGTCAGTGCCGACGAGCTCGCCCCTGAGCCAGGTCATCAGCCGCGTGCCGATGGTCATGATCCCTCAATCCGCCGCGCCGATGCGCACATCCATCGCGCCGATCTTCTCGATCTCGCAATGCATGACATCGCCCGGCTTCACCTGGCTCACGCCCGAGCAGGTGCCCGTCATGATGATGTCGCCGGGGAGCAGCGTGTAATACTCCGCGCCGAATTGGATCTGGCGCTTCAGATCCATGATCATGTTCCTGGTGTTCGATTTCTGCTTCACCTCGCCGTTGACGGCGAGCGAGAAGTCGAGATTCTGCGGATCGGCGATCTCGTCGGCCGTCACCATCCACGGGCCGGCCACGCCGTAACTGTCGACCGATTTGCGCATCGAGCGGTCCTGCGAGCCGCGCACCACCATGTCGAGCGCGATGCAATAGCCGGCGACGTAATTGAGCGCGTCCTCGAGCTTGATGTTGGACGCGGGCTTGCCGATGATCACGCCCAGCTCCATCTCGTGATCGGTGCGGCGGTCGGGGAAGCGCAGCTTCACCGTCTCGCCCGCGCCGATGAGGCAGCTATTGGCTTTGAGGAACAGCCCTTGCTCCTCGATCGTGCCGCTATAGCGGCCGGTGAAGACCGCGCGCTGCTGATTGGCTTCGGCGATGTGATCCTTGTAATTGGTCGGCGTGCCGATCACCTTCGAGGGCGCCGCGACCGGCGGAAGGAACTTCACCTGCGCCACCGGAATGCCGGCGCCGCTCGCGGCGGCTTCGAGCTCGGGCTTGAGCTTGGCGAGATTGACGATGAGCGGGTCGCCGTTGCGCGGATAGGGATAGCTCGGCTTCGGCAGCTTCTCGAGCACCCGCGTCACATCATAGACCGTGCCGCCCTTGACCACGCCGAGGCGGTTGTCGTTGAACCAGCAAATCCTCATCGCTCATCTCCCTTGTCTCGGCCGCAGCGCCGGGCTCGGCGGCGCAGCCTACACCGCGACAGCCGCGCGACCAATAGGCCGCGGCTCATTGCTCGACCAGGTGCTTGCGCACCCACTCGGCAAAGCCGCGCTCGCCGATCTCGCCACCGGCGAGATTCATGATCACCTTATAGGTTTCGATATCGTCGACCATGAGCTCGAAGCCGTTGTCGAGGAGAAAGGTTTCGAGCGCGAGCAGCGCCACCCGCTTGTTGCCGTCGACGAAAGGGTGGTTCCGGGCGATGCCGAATGCGTAGGCCGCGGCGAGCTCCGCCGCATCCGGCTCGCCGTAAGCGTCCTTGTTGCGGGCGCGGGCGAGCGTCGATTGCAGCGCCGCCCTATCGCGCAGCCGCGCCGCGCCGCCATGCTCGGCAAGCTGTCTTTCATGCGCGGCGATGAGCGCCGCCTCGTTGAGCCAGCGCCACCCCGCCGCGCGCTTGCTCACTTGGCGAGCTTGCGCAGCACGTTGCGCCGCTTCTTCGCGACGCGCTCGAGAAGCACGGTCTGGCGCTCGAAATCGGGGTCATAGGGCGTGATGCGGAATCCGTCCGGCGTCTCGGTGAGAAATACCATGTCGCCCTGCGCGGCGTTGAGCCGCTGCAGCGCCTCGCGCGGCAGCACCAGCCCGGCGCTATTGCCGATCCGCGTGATCTTGAGCTTGAGCGCGTCCATGGAGCATCGCTTCTCCCGCGTTAGAACAATCGTTATACCCTAACGCGCGTCCCCTCCTCGTCAAGAGACTGCCGTGGCGGCCCTCGAAAAACTTTGCCTGCCCGCTGTGGCGGCGATGTCACGCTCCTCGCCCAAGGCCTTGTTCCGGCGATTTTTTTGGCCGCGGCCCCGACCGGTTATCCCCAACTCCACCACTAGATTTTGTGTCTCCAGTCCCAAAATGTCCAAAATCTTGTTGCGCGGGATTCCGACTTGGATCAACATTTTGATTCTGCGCCGCCGGGTGGCCCCAGATTTAGTAGGACGGGGATGGGGCAAGCGGCGCGAAGTGTAGCATCGGTAGTGGGGGTTGGGCATGCGTATCAAGCGTCGTTTCACCGTCGCGGGGGAAGACCCATACAAGGATGTGACGTTCCGGCTTGCCACCAGCGAGATCCGGAATCCCGATGGCTCGCGCGTTTTCCATCTCCCCGATTGCGAAGTGCCGGCCGAGTGGAGCCAGGTCGCCTGCGACATCCTCGCGCAAAAATATTTCCGCAAGGCCGGCGTTGCGGCGAAGCTCGCGCCCGTGGTCGAGGAAGGCGTGCCCGACTGGCTGTGGCGCCGCGTGCCCGACGAGGCGGCGCTTTCGAAGCTCGCGGCGAGCCGGCGCTACGGCTCGGAAAAGAGCGTCAAGGAAGTGTTCCACCGCCTCGCCGGCACCTGGACCTATTGGGGCTGGAAGGGCGGCTATTTCGACAGCGAGCAGGACGCGCGCGCCTATTACGACGAGACCTGCTTCATGCTGGTGAAGCAGATGGCTTCGCCCAACTCGCCGCAATGGTTCAACACCGGCCTCCATTGGGCCTATGGCATCGATGGACCGGCGCAAGGTCATCACTACGTCGATTTCCGCACCGGCGAATTGCGCGCTTCGACCAGCGCCTATGAGCGGCCGCAGCCGCATGCCTGCTTCATCCAGTCGGTCGCCGACGATCTCGTCAACGAAGGCGGGATCATGAATCTGTGGGTGCGCGAGGCGCGCATCTTCAAATATGGCTCGGGCACGGGCTCGAATTTCTCGAAGCTGCGCGGCGACGGCGAGAAGCTGTCGGGCGGCGGACGCTCCTCGGGCCTGATGAGCTTTTTGAAGATCGGCGATCGCGCTGCCGGCGCGATCAAATCCGGCGGCACGACCAGGCGCGCCGCCAAGATGGTGACGGTCGACATCGATCATCCCGACATCGAACAATTCATCGATTGGAAGGTGATCGAGGAGCAGAAGGTGGCGGCGCTGGTCGCGGGCTCGAAGCTCGCCCAGAAGCACCTCAACCTTATCATGGCGGCTTGTCACGACGCGCCGGCAGCCCTGGGCGAAGACCGCTTCGACCCCAAGAAGAATCCGGCGCTAAAGCAGGAGATCAAGGCCGCGCGCCGCGCCATGATCCCCGAGAACTACGTCCAGCGCGTCATCCAATTCGCGCAGCAGGGCTACAGCCAAATCGATTTCCGCACCTATGACACCGATTGGGACAGCGACGCCTATCTCACCGTCGCGGGTCAGAACTCCAACAACTCGGTGCGCATCACCAACGATTTCCTCGAGCGCGTCGAGAAGGGCGGCGACTGGCACCTGACGCGCCGCACCGACGGCAAAGTGTCGAAGACGTTGCCGGCGAAGGAGCTCTGGGAAAAGATCGCGCATGCGGCCTGGGCCTCGGCCGATCCGGGCCTGCAGTTCGATACGACGATCAACGAGTGGCACACCTGCGCGGTCTCGGGGCGCATCAACGCCTCGAACCCGTGCTCGGAATACATGTTCCTCGACGACACGGCGTGCAACCTCGCCGCCGTCAATCTCCTCGCCTTCCGCAAGCCCGATGGCGGCTATGACATCCCGGCCTTCGAGCACGCGATCCGGCTCTGGACCATCACGCTCGAGATTTCGGTGCTGATGGCGCAGTTCCCCTCGCGCGAGATCGCGCGGCTCTCTTACGAGTACCGCACTCTCGGTTTGGGCATCGCCAATCTCGGCGGGCTCCTCATGACCTCGGGCCTGCCCTATGACAGCGCCGAGGGCCGCGCGCTCTGCGCCGCTTTGACCGCGATCGTCACCGGGATCGGCTATGCCACCTCGGCCGAGATGGCGGGCGAATTGGGCTCCTTCCCCGGCTATGAGAAGAACCGCGAGCCGATGCTGCGCGTCATCCGCAATCATCGCCGCGCCGCGCATGGCGAGAAGACGGGCTATGAGAAGCTCGCCATCCTGCCCGTGCCCCTGGACGCCGCCAATTGCCCGGATCAGGGGCTGGTCGAGGCGGCCAAGCACGCCTGGGACGTGGCCCTGGCTCTGGGCGAGCGCTTCGGCTATCGCAATGCCCAGGCGACCGTGATCGCGCCGACCGGCACGACCGGGCTGGTGATGGATTGCGACACCACCGGCATCGAGCCCGATTTCGCCATCGTCAAGTTCAAGAAGCTCGCGGGCGGCGGCTATTTCCGCATCATCAACCGCGCCGTGCCCGAAGCCTTGAAGACCCTCGGCTACGCGCCGCAGGAGATCGAGGCGATCACGCGCTACGCCGTCGGCCATGCGACCTTGGACAACGCGCCGGCGCTCAATCACAAGCAGCTCAAAGCCAAGGGCTTCACCCAGGGCGCGATCGAGACGCTCGAGACCGCGCTGCAATCGGCCTTCGACATCCGCTTCGTCTTCAACAAATGGACCTTGGGCGAAGAGTTCTGCAAGGCGGCGTTCGGCTTCTCGTCGGAGCAGCTCAACGATGCGAGCTTCGACATGCTCGGCGCGCTCGGCTTTGCCAAAGCCGAGATCGACGCCGCCAACACCTATTGCTGCGGCGCCATGACCTTGGAGGGCGCGCCGCATCTCAAAGACGAGCACCTCGCGGTGTTCGACTGCGCCAATCCCTGCGGCCGCATCGGCAAGCGCTGCCTCTCGGTCGAAAGCCATATCCGCATGCTGGCGGCGGCGCAGCCCTTCATCTCGGGCGCCATCTCCAAGACCATCAACATGCCCAACGCGGCGACGGTCGAGGATTGCAAGAACGCCTATATGCTGTCCTGGAAGCTCGGCCTCAAAGCCAACGCGCTCTATCGCGACGGCTCGAAACTGTCGCAGCCGCTGCAATCGCAGCTCCTCGAGGACGAGCAGGACGAGGACGCGGTCGCCGAGCTGATCGACAAGCCGCAGGCCGAGCGCGTGCCCATGGTCGCCGAGCGCATCATCGAGCGCGTGATCGAGCGCGTCGTCCAGTCGCATGAGCGGCGGCGGCTGCCCGAGCGGCGCAAGGGCTACACGCAAAAGGCCATCGTCGGCGGCCACAAGGTCTATTTGCGCACCGGCGAGTACGAGGACGGCACGCTTGCTGAGATTTTCCTCGACATGCACAAGGAGGGCTCGGCCTTTCGCTCCTTGATGAACAATTTCGCGATCGCGATCTCGATCGGCCTGCAATACGGCGTGCCGCTCGAGGAGTTCGTCGATGCCTTCGTCTTCACCCGCTTCGAGCCCTCGGGCGTGGTCGAGGGCAACGATACGATCAAGATGGCGACCTCGCTCATCGACTACATCTTCCGCGAGCTCGCGATCTCCTATCTCGGCCGCAACGATCTCGCCCATGTGCAGCCCGCCGATCTCGTGCCCGACACGGTCGGCAAGGGCAACAGCGAATCGACCCCGCCCGATGGCGGCGGCAAATCCGACGTCGCCGCGGTGGTGCAGCGCGTCGCCTCGGTCGGCTATGTGCGCAACAAGCTCACGGTGTTCCAAGGCGGCGCCGCCACCGGCACCACGGCAAGCCGCGGCAACGCGGCCTTGAACATCGCCACCGCCGAAGTGGCCGAGGTCGGCGTGGTCGAGAGCTTCGAGAGTGAATTGAAATCCGGCACTGCGCTCGCCAATCCGGACAGCCGGATGGAGAAGATCCGGGCGGCGCGCATGCGCGGTTATGAGGGCGACAGTTGCGCCGAATGCGGCAACTTCACCCTAGTTCGGAACGGGACCTGCCTCAAATGCGAAACATGCGGCAGCACGACTGGCTGTAGCTGATCGACAGCGCGGCTCCAGCTCAATGCCTCCCAGCTGGGCCGCGGAACGAGGCAGAAATTTGGGGGTGCGACCTCGGTCGCACCCCTCTTTTTTTCTGAGATCCCGGTTCTCCCATGTTGCTTGACTTCGATTATATCAGCGTGCCTAATATAAAAGAACGAAACAAGAACTTACCGAGCGGCCAAAGCCACAGATGACACGATTGGGCGCATCCGATTCGGCCTGCCGAGGTGCGGCATCTCTTCCTGAGCTTCTCGCGCTGGCCCACGCGCTCTCGGCACCCGAGCGCTCTAGTGTTGAAGCAGGCGAGGTTCGCGATGCCCGTCGTGAGATTGCGAACGGTCACGATCCGCTTGGCGAAGCCTATGCTCGGCTAAAGACGCCCGCCGCGCGCCGCCCTGGTGGCATTACATTGACGCCACCGCGAATCGTCGAGTCGATGATCGCATGGGCGGAACGGCAAACCTCGGAGCTCGGAACGCCGCTGCGCGTGATCGATCCGGGCGCGGGAACCGGTCGCTTCGCCATTGCCGCAGCCGGCGCATTCCCGCGCGCCGCCATTCTCGCGGTTGAACGCGACCCCGAACTCGTCGTTCTGCTTCGCGCAAACTTGGCCGCTCTGAAACTGACCAAACGCATCGACGTGATAAACGCGGATTTCCGCGCGATCAGCCTGCCGCAAATCGCCGGACCCAGCCTCTTCATCGGCAACCCTCCTTATGTGCGTCATCACCAAATCGAACCAAGCTGGAAAAGCTGGTACGCGGCGGCGCTCGCAAAGCACGGCATTGCAGCGAGTCGACTGGCCGGTCTCCATCTTCATTTCTTTGCGAAAGTCGCCGAACTTGCGAAAGAAGGCGACTATGGCTGCTTTATTACGGCGGCCGAATGGCTCGACGTTGGTTACGGCGCGGCGTTGCGCAAGCTGCTGGCCGACGGATTGGGCGGGCGCGAGCTTCACGTTCTCGAGCCCACGGCAGAAGCTTTTCCGGAAACAATGACGACCGCGGCGATCACGGGTTTCGCCGTCGGGCGGCGTCGTGATGCCATAAAAATGCGACGCGTGCACGACGCCGTCGGCCTTGACTCGCTCGAAGGCGGTCATGCGATCGATTGGGAGCGGGCCACCAACACGCCGCGGTGGTCGATTCTCGTGCGCGGCTCACCCGCTCCTCCGCCCGGGATGATCGAGTTAGGCGAGCTTTGCCGCGTGCACCGTGGTCAAGTCACCGGTGCCAATCGCATTTGGATAGCCGGGGATCACTCGGGTGCGCTCCCTCGCCGTTTCCTCAAAGCCACCGTGACGGGCGCGGAGGAATTGATCGCTGCCGCACCACTACTCGATGATGCGTCCGGTCTCGCGCGTGTGATCGATCTTCCGCGCGACCTTGGTGAACTCGACCACGATGAGCGACAAGCCGTCGAACGTTTCATTCGCTGGGCGAAAAGCGCTGGCGGCGCGGATGGCTATATTGCCCGACACAGAACGCCCTGGTGGGCCATACGGTTGGGGGCACCAGCGCCCATCATCTGCACTTATATGGGACGGCGGCCGCCGGTCTTTGTTCGCAATCGCATCGGCGCACACGTCATCAACATCGCCCATGGCCTCTATCCGCGCACGGAAATGAAAGAAGGACAATTGATGGCACTTGTCCATGTGCTTTCGCAAAGCGTGAAGCAGGACGCGGGACGTACCTATGCTGGCGGTCTGACGAAGTTCGAACCGCGCGAGCTGGAGCGGGTGTTGATACCGAACATCGAAGGGCTGGATGCCTGAGCCTCGGCGCTGGTCGTCCGCGCAACTCGAGACGCTCGCCAATGAAGCCGTGAAACTCTTCCGCACGGAGCGCGTTGGCGAGCCACGGATCTATTCGGCGTTCTTTGAGGCGTTCGCGCCCGTATTCCGCGATATGATCGAGAATGCACTTCCTGCCTTGCTCAAGAAAGATGTCGATCGCGAGCTGCTTGCCAAGATCGTTTCGAGCGACGAGGCGAGAACAGCGTTCCGGTACCTCGCAGCACCGCCGATCTCCGACGACGACTTGAAGACGCTGGCGTCCACGTCGCTTTCCGCCGCCGCGCTGCGCACCGACGCCGCTCAAGCCGAGCGCGTGAGAGATGCCGTTCTCAACGTTATCGACCCACACCGATTTCCCTGGATTGGCGACAACCGCAACCCCCGTGATGGAGAAAAGAATACCGCCATCATCGCTTCCGCTGTTCTCGTCGCGACGCAAAAAGTAAGCACCAGCCGACGGAGCAGCGCCAAACGCCAGCAGGAGGAAGCCGTAAAGACGACCCTTAAAAAGATGCACTTTCGCGAGGTCCCGCCGAGAAATATCCCGCTGCTCGAAGATGGCCCAAGGCCTGGAGAATTTTGCGGAGAGAGCAAACTCGGCGATACGCGGGCTGATCTCGTTGTACGACTTGCCGATCGTCGCTACTTGGCGATCGAATGCAAGGTATCGAACAGCGCCGTCAATAGCTTCAAACGGTTGAATCATGAGGCCCTCGGCAAGGCGCGGCGCTGGTTGGAGCAGTTCGGCAGGCGCGCCGTCGTGCCAGCGGCCGTGCTCTCGGGCGTATTCAACAAGAATAACCTCGAAGCGGTGCAAGATGGCGGGCTCGCTCTTTTCTGGGGGCATCGCTTAGGAGACTTGGAGACATTCATTGCAACGTGCCGGCCCAAAACACCCCAGGGACAAAGCGGCCGGTAGTTCCGAAGGCAGCGCGGGTCCAGCTCAATGCCTCCCAGCTGGGCCGCGGAACGAGGCAGAAATTTGGGGGTGCGACCTCGGTCGCACCCCTCTTTTTTTCTTGACATGCATCAGTGCCGCGACGTGGTCTAGAAGTCTAGCGCAGGCTTCCGCATGCCTGCTCCATGATCCCAATCCCAATCGTCGGGTGGAAACTGGGCGGCAGCCGCGAGCCGAAACAGAATATTGCGCTTTTCATCGTTGTTCAGATTGGTAATCGCAAACCATCCCCCGGACACCGGCTCGTAGTTGTTTCGATCTTCGGCCAAATGCGGAGACGCCTCAAATAACTCCTTTGGGCTTCGAGCGAAATATCGTCGTACACGCGACCCTTCGTCACGAACTCTCTCTGCCAGTCAATCTCTAGAAGACCTGGCTCCACAGCCAGAAACTTGTCGATAAGCCAAATGTAACCTTCCTTGCTCGTGTGGAAGTTTCGCGTCATTCCTCGGAAGCTCACCTTAGTCAGCCTAGCGCCGGGCATTTTGTTGTCCTTTCGCTCTCAATTCGGTCCTGTGCCGCATCCGCTGTGTGGATGCACCTAACCATTTTCGCGAATAGGGTTGAGTACGTCGTCGTGACGATTACGGTGTTGGCGTAGTCCCCGAAAGAATACCATTCGGCTTCGCACCTTGCGATGCTCTCTGGGAGAACCGTTCCGTTAGGACGCTTGTCCTTGTGCCACCGCCACCATGTCGACGATTGCAGCAATCATGGCAAGCGCGTCGGCCGTGCCTTATGACGACCAGTTCTCGACACGCAGGCCCGGCAGTCGGCGGAACTCGCGAGCATTGTTTGTGACAATGATGAGTCCCTCCGCCCGAGCGTGCGCGCCGATCAAAAGGTCATTGCCGCCGATAGGTCGGCCCCTGCGCTCAAGCTCGGCGCGGATCTGCCCGTAATGCGGCGCGGCTTCCGCTGGAAATGACCGGACTTCGAGCCGAGCGGTGAATTGCGCGATGGCTTCGAGATTTTCCTCCCGCCGAGATGATTTCTCCGCACCGTAGAAAAGTTCCCCGAGGGTTATGCTCGAAATGCAAAGTTGCTCCGCGAGGCGATTGAACCGCTCGCGCAGCCTCATCGGGTGATTCTTCATCACGTAAATGCAAATGTTCGTATCGAGCATGTATTGCGGCATCAGAGCGGCTCACGATCCTCCGGCGAAGGTTGAACGCGTTCGCTCATGAAATCGTCCGATGCGCGCGAGCCATTCTTGAAGAAATCGTCCCAGCGCTTGCCGACGGGACTGATGACCCGACTTGCCCCGATTTTGATGATCTCCACCTCGCGCACATTCGCGGGAAAGGCAACGGCTTTCGGGAGTCGAACGGCCTGCGTGCGATTTGTCTTGAAGACAGTCGAGCGCGTCATCTCGGGTTTCCTGTATATCCCACCTGGATATACATAAGACAGCCTCCGACGCAAGACAATCGGTTATCGTGTAAATCGGCCCGTCAGATTGTTCTTTGCCCCGCTACAGCCCGCCCGCGCTTGTCGGTCGTCGCAGACTTGCGCGTCGATAGTCGCGCTTCAACGCCGAATCACCCTCGGCTTGCGCCGCTCTTCCCAGCCCGCGCGTTCGAGCGCCGGGACGTCATCTTCGCCTTCGGGATAGCCCAGGCACAGATAGCCGACGAGCCGCCACGCACCGGGCACGTCGAGCGTTGCGATGACCTCCTCGGGGTCGAGGATCGACACCCAGCCGAGACCGATGCCGCGGGCGCGCGCCGCGAGCCACAGCGTGTGGATCGCCGCGACCGCGGAATATTCGATCATCTCGGGCATGGTGAGCCGCCCCAGACCGTGGCCCTGATTGGTCGCGCGATCGGCGAACACCGCGAGCTGCACCGGCGCGGCATCGAGACCTGCAAGCTTCAAGCGCGCGTAGAGGGCGCTGCGCTCATCGGCCTGGCCGTCGAGCGCAGCGGCGTTGCAGTCTGCGAAATTGCGCCGGATCCGCGCGCGGCGCGCCGGATCGTCGACCGTGACGAAGCGCCACGGCTCGCTCAACCCGACCGAGGGCGCGAGACTCGCCAAGCCGATGAGCTCGTCGAGCATGCCCTCGGGCAAGGGCCTCGCGCTGAAGCGCCGCACATCGCGCCGCCAGGCGAAGAGCTCGCCGAGCTTGGCGCGAAAGCCATCGTCGAACTCGGGCAAGGAAGCGTTCTCCGCTCAGACGACGCAGTCTTTGCCAGAACCGCTCGCAAGGCAATTCCCGCCTGGCCGCGCGGGCCGGGTTCCGCGGGCGCGATTATCGCTTGCGCGCGCGGCGCAGCAGCCAGCCTGCCGAAAACAGGATCGAGCCGCCGACGGCGCTGACGAGATCGAGATAGTGCCCCGCGCTGTCGGGCCGGCCCCATCCCATTCCCGGCAATGCGTTCAACCCCTCGGCGAGATGAGCGAGAACGACGATGATGAGGAGGGCCGCGCCCACGAGCTGGACGAAGGCCGCCGCGCTGCGCTCGCTTCGGGTCGCCCTGATCGAGGCGGCGAGCGCGATCACGGACAATGTTGCGATGGCGACCAGGGTGGAAGACGGGAACGGGTTCATCGTCATTTTGCCTGCGGCATATCCAAGGCTGCGCGCCGGCGAGCTTCTCGCTAAAACCCGCCGCTCGCGCGCAGCGCCTTGGCCATTGCCGCCAGCACCGCGAGCGCGTCGGCCGTACCGTCCGCCTCGCCTTTCTCGAAATCCTCGTGCGCCTGACCCATGCGGTTGGTGACATGCGCGAGACAGAGCACGCGCACGCGCGCGGCCTGGGCGAACGCATAAAGCGCCGCCGCTTCCATCTCGACCGCGAGAATGCCGCGCGCCCGCGCCGCCTCGATCGCCGCCTCGGTCTCGCGGAAGGGCGCGTCGGTGGTCCAGCTCGCGCCGGTCACCGCGT
>DATEKH010000143.1:0-3070 GCA_035277525.1 Allostellaceae bacterium
GCGACGCGCAACCGCATCTTCGTCGACAACCCGGCCGAGCTCTGCGGTTTCCCGCCCGTGAAATGAACAGCGGCTGAGCTCAGCGCTTCAGCATCGCTTCGTAATCGGCGCCCATCACCTTCGCCATGGGCTCGCCCGAGCGCGCGGCCTCGGCCATCGCCGCCTCGCGCGCCGCGATCTGGGCTGCGGCCTCGATCACGCGTCTGGCGTCGCGCTGCTTGATGAAGACCACGCCGCTGCGATCCGCTATGACGAAGTCGCCATCCGCGACCGCGACCGTGCCGACCGTGATCGGCATGCCCGAGGAGATTTCGGCGATGCGCCCGCGCGCCGTGCGCGTCGTGACCGACCGGGCATAGACCGGAAAATCGAGCGCAACGGCCTCGTCCAGATCGCGCGCCGGGCCCTCGACGATGACCCCGGCGATCGCTTTGGCCGCCGCACCCATCGATAGAATTCCGCCCCAGCCCGCGGCTTCGATGCCGGTGCGCTGCTCGATAACGATGACATCGCCTTGCTGCCCCGCCTCGATCGCGGCGGTGCAGAGATGGCGAGGCGAGGGCGCGGTGCCGGCAGGGCCAAGCTCGACGGTGCGCACGCGGCCGGCGATGCGGCGCGCCACCGAGAAAGGCGCTATGCCGGATACCGCGCCTTCGAGCCGCAGCCGGTCGAGCGCGTCGGAGACGGCGCAGGCATCGAGCCGGTTGAGCTTTTGGGCGATCTCTTCCTCGGTCATAAGGTCCTCGCTCCATGGTTTGCACAAGAGGCACGCGGCTCATTAAACTTCGCGGCAGCGTCCATGTCGATGATTTGGGGGAGGCAATGGCGAAAGAAGGCGGCGACACAGTCAAGGAAGCGCGGCGCAAGTTCCGCGCGCTCTTGAAGCGCAAGAAGCTGACGGTGATGCCGGGCGGGTTCAGCCCGCTTTATGCGCGGCTCGCGCAGGAAGCGGGCTTCGAGTGCTTCTTCCTGCCGGGCTCGCAGCTCGCGCATTTCCTCTATGGCGTGCCCGATAATGGCATTCTGGGTCTCAGCGATCTCGTCGATCATGCGCGCCACATGGCGGTGCATTGCGACATCCCCATTCTGGTCGATGCCGATACCGGCTATGGCAATGCGGTCAATGTGCATTTCGCGACCGAAGCGATCATCCGCTCGGGCGTTGCCGCCTTGCAGATCGAGGATCAGGAGGCGCCGAAGAAATCCGGCACGGCGGCGGGGCGCCGGCTCATCCCGGTCGAGGAAGCGGTCGGCAAGATCAAGGCCGCGGTTGCCGCGCGCGACGCGCTCGATCCCGACTTCGTCATCTGCGCGCGATGCGACGGGATCGGCGCCGAGGCCAGCAATTTCGACGACACGCTCAGGCGCTGCATCGCTTACGTGAAAGAGGGCGGGGCCGATCTCGTCTGGCTCAATTCGGTGCAGTCGCGCGAGCAGGTGCGGCAGGCCTGCAAGGCGATCCCCGGCCCCGTCCTCGCCATCTGGGGCGGCGAGGATGCCCCGCCCGGCTGGGAGGAATACGAAAAGCTCGAGCTGCGCATCGTGCTTTATCCGACCATCGCCGCGACCGCGGGGCTCCAGGCGTCTTGGGAATTGCTTAACGATTTGCATCGCCGCGGCGCGCCGGCCCTCCTCGACTGGAACCGGCGGGTCAAGGCCAGCCCCTTCGGCCAGCCGGACGTCAAAAAGCTTCTCGGCTATGATATGATACGCGAGGTCGAGCGGCGCTTTTTGCCCAAATCGGCGCAGCGCGACTATGCGACTACCTTCGGTCATAAGACGAATTTTGCCGATGCGCCGGCATCGCCGAAACCAGGCCGGCGGGCGAAACCCAAGACAGGAGAGTTGATCTAGCCATGGCCAAGATCGTTCTCGGAATCGGCACCTCCCACGGTCCCATGCTGTCGACGCCGCCCGATCAATGGGGTCAGCGCGTCGAGGCCGACCGGCGCAACCCGGAGCATTGGTTCAGGGGCAAGGCCTATAATTTCGAGGCGCTGTCGGCGTTGCGCGCCGGCGAGCATCTGGAGCGCCAGATCACGCCGCTTCTGTGGCGCGAGCGTCACGCGGCGTGCCAGCGCGCGATTGGCAAGCTCGCCGATGTCTTTGCCGAGGCCAAGCCCGACGTCGCCGTGATCGTCGGCAACGATCAGATGGAGATGTTCAAGGAGGCACTCATCCCGGCGATGAGCGTCTATCGCGGCGAGACCATTCCCAATCTCTTTCCGACGAAAGAGGAAATCGCCAAAATGCCGCCGGGCATTCCGATCGCGATCCCGGGCCATATCCCGCCCGAAGGCGCGACCTATCACGGCCATCCCGAGCTCGCGGCGCATATCATCGCGACCGCCATCGCCGACCGGTTCGACGTGACAAGCTTGGGCGCGCTGCCGCAGGGCGTCGGCCACATCCCGCACGCCTTCGGCTTCGTCTATCGCCAGATCATGCGCGACAAGCCGGTGCCCTCGGTGCCGGTGGTGCTCAACACCTTCTATCCGCCCAATCAGCCGACGGTCCAGCGCTGCTATGATTTCGGCAAATCGCTGTTGCGCGCGATCCAATCCTGGAAGAGCGATGCGCGTGTCGCGCTCATCGCCTCGGGCGGCCTCACCCATTTCGTCATCGACGAGGCGGTCGACAATGCGATTTTCGACGCGTTGCGCAATCGCCGCATCGAGGGCGTCGCCTCGCTGGGCGAGCCGATCTTCCAGGCCGGAACCTCCGAGGTCAAAAACTGGGTGCCGGTCGCCGGCGCCATGGCCGATCTCGGCTATGCGCCCTCGATCGTCGATTACGTGCCCTGCTATCGCTCGCAGGCCGGCACTGGCAACGCGATGGGCTTTGTCTACTGGCGGGGTTAGCGCGCGCAGTCTGACGAGGCGCGACGTCAACCCTCTCCGCCCATCGGGGGGAGAGGGTGCGAGCGAAGCGAGCGGGTGAGGTAGGTATTTGGCGCAAGCGCCACCTCACCCTCCCGCGCTGCGCGCGGGTCCCTCCCTCTCCCCCGCTTCGCGGCGGAGAGGGCCGATTAGATCGTCCGGGAATCCGGTCTAACTCACTTTTTCAAATA
>DATEKH010000144.1:0-9636 GCA_035277525.1 Allostellaceae bacterium
ATGCGGCCGGCGCCGGCTCGCGGCCAACGCGCTGTGAGGCGTCGGCCCGCCTCATCGCGAATAAGTGCCGATCAGCTCGACGCTCGCGATGATATAAGGCTGCGCCGCGCGCCACAGGGTGACGATGTCGGCATCGCGTGCGAGTTTGAGGTTCGCGCGGCTGAGCGCCGCCAGTCGGAAATGATAGTGATGGGCGGCATCGCCTTTCGGCGGACAGGGAGCGCCATAACCGGGCTCGCGAAAATCGTTGATCGTGACGCCTTGCCGTCCGAGCTGCGCGCCGGCGGCCAGCGCTGTGCGATCGCGCGCGATGTCATAGACGCCCCAATGATAAAAGGTGCCGCTCGGCGCGTCCGGGTCTTCGACGATGAGGACGAAGCTTTGTGTTCCGGGTGGCGCGTCGTGCCAGGCGAGCGGCGGCGATATGCCGGTGCCATCGCAGGTATAAGCCGAGGGGATCGCCTGGTCGTTGGCGAAGGCGGGACTGGAGATCGCGAAGGGCATTTTGCCTCCTCGAAAATCGCTTATGCCACGCTCAGTATCGTTCGGCCTCGGGCGTCGAGGCCAGCGCGCGATATGCGCCGCGAGCGCAAACCTCATCGGTTTCACGATAAGGCGCTTCGCTTGCCACAGTTTTACCACGATGCGCGAATCGCAGCGCGGTCGTAGCTTCAGCGCGCTGCGGCGGCGAGCTTCCCCGCCGACCGCCGCAAGCTTGAAGCGTGCCCACAGTGCCCGCCGCGTGCGATTCCCCGATCATCCCGCGCGGCGGGTACTGACCACCAAGCGATGAGGCTTTCCAACGCGCGGCGGCGATCGCTACGAGATGAGCGACTCCGCGAGCCGGGCAAGCTCGACAATGAGGATCCAGCAGAGGATCGTCGCGCCGACACAAATCGCCACCCGGAGGTAGGGCGATGACGGCTTGGCCAATGCGCGTGCGCGGATCCCGGTCATGTCCGGTCGCTGATCCATTGCTCCGACCCCAAGACTGCTCCTCGCATCGGTCGATCATAGGAGAGCGCCGCGGCCTGCGGAAAGGCATTCTTAACCCTCGAAGCCTCGCCCGGCCTTAACGCTCTCGTAAGACCTGGTCACTAAAACGCACCCATTCGTTACTCGTCCGTAACGAGGAATGGGCTGCATCCTAGGCGACGGCGATCACAGAGGAGCAGGGGCATGTCGGGAGTTCTCAAAATCAATGGGGTCGGGCCGATCACCTATGGCACGACCCCGCAGGGTCTGTCCCAAACCCTCCCTTTGCTCGTCGAGGTGCGCACAGGGGGCTGCATCGGCGTCTTGGAGCTATCGCCCGCGGCCGCGCGCGAATTGAAGGAAGGTCTCGCGAGCAGCTTGCGAGCTTGCGGCCTGCCTGCCTGAGCCAAACCGAGCCGCGCGCACGACATCAGCGAATCCGCTCAGGCGCGCTGTCCTTGGCGGGCACGCAACCGGCGCTCCGGCGCGGTTTTTTCCGGCGTCTTCGCGTTCTATCCTGCCCCGATGGGCACGCACTTGCGAGGATGACGCGATGATGGACCGGAATGACGGCGACGCGCCGCTCGTCCTCGCCAAGACCGGCTGGGTCTATGCCGGCGGTCATGTCGAGACCATCGCAGGCAAGCAATACACCGTCGGCCAGATCTATGCCGAGTCCATGATCCCGGCGGAACGGCGCTGCCCCTATCCGGTCATCATGGTGCATGGCGGCACCATGTCGGGCACCAACTACACCGGCACGCCCGATGGCCGCGAAGGCTGGGCGCAGAATTTCGTCCGCGCCGGCTATGCGGTTTATGTCGTCGATCAGGTCGGCAAGGGCCGCTCACCCTATTTCCCGAGCGTCTATGGCCCGAAGGCGCCGACCGACATGGCCAACAACCAGTCGCGCTATGTCGCGCAGGAAAGCTTCAAGCTCTGGCCCCAAGCGCATCTCCACACGCAATGGCCGGGCGGCGCTTCGCTCGACGATCCGGCGGTGCAGCAGCTCGTCGCCTCGCAGCTCCCCTCGATCAAGGATTTCCACCGCCAGCAGGAGCTCAACACCGCCGCGCTCATTGCGCTGATCGACAAGATCGGCCCGTCGATCCTGATGGTGCATTCGCAGGCCGGCGCCTTCGGCTGGCCGGTCGCCGATGCACGGCCTGACGAGGTCAAGGCGCTGCTCGCGATCGAGCCGAACGGGCCGCCGTTTTATCCGGTCTCCTTCGTCGGCGCGCCCGATTGGTTCAAATATGGCGAGATGCCGGCGCTGCGCTACGGCATTACCGATGTGCCGCTCGCCTATGATCCGCCGGTGCAGAATCCGTCCGAGCTGAAGATCCGTCAGCAGGACAAGCCCGATGCGTCCGGCCTCGTGCGCGGCTATTTGCAAGTGGAGCCCGCACGCCGGCTGCCCAATCTCGAAAAGGTGCCGATCCTGGTCGTGACTGCGGAGGCGTCCTATCACGCGCCTTACGACCATTGCACGGTCAACTATCTGCGCCAGGCCGGCGTCGAGGCGCACTGGATGAAGCTTGCCGATCACGGCATTTACGGCAACAGCCACGTGCTGATGATGGAAAAGAACAGCAAGGCGATCGCCGATCTCATCATTGCCTGGACAAATCGGACGGTCGTTTAGACAAAAGCAGCGAAGCTGCGCGGCGGCGACGTGGCATTATCGCTTGACCAACCCCGAGTCGCCCTGTTAGGTCAACGACCATGCCGAGGATCGGGGATCTCGAAAACGACGTGCGAATCACCGGGGAGCGCTATCGCGCGGCGCGCAGCCGCTTTGCCGCGACCGTGCGCATCTTTGATGAATCGCCGGCCCGCGATATGGAGCTGACGCAAGCGCTGACGGCGGCGGAGAACGCCTTCATCCAGGCTTGGACGGCGTTCTCGAAGGCGAAGGACGCCCTGCACGCGGCGCAGAAGGGTGGCGGGGCCCAGCCAGGCGCGCCGCGCGCCTGATCCTGTCACGATTTTGAAACCCCGCCCCGGCGGGGTTTTTCATGCAAAAGCCGGCGCCACCTCCTCGATGAAGCGCGCCATCTCGTCTTTCACTTGGGCGTGCGGCTTCAGGCCGACGTTGAAATAAAGAATGATCTCATCGAAGCCGAGCGCTTCCATCTTCTTCAAGGTCTCGATGATGCGCGGCGCCTTGCCAAGAAGGATCGCGCGGTCGTCGAGATCCTCGGGCCGCGTGCCTTTCATGCGCTCCTTGAAGTCGTGATAATAGCCGTAGCTCGCGGGCGCGGTGTCGCGGTCGCCGGGCGAGACCGCGCCGCCGCATTCGCGCGCATAGCGCATCTGGCGCTCGCGCGCCGCGCGCTCTTCCTCGGGCGTATCGGCGAAATGGATGAAATAACTCGAGATCATGCGCGCCGGCTTTTTGCCTTGCGCGGCGCAGGCTTCGCGATAGAGCCGCGCGGCCTCGGCGACCCCGCCCAAGGTGATGGTCGCGGCGAAGGCGGCGATGACGAGGCCGAATCCGTGGCGCGCGGCGAGCTCGATGGTCGGGCGCGAGAAGGACGCGACATGAATCGGGATCGGGCGCTGCACCGGCTGCGGCGTGATCGAGACATTCTCGAATTGATAATATTTGCCGCGATAGGAGAATGGTTCGGCGCTCGCCCAAAGCCGCTCGACGATGTCGAGGCCTTCGGCGAAGACCGCGGCGTTCTCGGCGAAATTGGCGTTAAGCGGGCGGTATTCGCCCGCGTCGTAGCCGCGGCCGGTGGCGAAATCGACGCGCCCGCCGCTCAAGAGATCGAGCGTCGCCCATTGCTCGGCCACGCGAATCGGATGATGCAGCGGCAGCACCGTCACCGCCGGCGCGAGGCGAATGCGCTGCGTCTGCGCGGCGATATGCGCGAGCGCGAGATCGGGGCAGGACAGCACGCCCAGGGAATTGAAATGATGCTCGCCGACCCAGGCGGAATGAAAGCCGAGCGCGTCGGCATAAACCGCCTCGTCGACGATGTCGGTAACGAGGTCGTTCGCGCTACGGCGATTGTCGCGATAGTGATTGTCGCTCAGGGTGAAATAGCCGAACTTCATGGGTCACGCGCCTTTCTCGGCCGCCGCTCGCGGCGCGGTTTTCAGGGCAAGGCTTTGACGTAACGCTTGTCGATGATCTTGGCGCCGTCGACATCGGGCTTCACCAAGCCGCGGGTCTTGTACCAGGCGATCTGGTGGAGGATGTCCTTGACGTCGAGCCGCGCCTGCGGGTCGACATAGGGCAATCCCTTCGCAACGGTCGCTTCCGGCTGCTCGACATATTTGGCGATGATCTTGATGGTCTCCTTGATGTTGGGCCCGTCCTTGCGCGTCTCGCCGGGTCCGGTGACCGCGTCATGATAGTCGCGCGCGCCTTTGACATAAGCGCGCAGGAAGCGCTCGACGAGATCGTGTCGGTCGTCGGCGGTCTTGGTCGCGGTGAAGACCGCGCCGAACTGCCACGGCGCGACATCGCCGACCCAGCCCAGGAGATGCACCTTCTTTTCGGCGACGTATTGGCTCATCGCGCCGAGGATCGAGGAGAGGGTGAAATCGACCTTGCCGCCGGCCAAGGCGCTGTTGATGTTGGGCATGGTGTTAAGCGGGACGAGCTTGATGGTGCTGAAGTCGAAGCCGAGCTTTTCCGCGAGCACGCCGCCCACGACATAGACGGGCGGGCCGCCCGGGCCGGTCACGGCGAAGGAATGGCCGGGCAGATCCTTGAGCGTCTTGAGGCCGGCGTGGAAGGCGTGGTCGGAGACGAGAAAGGCCTGGGTTTCGAAGCCCTGATGCTCGCGATTGGCGGCGGCGATGAGCTTTAGAGCGCCCTGGCCGGCGAGGTTGTAGAAACCGCCGGTCATGGCGGCGACGCCGAAATCGACCCCGCCTGAGACCGTCGCCACCGCGACCGGCTGCGCCGCCTCGAAGAAGGTGAGCTCGGCCGGCACGCCTTCGGCCGCGAAATAGCCCTTGTCCTGGGCGATGAAAAGCGGGGCGAAAGCCGCGACGCGCAGGGTGCCGATCTTGATCGGTTGCGCTTTGACCGCACCGGGAAGGACGAGCAAGCACGCGAAGGCCAGCGCCGTCCAAGCGGCGAAATTCAAAGCGTGCGCGGTCCGTTTCCTCAGCACCGACATGACCTCTGCCTCCCGGTCTTTTATCGGTCTGTTGTGCGCGAAGCGGCGGCGTTTTTCAACCGCCGTCTCGCTGGGCAGTTGCGCGCGTCGTCCGGGGCCTGCTGCCCTCGGCGGCGGGCTTATTTGGCCGAGGCCGCCTCGGCGATCGGCGGGCCGATCGGATTTTTGCGGATGAGCGCGATCGCGTAGGAGATGTTATAGGCAATGAGCAGATCGGAATTGAGCTTCACCACCTCGCCCGTATCGGTCAGGCGCAGCACGCGGCCGTTATTCGTGCGCACGATCCGGTCCTTGGCCATGTCCTCCGTGGTGATCTGATCGGGCGTCACTTCCTCGCGCCTGTAGACCGGCGCGAGATCGGCGCGAAATCCTTTGACGACTCCGGCCACGTCATAGACGAAGCCGGAACGCGATGCGTCGCGATAGACGAGCGGGCCGCCGGAGAAGCCAGGATTGTTGTAGCCGTCGAGCACGAACATCGAGGCGCCGTTCTCGTTCACCTCGCCCGACATGATCGCTTTTTTGACGAACGCGACCGGATAGCCGCCGGTCAAACTCGGTGCGCTCGAGCGCATCCCATAGGGAAATCCCGCGAAATACATTTCGTCGCCATAGCGCAGCGTCTTGCTCGTGGGCTCGAGCGGCGGGCTCATTGTCAGCGGCGCCGGCGGAATCAGCACCGCGATATCGACCGGGTCCGCGCAGGGGAAGATCGTAACCGGCACGGGCTGCCAGTTGCCGTTCTTGAAGATCGCGAGCGTGCCTTTCCCGCCAAGCGCGGCGACAACGTGCTTGGCGGTGATGAGATATTGCCGGCCGTCGAGATCGAGAGTGAAGCCCGTGCCGGTCTCGTTGCCGACCCGAATCAACAGCACGCGGTTATAGACATTCGTCGTGAGCTGGGCCTCGGCCGGGCGCAAGCCGGCCAGCGCAAGATGCGCCGCAAGCAGCGCCACGCCGATCGCCCCGCGCCGGCCGATCGCGGCGATCTGCGCTCTGAGTGTTCCGCCAAAGCCCATGCGTTCCCGATCCTCGGGCACCCCACGGGCGCCGGCGCCATGTGACGCCCCGGGCGGTTAAGGATTGGGAAACGCGGCGCCTCGGAAACGCGCCGCGCGGGGCGCTTAGAGATACTTGGTCGGGCGGCGGATGGTGCGCCACATATGCGCGACCGGGCTGTTGTCGAAGCCCAGACCTTCCTCCGGCTGGCGGAAATTGCGGCCGATGATGTCGACGAACGGCTCCCAGCTTACCTTGGCATTGGGATCGAAGGAATAGATGTCGTGCACCGTGATCATGCGCGCGGACATGTACCATTTGTGATTGCGCGCGCGCTGATAGGCTTCCTTGATGTAGTCGTCGGGCACGTAGTCTTCACCGAAATAGCTCGTGTAGAGCACCGGGTATTTGTAGCCGACCGATTCATCGGGGAAGAAGCGCAGCGCCTGATGCGCGCGGATGGACCAGCTGACCTCCTCGTCGACATAGGGCTCGACCAGCTGCGCGCCCCAATAGCCGTGATCGCTCTTGATGAAGATCGCATTGGCGATGTCATGGAGCAGGCAGGCAAGGATGGTTTTCTCCGGCATGCCGGCGTTGAGCGCGTGGGTCGCGCTCTGCAGCAGATGCGCGGTGCCGCGGGCACGGTATTTGAAATAATCGAGCAGGGTGGGCTTCGCCGGCATTTTCGGCAGGCGTGGATCGTCGCCGATGAGGAAGAGCTTGCCGGGATGCTTCATCTGCTCGGCGAGCCCCATCCCGCTCGCGCCGAGCTGGCCATCCTCCATATTGTGGAGCGCCGATTTGGTCAGGAGAACGTCGAGCTCGTCGCTCATCCTTTGCTCGATTGCGTCGGCGCGATCGTCAAGCGAAACCTGGGCGGCCATGCGAGCGATCCTCCTCCGTTGTCGAACTGCTAAAGCTGTTAAGAACGACTCTAGCGCCGGCTCACCGCCGCCGCAACGAAAGCGGCAAGGCGGCTAGACATCGGCCTCGGGTGTCTCTGGCACCGTTGCATCGGCGCCGCCCAGAATGTCGATCACAGCTTCGAGACAGCGATGAAGCTCCTGAAGGCGAGCCGCGCCGAGCTCGGTCGCGAGGTCGGCATAAATTACCTCAGATTCGAAGGACAGCATCTCGAAGGCCGCATGCCCCTTGCGCGTCAGCGAGACCGTGACGCGCCGCGCATCGTCGCTTGCCGGGCGCCGGCGCACGATGCCCTTCTCGTCGAGCCGCGGGATAATCCGCGACAGGCTCGCCGGATGAATGCAGCAGCGCCGCGACAATTCCAGCATGTCGATCCAATCGGCCTCGGCCAAAGTGCGGATGATGCGTCCTTGCTGATCGGTGAAGCCGAGCTCATGCAGATGCGGCCGGAGCCGCTGCATCACCGCCTCGCGCGCCCGGAGCAGTTGCATGGGCAGGGCGCGGCTCAGATGGCGGGCAGGGGTCTTGAGGGCTTTCGCGGATTTGGGCTGGCTCTTGGTGGTCAAGGGGCGGGCACCGCAGGCTGCGATTGCAAAGCGAGCGCAGCGACGTTAGCGGAAGGATCGCGCGCTTTCCAGCGCCGCGCCGGTTGTGTCGCGCAACGGCAATGATCGACGTGACAAAGAAATCGCGGCCTGACGCCGCGGGCGTCACGCCACGCTCAGGCGCCGACCATCTCCGCCGGCCGCACGCGCTTCACCTGGTGCGCATGCAGCGAGGGCAGCACGGTCTCGCCGAAGCGCCGGATCTGCTCCATGAACAGGGCGTGCGGAAGGGCGCCGAGATTGACGTTCAAAAGCACGCCATTGACGCCCGCATGCTCGGCCTCGTCGATCAGCCGCTCGGCGACCTCTTTGGGCGTTCCCCAGGCGGCGCGGTCGGCGACGCGCTTTTCGACATCGGCCATGGTGAAGGCCGCGGTCTTGACGCGCTCGGCGCCGATTCCGGCGCGGTTTTCCGGCCGCACGTAATCGTAGGAGGCGGCGCTGCGCGACGAGCCAAGCCGGCTCAAGGCGATGCTGTTGCCGTGCCCGAAGAGCTTGTTCTGGAAATAGACGTAGTAGGGCCCGTATTCCGCGATCGCCTGTGATTTGCTGTCGGCGACCCAGGCATCGGCGAAGAGCGTCATCTGATCGGGCGTGATCGTGTTGCCGCCGCGCGCGACGGCCTTGGCGTAATAGCCGATCACATCCTCGATCGCGCCGCGCGAGAATTCGGGCAGCACGATCGGGTAGTTGCGCTGGCCTGCCCAATCGAGGGTCTCTTTCGTGCCCGTGACCGGAATCCAAACGGGCGGATGCGGCTGCTGCAAGGGCCGCGGCCAGATCGCGATATCCTTGAAGGACCAGTATTTGCCGTCATAGGAAAACTGGTCCTCGGTCCAGGCCTTCAAAATGATGTCATGCGCTTCCTCAAAGCGCGCCCGCGCCTCATGGGCCGGCATGCTGAAGACGTGATATTCGCGCGGCGCGCCGCGCGCGAGCCCAGCGATGACGCGGCCGTTCGAAAGAATGTCCGCCATCGCGGTCTCTTCGGCGATGCGCAGCGGATTATGCATCGGCAGCAGATGGCCCATGATGACGAATTTCAGGTTCTTGGTGTGCTGCGCCGCGGCCGCGACCATCATGTTGGGCGAGTTCATCAGGCCGTGCGGCGTGGTGTGGTGCTCGTTGAAGCCGACGCCGTCGAAGCCGAGGCGGTCCATCTCCTTCCACGCCTCGATATGATCGGCATAGGCATGGCGCGCGAGCTCGGGATCGAAATGACTTCCGGGAAGCGGATAAGGCAGGTCCTGGAACTGATCGAAATGTTTGGGATAGGGGACGAGATCGAAAAGATAGACCTTCATGTCGGGACTTTCATTTTAGGAAGGCAGGCGAGCGAGCGCGGTGCGCGCGTCGCATCGCTGCTTCAGCTACGGAGAGTCGGGGCGTTTCGGCTGCGGCTTTGAAGGCCTCAATTCCGGAAGGAAGAATCGCGCACGTCGAGCTTGCGCAAAATCGCGGCCCATTCCGCACGATGGCTTTGCCCGCCGATCCGCGCGTTCTCGAATTGCCGCGCGGTGCGCTCGCAAACATCGGGCGACGGCTCGAGCAGCTCGCCGCCCGTCGCCATGAGCCGCAGCTGCATGTCGGCGACCGAAATCAGGATTTTCATGGCGGTCACGGCCTCGCCGATTGTGCTGCCGCAGGTGAGAAGCCCGTGATTGCGCAGGATCACTGCGCGATTCTTGGGCCCCAGATCGCGCGCGAGCCGCGCGCATTCGTCCGAGTCCGTGGCGATGCCTTCGAAATCGTGATAGGAGACGCGGTTGTAGAACAGCATCGCCTCCTGACAGAGAAATTTGAGGCCGCCCTTCAAGGCCGAGATGGCGATGCCCGGCTGCGTGTGGACATGCATGACCGCGTTGAGCTCGGGCCGTGCCGTCAAGACTGCGGTATGGATCGTCGTCGCGGCCGGGTTGATGGGCTTGTCCTCGCCGATCGGCCGGCCCTCCATGTCGAGCTTCAAAAGATTCGATGCGGTCACTTCC
>DATEKH010000145.1:0-6846 GCA_035277525.1 Allostellaceae bacterium
CTCGCGACCGGTCTCAAGGTCTCGAGCGCGGTCGACGACGCGGTGCTGTTCTTCCAGGCGCAGTCGCTGACCAACCGGGCCAACGACCTCGATACCCGCAAGTCAAATATGGACCAGGGCGTCTCCTCGCTCACCGCTGCGACCCAGGGCATCCAGGCGGCGATCTCGATCCTACAGCAGATGCAAGGTGTGTTGCAGTCTGCCAAGACGGAAACCACCGCGCAGCGCAAAGCCTCGCAGACCCAGATCAACACCCTCGCTGCGCAGCTGAACCAGCTCCTCGGCGACACGAGCTATCAGGGCTTGAACCTGGTGAACTCGACGAAGTCGAAGCTCACCCTGCAGTTCTCCAACAGCACCAAGTCGGTGATCAACATTGCCGGCTTCAACATGCTGATCAGCAAGTTGGACACGGTGACCGGCAAAGGGGCGAGCGTCTACGCGACCAATGCGGTCGGCGGCTTCAAGTTCACTGCCGCAGCGAGCCTTGGCGTGTCGATCTTCGACAAGGCCTACAATTCCTTGAACGGCGCCATCGCTCTGGCGCAAGCCGATGCGCAGAGCCTCGGCGCGAATGTGAGCTTGCTGCAGACCCGCATCACCTTCACCGCGCAGTACGAGACGACCCTCAACGGCGGCGCGTCGAAGTTGACGGTTGCCGACGTGAACCAGGAGAGCACGAACCTCGTCACCCTGCAGACGAGGCAGCAGCTCGCCATTCAGTCTCTGTCGATCGCGACCCAGTCGGAGCAGGCGGTCCTCCGTCTCTTCCACTAAGTCGCCTCGCGACAAACCGTACACGAGTGAACTTGCGGGCGGCCCATCG
Source organism: Allostellaceae bacterium (assembly GCA_035277525.1). GTDB lineage: Bacteria > Pseudomonadota > Alphaproteobacteria > ATCC43930 > CGMCC-115725 > CAIKMD01. The sequence continues at coordinate 827 of DATEKH010000145.1, forward strand.
GGCCGCCCGTTTTCTTTTAACCGGATCGTAAGCAAAGCCGGATAGAAGCTAATACCCGGCTATCCGAGGAGCAGTAGAATGCCGCTCACGATCAATCTGAAGCCGCATGAGCGGCTGATCGTCAATGGCGTGGTCATCGAGAATTCCGGACCCGCCGCGAAAATTCTCGTGCACAACAATGCCGCTCTGCTGCGCGAGAAGGACATCGTCACCGAAGAGCAGGCGAACACGCCCGCGCGCCGCATCTATTTCGCCATCCAGTGTCAGTATCTGTTCCCGGCGAAGAGTGACGTTTTTTTACCCATAATTGAGAAATTTCTCGCAGAATTTGAGCAAGCAGCGCCGAGTACGGCGGCGCTGATTGCCGAGATTGGCGGGCATGTGCGCGACGGCCAGTTTTACCGCGCGCTCAAATCCGCCAAGCAGTTGATTACGCGCGAGCAGGAGATTTTGGATGACGCTTCCGCCAAAGGGCTACCAAAGAGCACCCGAGCCCGGTAACCCAGCGCGAAGCGAGGCCTGGGCGCTGCTCGAAGCAGCGCGCCAGTTGAACAAGACGAAAGACGCCCCGATCGACGAGTTCCGCACGGCGCTGCGCGCGAATTGGCGGCTGTGGACGCTTTTCCAGGCAAATCTCGTCGACGCCGAGTGCAAACTTCCCGATCCGGTGCGTGCCAATCTTTTGGGCCTCGCCAATTTCATCGACAAGACCACGGTCGCGCTGCTCGTGGAGCGGGATCCAACCAAAATCGAGACTCTCGTCAACATCAACCGCCAGATCAGCGAGGGCCTGCTCGAGGGCATGCGGGCAAAGCGCGCCGAGGAGGTGCCGCAGGCGCCGCCCGCGAACCCGTCCCAATCGTTCCGCCAAACCGCCTGAGCGAAATCGATGACGGCCGAAGCGATCGAGCCCGGCGATGCCGCTTTGCTCAGCGCCGAGCTTAGAGAAGGGAAACGCCGTCTCGCGAGCGGCGATCAGGAAGGCGCCCTCGCACTGCTCGCGGAGCTGATCGCGAGCGATGCCGGGAATATCCCCGCGCGGTTTCTCCTCGGGTTGGCCGCTTGGAAGATGGGCCGGCTCGATTGGTCGCTCGCATTGACGCGCCAATGCCACGAATCCTGGCCGATGGACGGCGCGATCGCGGAAGTCCTGGCGTCCCTTTATGCGCAGGCCGGCGACCTCCAAGAAAGCCTTTTCATGGGCAAGCTCGCGACCGCGCTGAAGGCGCAAGGGCCGCTCCTCGAGCTCGTGCCGCAGGAGTTTCCGAGCTTCGATTGGGCCTTCCACAATATCAGAGAGAACCCAAAGCGCGCCGCCGCCGAGGCAAGTCTCGCGGATGGCATGATCGAGCTCGCGGTCGAGAATGCGCGGCAACACGCCGCGCTTAATCCGCAAGATGACGCCGCGCAAGCTTTCTACGCGGCGCTCCTGCTTCGCGGCGGCGCGGCCAGGAAGGCCGTCGAGGTTCTGCGCCGAACCGAAAGCGCGGACGATGTCGCCCCGTCGCAAGCGAGCCTCTATGCGCAGGCGCTTGCCGCGGTGGGCGAGGCCGACGCGGCACGGCATTGGCATGATGAAGCGATTGCCTTGGCGCCCGAAAACGCCGAGATCGCCGCCGCGCGCATCGCCGACGGGCTATGGCTCGACTGGGAGCGCGAGCGGCTCGCAACCATCGGCAAGGCCTGGGCCCGGCGGTTCTGTCCGGCGGCGACGCCATCGCAATGGAGGCGCCCGCAGGGCAGGCTCACGATCGGCTATATCGTCTCGGCCTTTGCCGATCCGCTCGACGCGGCCCATATTGCGGCTGTCGCGCGCGCGCATAACCGCGAGCATAATTCGGTCGTCGGTTATGGGATTGGCGCCCAGAGCTGGAAGCAGAATCTTCCCTATCAGGGTGCGTTCGACCTCTGGCAAGACATCTCGCCGCTCGATCCCGACGCTCTCGCGCTTTTCTTCGAGCGCGACCGGCTCGATGTCATCGTCGATGTCGGCGGTTTTGCCGCGCCGATGAATCTGCTGGCGCTCGCGCGGCTGCGTTCCGCAATCCGCGTCGCATGGCTTGGAAATGAGGCGCGGGTCGTGGCGCCGATTTACGATGCGCAACTTGTTCCGACATCGGGCGATAGCGGGCCGCCAACAATGTGGCCGATTGCCGGCGGCTATCCGGTTCCGCGGCCGGTTGCGGAGCCGAGAAAACCGCGCTCGGGTGAAGCGGTTCAGTTTGGCGCCGATGTCGTCATGGCGCAGATCGATGTCGAGACGGTGCGACTCTGGTCGGCGGTGATGCGGCAGCAGCCCGAAGCCAAGCTGTTGCTTCGCGGCCATGACATGACTGCGCCGGCCAATATCGACCGCCTCGTCGCGATGTTCGGGCGCGACTTGGCGGCACGAATCGACATCGTCAATTCTGACGACGCGAGCGACTTCTATGCGCGGATCGATGCGGCGCTGACCCCCTTGAAAGGCGTTTCGCCGCGCATGGCGGCGGAGGCGCTGGCTTTCGGCGTCGCGCCGATCGCGCTTGACGGCGCGGGCCTCGGCAGGGTCTATGCGCCTTTCCTCGCAAGCATCGGGCTCGGCGCGGAACTCGTTGCGCGCGATCCCAAAGATTATGTCGAGCGCGCGGTCCGTTTCGCGACGTCGCGCCAGACGCGCGAGAAAGCGCTCGGCCGTTTGTCGGCGTCCCAGCGAGCGGGCGAGGATGGCGTTGCCCGATTTGCGCGCGCGATCGAAGAGCACGCGCGGCGCGTTTTGAATATGGCTGCGGCGCTCGCGTCATGAGTGCGAATTTTTCGGCCTTGCGGTCGCGCGAAGCCTTCGCAGGACGTTTTCCCCAATTGATGCGCTCGATCGAGGCGGTTGGCGGGGCGGGTGTCGCCACGGTGAAGAAAGGCGGCGAGGCCGTGGATCTCTCCGTCGATGGGAAACCGGTCTATGGCCGCGATGCGCGCTCTTGTGCGGCGGAGCAAGTCGACGATTTCATGAAGAAGCCGCTGCGCTTTCATATGGAGCGGCTCGACCTCTCTGGCGTCGTGACCCCGGTCGGACGCCGCTTGATGCAGAATCTCGAGAAAACGTTTCTCGGCGAGTCAGCCCTCGAGATGAACACGCATCCGTCGGATAGCCCGACGTTTCTTATCGTCTTCGGCATGGGGCTCGGCTACCACCTCGAAGAGCTGACTCGTCGTACAAGGGCGCGCTGGCTGATCCTCATCGAGCCGATGCTGCCGTTCTTCGAGCCGGCCTTCGATAGCGTCGATTGGGGCGATCTTCTCGACCGGTACAAGGCAAGGGGCGGCGACATCTTCGTCATCGCCGAAACCGATCCGCAGCGGATCGTCGCGGCGATCGCCACCTACATGTCGAAGTTCGGCATTCCCTATGCCGACGGCAGCTGGGTCTTCACCCATTATTCCTTCTGGTCGTTTGCCGAAGCGCGCAATCGCCTCCATGAGGCCGTGGAATTCAGCTTTACCAACCGCGGTTTCTTCGAGGACGAGCTCATCATGATGCGCAACGCGATCGAGAATTTCGCGGCGCATGATTTTCGCCTGCTCGACGGGCGGCCGCGCCTCCAGCGCCGCGAGACGGCCGCCATTGTGGGCGCCGGACCGTCGCTCGACACTTGCATCGACGCGATCAAGCGATACCGCGAACGCTTGATCCTGTTCTCGGGCGGGACGGCGCTGCGCGCGTTGTTGCGCAACGGCATCGTTCCCGATTTCCATTGCGAGCTCGAGAATGTCCCGGGAGTCTACGACGTCCTGACCGAGACGGTGAAAGTCGGCGATCTGTCGCGGATGACGCTCATTGCCTCGGCAACCGTCGATCCGCGCGTTCCACCGCTCTTTGGCGATACGATCTTTTATTTTCGCGATTCGATCAGCTCGACGCGGATCCTGGGCGGCAGGCACCGCATCATCGACGGCACCTCGCCAACCTGCGTCAATTTGGCGCTCAATTCAGCGGTGGTGATGGGATTCACCGAGTTCGTCCTTTTCGGAGCGGATTGCGGGACGCGCCCGGGCAGCCTCCGTCATGCCAGCGGCACGGTCTATAGCGAAGTCGGCGTCTTCGAATCCGGCAATGTCGAGCAGGGACCCATCACGCAAGTCGAGGGGAATTTCGGCGGCATCGTCAACACCGAGTCGACCTATGATTGGTGCCGGCGGATGCTGAGCGCGGCCATCAAGCACTATCGCCTCAATGTTCAGAATTGCAGCGACGGCGCGCTGATACAAGGCGCGCGGCCGCGTGTGCCATCGAGCCTCGAAATCACGACGCCGATCGCCGATCATGCCGCCTTCAAGGCCGAAATCGCCCGCGGGCTGCAGCGCTATCGCGCCGGCGAAATGCTCGAAGAAGCGCAGTTCGCGCCCATCATCGAGAAGACCCATCAGTTGTTTGACGATCTTGATGCGCTGTTGGCCGAGCTTCAAGCCGGTGAATCCGATTTCGGCGCCGTCTATGACCGGATGGTGAAGTTTATCGAAGAGGCGGGAGGCCGTTACGCGCAGACGGAAGCGATGGTGTGCGGTTCCCTTCAAGGCTTGCCCAGGATCGCGATGTTCTATGGATATCGCATCGACGACCGAGCGACGCGGCAGCGCTTCTTCGCGCTCTTCATGGCTGAATTCCGCGCGATCGTCGCTTACATGGCGAAAGAGATCTACGCGCTCTTCGACGAGCTCGGCGAACGCGCGGAATCGGCGTCGCGCCCGATCGCGCTGAGGGGAGGTCGATAGATGGCTGCGAGGAGCGCTGCGAACCGCACGGTGCAGAGCGCCGCCAAGCTGGGCGTCAAAGCGTCCTTTGCCCGCCCGGTTGGGCCATCTCCTGAATTCTTCGCGGTCGACGGAAGCAAGTCCACGCAAGCGACGAGCTACATGACTTGGCGCCCATGCCCGGTTTGCGGCGGCGAGCGCCACCGGCCGCTGATCGAATTCAACGATTTTCAGTTTTATTCGGATGCCGTCGTGCCGAAGCGGGTCAACATTCGGCAGGTCCAGTGCCGCGATTGCCTCGGCGTCTTCATGAATCCGGTTTTCACCGGCGAAGGCTTTGCCGTTCTCTTCGCCGAAGCCGGCGCGTCTTATGGAAGCACCCCGAAGCGGGTTGGCGAACAACTCGGCTGGCTCGGCGAGCGCGGCCTGCTCGAGCCTAAGACGACCCTGTTGGACATCGGATGCTATGACGGGTCTTTCATCGGCAAGCTGCCGGCGGGCGTCAAAGGCATTGGCGTCGATATCGACGAGCCGGCGATCGCTCGCGCGCGTCAGCGCTTCGCAGACACGAGCCATCGCTTCATTTACGCCGATTTCGAAGCCGTGGAGGTTTCGGAACCGGTCGATGTCATCACGATGTTCCATGTCTTGGAGCACTTGCCGCGACCGGTCGAAGTCTTGGAACGGCTTGCGGCACTGGCGACGCCGCGGACGCGCCTTCTCGTTGAAGTCCCGATTGTCGAGAATGTGATCTATGGCGATATCTGCGGTTTTCTTAGCGCTCATCACCTGACGCATTTCAGCAAAGCGAGCCTGCAAAACGTGATGCAGCGGGCCGGCTGGGACGTGCTGAGCACGCAGACAATGGAAGAATACAACGGCTTTCGCGTCATCGCCCAGCCCGTCACCCGCAAGAACGCGCAGCCCGAGCCAGCCGATCTTCATTCCTATACGCTTTATTTAAGCCGATGGTATGAGGCGGTCGCCGAAATCGAGAAGAGGCTGCAGCGCGCAACGACACCCCGCTGCATTTTGCGCGGTGGCGGCCTTCAGACTGAATTTTTGTTTCATCTGACCAGCCTTTTCGCCGGGGATCGCAGATTCCTCATCGCCGATGGCGATCCGTTGAAGCAAGGCAGGACCTGGCGCGGCATCAAGATAGTCGGGCCGGACTGTCTCGCCTCCGTCGATTGGCGCGAGACGCAGATCGTGTTGAGTTCTTATTTCCATCAAGACGTGATGCGCGAGGAAGCGCAAGTGTTAGGCATCCCCGCCCAGGCAGTGATTTCGCTTTA
>DATEKH010000146.1:0-17956 GCA_035277525.1 Allostellaceae bacterium
GTGCGGCCGGCGCCGGCGCGCTTGCGCGCTCGCTTGCCGCGCGGGTGGGCGCGGTCGCGCAAGTGCTGATCGAGCGTCCGGGCTTCGGGCGCAGCGAGCATTGGGCGCCGGTGCGCTTTGCGGGCGAGGCGCCGATCGGCTCGGTCGCGGCCGCGACGCTCTTGAGCGCGGGCCCCGACATGCTCGGAGGCGCGCTCTTATGAACGAGACGCGGCCCGGCTTCTTCGCGCGGTTGAGATCGGGACTTCAGCGCTCGGCGCAGCGTTTCAGCGACGGCATCGTCGCGATCGTCGCCAAGCGCAAGCTTGACGACCCGACTCTCGATGAGCTCGAAGAGCTGCTGATCGGCGCCGATCTCGGCCTCGGCGCGGCGCAACGCATCACCGATCGCTTGCGGCGCACGCGCTTCAACCAGGAGGCGACGCCCGAGGAAATCCGCGTGGCGCTCGCCGAAGGCATCGTCGAGAGTTTGACGCCGGTGGCGCAACCGCTCGTGGTCGATCCGGCGAAGAAGCCCTTCGTTATTCTCGTCGTCGGCGTTAATGGCAGCGGCAAGACGACGACGATCGGCAAGCTCGCCAAGGCCTATGGCGACGCGGGCAAGGCGGTCACGGTTGCCGCGGGCGACACGTTTCGCGCCGCCGCCGTCGAGCAGCTCAAGATCTGGGGCGAGCGCGCCGGCGCCGAAGTGATCGCGCGCGAGACCGGTGCCGACGCCGCGGGGCTCGCCTTCGACGCTCTCCGTGCTGCGCAGGGTCGCGGCGCGGATGTGCTGCTGATCGACACCGCGGGGCGACTGCACAACAAGGCCGGGCTCATGGCCGAACTCGAGAAAATCGTGCGCGTGCTCAAAAAAGCCGAAGCGTCGGCGCCGCATGCCGTGCTCCTCGTGCTCGACGCCACGGTGGGCCAGAACGCGCATGCGCAGGTCCAGACCTTCCGCGACATGATCGGCGTCACCGGTCTTGTCATGACGAAGCTCGATGGCACGGCCAAGGGCGGCGTGCTCGTGGCGCTCGCCGAGAAATTCGCCCTTCCCATTCATTTCATCGGCGTGGGCGAAGCGGCCGAGGATTTGCGGCCCTTCATCGCCGAGGATTTTGCCAGGAGCCTCGTCGGCCTCGAGAGCTGAGGGCGCCAAGCCCGATGGGCGGCGACGCTGCCCACGCGGTGCCGCGTGCCGACCAGAGAGCGCTTGCGCGACCCGCGACGCCGGACTTGCGGTCGGGCGCGCTTCCGGTCAAATTCTTAATTGCTTTCCCCGAAAGGAGTATCGTCGCCATGGCCAAGACGGTGAAGCGCGGCCGACACTTTCTCAATGTTCCCGGCCCGAGCAACGTCCCGGACCGCGTCGCGCGCGCGATGGACAATCCGATCATCGATCACCGCGGCCCCGACTATGTCGAGCTGTGCAAGACCGTCTGCGCGGGGATGAGACGAATCTTCCGCACGACGGGTCCGGTCGCGATCTATCCCTCGTCGGGAACGGGCGCATGGGAAACCGCGCTCCTCAACACGCTGTCGCCGGGCGACAAGGTCCTCGCTTTCGAGACTGGGCAATTCGCCACGCTGTGGCGCGTCATGGCCGAGCGCCTCGGGCTCGCAGTCGAGTTCGTGCCCGGCGATTGGCGTCATCCGATCGACCCTGCCGAGGCCGAGCGGCGTCTCAGCGCCGATAAAGGCCATGCCATCAAGGCGGTGATGGTCGTTCACAGCGAGACCTCGACGGGCGTGTTGAGCGCGGTGCCGGCGATCCGCCAAGCGCTCGACCGCGCCCAGCATCCCGCCCTCTTAATGGTCGACACGATCTCGTCGCTGGGCGTACACGATTATCGCCACGACGAATGGGGCGTCGATGTCGCCATCGGCGGCTCGCAGAAGGGCTTGATGCTGCCGCCGGGGCTGGGCTTCAACGCGATTTCGAAAAAAGCGCTCGCTGCCAACAAGATTGCGAAACTGCCGCGCGCCTATTTCGATTGGCAGCCGATGGTCGATGCGAATGAATCGGGGCTTTATCCCTATACGCCTGCGACCGGACAGTTCTACGGTCTCAAAGAAGCCGTCGCGATGCTGGAGGAGGAAGGTCTCGACAACGTCTTCGCGCGTCACGATCGCCTGGCCGAAGCGGCGCGCCGCGCGGTGCGCGGCTGGGGCTTCGATATTCTCTGCGCCGAGCCGCGCGCCTATGCCAGCGCGCTGACGGCCGTGGTCGTGCCCGAGGGCGTCAATGCCGATGCGGTGCGCGGCGTCATTCTCGACCGTTTCGATGTGTCCTTGGGCGCCGGTTTGGGCAAGGTCGCCGGCAAGGTGTTCCGCATCGGCCATCTCGGCTGGACCAATGATCTGATGCTAGTCGGCGCCCTGGCGGGCATCGAAATGGGGCTCGCCGCCGCGGGCGTGAAGTACAGGAGCGGCGGCGTCCAGGCCGCGATGGATTATCTCGCGGGCAATGCCAGCTTCCATGGACGTTGACGCTTTCGCCGCAAACCTGATCGAGGCGCGGCGAAGCGGGAAACGGATCGCCGCGCTGGACGCGGCGCAAGCACCATCCTGCGCCGAGGACGCCTATGCCGTGCAGGACGCGATGCTGCGCCGACTGGGCGGTGCGATCGGCGGCTGGAAGGCCGGCGCCTCAAGCCCCGAGGCCGAGCCGCAGGCAGCGCCGCTGCTCGCCGATCGCATGCAGCCGAGCCCGGCGCGCTTCACCCTCCTGTCCAACGCCCTGCGCACCGTCGAGGCCGAACTCGCTTTCAGCTTCGCGCGCGACCTGCCGCCGCGCCCCGCCCCTTATGCCGAGGACGAGGTGTGGGACTCCGTCGAAGCGATGCATGTCGCGATCGAAATTCTCGAATCAAGCTTTGTCGATCGCCGCCGCGTGCCGGAATTCGCGCCGCTCGCCGACATGCAAAACAATGGCGGGTTCTGCTATGGGCCCGCGCTCCGCGAGTGGCGCAGCTTCGATGTGGGGACGCCGCGCGCGATTCTTCTCATCGATGGCGAGGAGGTGCGAAGCGCGATATCGGGCACGCCGGGCGGGCATCCGCGGCGGTTGCTCGCCTGGCTCGCCAACCACGCGGCGCGCCGCGGTCATCCGCTGAAGCGTCGCGATATCGTCACCACGGGAAGCCACACCGGGATGTATGACGCGCCCGCCGGCGCCCATGTCACCGCAAGATTTGAAGGAGTGGGCGAAGCAAGCCTGACATTTGCCGCTTGATAGAACGTAAGCATCTGCTTACCGTAAGTAATAACTTACGGAATGGCATGTCCCCCTTTTCGAATGTCGTCATTGCGCTCGCCGATCCGACTCGGCGCGAGATTTTCGAGCGCTTGGCTGCGCGGCCGCAATCGGTCGGCGCGCTGGCGCTCGACCTGCCAATTAGCCGTCCCGCGGTCTCACAGCATTTGCGCGTGCTCAAGAAGGCGGGCCTCGTCTCCGACCGTGCCGAGGGCGCGAGACGCGTCTACCAGATCGACCCGGCGGGACTCAGCGTCATGCGTCAATGGCTTGACCGGTTCTGGGAGCGCTCGCTCGACGCCTTCCGCGCCGAGGCCGACCGCGCCGCCGGCGCCGAAGAGGAACTGCCCGAGGCCGGCGCGGACTAGGCGCGGCGAAGGCGCGGATCGACTGCGGCGCGAGGCACCCGCATGAAACGCGCGATCACGCCAGCCCCGGTGCGCAAGACGGTGCGCGTCAAGGTGCCGCTGGCGCGGCTCGTTCTCGCCTGGCAGGTCGGTGGCCATTGGCGATTTGACCCCGATCTCATCACCGAGATCGAGCTTCGCGTCACGCCCACGGAACCGGAACCCTGGTCGAGCTTGAGCATCGTCAGCTCGAGCGGCTCGGCGATGCTGTCGCAGTGATCGGCAGCGACTGCGGCTGGACGGCCCTCATCTCATCGAGGCGTTTGCAAGCAAGGCGGCTGCAGCCGAAGATGCGCGGCAAGACAGGAGGTGAGGATGGAACTCTATACAACTCCCATTTCGCCCAACGGGAAGCGCGTGCGGATCGCCGCGGCCGAACTCGGGATTCCGCTCGAGCTGAAGAATCTCGATTTCGCCGCGGGCGAGAACCAGAGGCCCGACTACCTCGCGCTCAATCCCATGGGCAAGATTCCGACCCTGGTCGACCGCGACTTCATGCTTTGGGAATCCGCCGCCGCCATGTGCTATCTCGCGCGGTGCAAGGGCGGCGCGGTCTATCCCGAAGAGCCGCGCGCCGAGGCCGAAACGCTGCGCTGGCTCTTCTTCTGCTCCTGCCACATCGACCCCTATTTTACGACGCTCGTGGTCGAGCGCCTGATCAAGCCGCGACGCGGCGGCGCCGAGGATGGAGCCCAAACCAAAGCGGCGGAGGATTGGCTCGCACGCTTCGTCCCGGTCATCGAGCGCCGGCTGGCGGGCGCATCCTATGTGGCGGGAGCCTTTACGCTCGCCGATATCGCGCTCGGCTGCACGCTCGAACTGGCGCCGGTGCTGCGCTATGACCTCGCGCCCTATCCCAACCTCCGCGCCTGGCTTGAGCGGCTGCAGGCGCGCCCGACCTGGCATTGAGCGCCGCGCCGCCGGCGGGCGGCATCCGCTTTGATCGCCGATGCGGGGCCGCTAAAATCGGCCGATGGCAGATAGCCCGGCAAAGAGCCTTTTCCCCGAGGATGCGCGGACCGCGATGCGAACCGGCATCCTGCCTTTCCAAGCGATCAACAACATGGTCCGCGAGCACGAGATCTGGTCGAAGACCGAGATCCTCGCCGATCAGATTCAGCCGGCGAGCATCGATCTGCGCCTTGGCCCGACCGCCTGGCGCGTGCGCGCGAGCTTTCTCCCCGGCCCCGACAGCACCGTGCTCGACAAGATGCGCCAGCTCGACGCCTATCCTGTCGATATCAGCGGCGGCGCCGTGCTCGAACGCGGCTGCGTCTATGTCGTGCCGCTGCTCGAAGCGCTTCACTTGAAGAGCGGCGTCATTGCCTTCGCCAACCCCAAGAGCTCGACCGGGCGGCTCGACATCCTGACGCGGCTCATCGGCGATTATTCGAGCCATTTCGACCGGCTCGAGCGCGGCTATCAGGGTCCGCTCTATGTCGAGATCGCGCCGCGCACCTTCAGCGTCGTCGTCCATGCCGGCTCGCGCCTCAACCAGCTGCGCTTCCGGCGCGGCTCGCCGGTCATCGCGGCGAGCGAGCTGCAGCGCCTCCATGACAGCGGCCAGTTGGTCTTCGCCGACGAGTCGACGCAGGATTTCACCGAGCGCAAGATGTTGCGCCTGTCGGTCGATCTCCATGGCGAGGGCGCCGGAAGCCTGATCGGCTACCGCGCCAAGAAGCACACCGACCGCATCGATGTGGAAAAGGTCGGCCATTACGACGCGACGGATTTCTGGGAGGCGATCCATTACCACCGCGATCCGCCGCTCATCCTCGACCCCAATGATTTCTACATTCTCGTGACGCGCGAGGCGGTGCGGATTCCCCCCGACTACGCCGCCGAGATGGTGGCCTACGACACCTCGGTCGGCGAGTTCCGCGTGCATTACGCCGGCTTCTTCGATCCCGGCTTTGGCTGGGGCGACGCCGTATCGAAAGCCGTTCTCGAAGTGCGCTCGCACGAAGTGCCCTTCACTCTGGAGCACGGCCAGACCGTCGGCTGGTTGCAATACGAGCGCATGGCGGGCAAGCCCGACCGACTCTACGGCACGGGCCTCAAGTCGAATTATCAGGGTCAAAGCCTCGCGCTCGCGAAACAGTTCAAGAACGCACATGGTTAATGTGCAGCTAACGCTTTCTTAACCATTCTTCACCATGTTTAAGCACCATTGAATCGGCGCCGACGGTGGGGCTTGCAGCGGCCCGTGCTTCGCGCCGATACTCGACGAACTTTTTTGCAGGCGTCCTCGGTGGCAAAAGCAGAAGCGCAGCTCAGCCCGCAAACCGTCGCGATCGTCGATGACCGCGCGACCAATCTCAAAATCCTCGAACGCCTCGCCAACACCTTGGCCGAAGGCATCGAGGTGAAGATCTTCGATCGTCCCCAGAAAGTCCTCGAAACCGGAGCCGCTGCTCCACCCGATCTGCTGATCACCGATTTCAACATGCCGGAGCTCGACGGCGCCGAGTTCATCCGCCGCTTCCGCGCCATTCCGGCTTGCGCCGACGTGCCGGTGATCGTCATCACCTCCTACGAAGATCGCGATCTGCGCTACCAGGCGCTCGAGGCCGGCGCCACGGATTTCCTCTTAAGCCCGGTCGATCACCACGAATTCCGCGTCCGCTCGCGCAACCTCCTGACCCTGCGCCGCCAGCAGATCGAGCTCAAGGAGCGCGCCTCGGCGCTCGAGCAGAAGATCGCGGCCGAGGCCGAACGCCATCGCGACGCGCTCAACGAAAGCCATGAATTGCTCATGCGCGTCATCGACGCGGTGCCGGTGATGGTCGCCGCCACCGATCGCGAGGGCCGCTACGTGTTCGTCAATGACTGGTTCTCGCGCCGCATCGGCAAGCCCGCGAGCCAGATCATCGGCCTCAGCCCGGTCGAGGTGCGCGACGATCTGACCGCGCATGCGGCGATGGAGCGCGATCGCCGCATCATCGCCGGGCTCGATCAGCCGGGTGCGTTCGAGGAGGTGCTGCCTTCAGGGAGCGGCAAGCGACGCGTGCTTCTCACCAGCAAGGCCTTGCTGCGCGACCCGGCAAACCGGCCGAACCTCGTCGTCACCGCGTCGCTCGACATCACGGACCGCAAAGCGGCCGAGGTGGCGCTGCTGCAGGCCAAGGAAGAGGCCGAGATCGCCAGCCGCAGCAAGACCGAGTTCCTCGCCAATATGAGCCACGAGCTCCGCACGCCCTTGAACGCCATCATCGGCTTCAGTCAGGTGATGGCGGACCAGCTGATGGGGCCGCTCGGCACCCCGCGCTATATCGGCTATGCGCGCGACATCTGCACCAGCGCCCAGCACCTCCTCGGCATCATCGGCGACATTCTCGACGTCTCGAAGCTCGAGGCCGGCAAGGTCGAGCTCGATGAGGAGGAAACCGATATCCCGGCGCTGATGCGCGACGTGATGCAGCTCGTCGGCGAGCGCGCCCGCGCGCTCGATGTCGAAATCGACATCGATTTGCCGGCGAATCTGCCGCGCCTCAGGGCGGATACGCTGAAGCTCAAGCAGGTGCTGCTCAACCTCATCACCAACGCCATCAAGTTCAGCGAGGCCGGCGAGCGCGTGCTGCTGTCGGCGCTGTTCGACGAAGAGGGGTTCCACATCTCGGTCGCCGATCAAGGCATCGGCATGGACGAGCAGGAGGTCGAGACCGCGATCACGCGTTTCGGCCAGGTCGCGAGCCCATGGAGCCGGCGGCATCCCGGCACCGGGTTGGGCCTGCCGCTCGCCATCGGCCTGGTCGAGCTGCATGGCGGCAAGCTGCGCATCGAGAGCCAGAAGAATATCGGCACGACCGTGACCTTCACCTTGCCGCGCGAGCGGGCGCTCGCCCCGAGTATCGCCCGCTCGGCGTAAGAGGGGCCCGCCGCGATCGTCCTGGCGCTGATTGGCGGCTATGCGGATGCGGTCGGCTACCTGCGCTACCACGCTTTTGCCGGAACGATGAGCGGGAACACGGTGTTGATGGGGCTCGCCCTGTTTCACCGTAGCGAATTGCCCGCATGGGATTATGGGGGGCTGCTGGCGGTTTTCTTCACAGCCGCGGTCGCGGCGTTCATCCCGCTGCGCCGCGTTCCGCCTGCCGGGCTGTTGGCGGGCGAAGCGGCATTGATCCTCTGTGCGGATATCTCTCCCGGTTGCGGCCTGGGCCGCGATCCTCCTCGTCGCGGCCATGGGCGTGCAGAACCCGGTCGCGGCGCGGTTCGGCGTGCCGATCAACCCCACCTTCATCACCGGCGACATTCTGCGCTTTGCCGAAGGCTTGGCGCGGCGCTGGCAGCGCGCCGCAGCCGCCCAAGCTCGGGCGAGGGCTTTGCGATTTATGGCGGGGTTTGGCTCGGCTATGCTCTCGGCGCCGCGCCGGGTGTGGCGGCTTTGCGCGTCGTCGACTCGGCCGCTCATCGTGCCGGCGGCGCTCCTCGCTTTGGTCTACGCCTGGAACCGCGTCCATGCGTCACCGTAGAGCCACAACCCCTCGTGATTAGCGTATTCCCGACCACCAAACTGTAGATTTTTTAGCTCATACCCGGCACTATGGCACGCTGGTGCTCCTGGCGAGCCGAAATGTGCTTGTTTTCGCCCGGATTGGGGAGCCGGAACGCGGAGCATGAGGGAATCGCGGGAGGCAAAGGGGTTGCGGGCGACGCTCGCATTCGGTAGCGCGCGCAACGTCACGATCGCGCTCGCGGTTTACGCCGTCGCCGCCCCGCTCGTCGCGGCCGAGATCCTGGCCGCGAGCCTCACTTCGGCCGGGCTCGGCGCGTTCGGCCCTGCGACCTTTCTGACCGCGCTCAGCATGACCCTGCTTGGGCCGGGGCTTGCCGTCACGACCCTGGCCCTGCGCGGCCACGCCCAGATCGCCGCGGACCTCACCGAGCACGACGACGGCGAGCCGCAACAGGCACTTTTGCGCCTGGCCACCGCCGGCGCGGTCCTCGCCTATCTCGCCGTTCTCACCCTCCTGGGCAAGGCCGGAAGCCTGATCGTGCCGCTGCTCGCGGTGAATGTGGCGGGCATTCTCAGCGCCTGGCTTTTGTTCGTTCATCTGATGGCCGAACCCTCGCCTTCGACGGCACGGCGCGGCGCGGCCATGCTGAACGACGTCGTGCTGGTCTCGGTCTTCCTCCATATCGGCGGCGCCTATGCGGCGCCGTGGTTCTCGCTTTATCTCTGGGTGATCCTCGGTTCCGGCTTGCGCTTCGGCGTCATGCCGCTCGTCTATGGCGCGATCCTGAGCGTCGCCGGCTTCATCGCGGTCTGCATCACCACGCCCTTCTGGCGGAGCCAGATGCCGCTTGCGGCGGGCATCCTGCTCGCCCTGGTCCTGCTGCCGTTCTATGCCACCGCGCTGATCCGCCGCGCGGCCGCGGCCAAGGCCGAGGCCAATGACGCGGCGGCGGCAAAGAGCCGCTTCCTGGCCATCATGAGCCACGAGCTGCGTGCGCCGGCCAACAGCGTGATCGGCCTGGGATCTCTCATGGCAAGCACAAAGCTCGACACGGAGCCGCGAACCATCCTCGCGACCTTGCAGCATACGGCACGCGCGCTCTTGGGACTGATCGACGATCTGCTCGACCTCTCGAAGCTCGAGGACGGCACGCTGACGCCCGAAACCGAGACCTTCGTCCTGCACGAGGTGATGGGCGGCGCCGTCGCGATCATGCGGTCGCAGGCCGAAGCGAAGGGTCAGGCGCTGACCTTGCGAATCGATCCGCGCTTGCCGCATGTCTATCGCGGCTGGCCGCTGCAGCTGCGTCAGGTTCTCGTCAACCTGCTGGCGAACGCCGTCAAGTTCACGCCGGCCGGCCATATCGCCGTGACCGCAACGCGCGCCACGCAGATGGAAAACCGCGCGACGATGATCATCACCGTGCGCGACGACGGCGTCGGCATCCCGAAAGAGGCGCAAGCGGGCATCTTCGAGGTCGTCGCCGAGGCGGATGGCAGCGCCGCGCGCCGCTATGGCGGCACCGGGCTCGGCCTTGCCATCGCCAGGCAGCTCGTGGAGCTGATGGGCGGAGCGATCACGCTCGACAGCGAGGCCGGCAAAGGCACCATCTTCGCGGTTCGCTTGACGCTTGAGCAGGGGGCAGGCGACGCCATCCGGCCGCCCGATCTCCTCGGTCACAAGGTGGTGGTGATTTCGAGCGACAATCAGCTGGCCGGCATGATGGAGAGCCGGCTGAACGCCTGGCGCGCCGAGGTGCAATGGGTCGCCGACAGTGAAACCGCGCTGGGCGAGTTGGCGCTCGCCGGAAAATCCGGCAGCCCCACCATTGTCTTCATCGACGGGCGCGACAATCCGCTGGCGGCCCTAAGCCTGGCGCATCGCTCGGCAACCGCGATGGCGACGCCTCCGCTTGTCGTGTTCCTGGCGCCAACCCAAGGCGGCGAGGCGATCACGCGCCTCGCGGCGTCGCCCCTCGCCGCGGTCATCGAGGCGCCGATGTCGGAGGCCGATCTCGCCTGCGCGCTGCTCGGCATCCTCGCCGGCGAAAGCCTGACGGCGACGCCCGATCTGTCCGCGGTGGTGGAGGAGCCCGCGGCGGGCCCCGCGCCGCGGAGCGCAGCCGACAGCGCCCCGACCGGCACGGCACCGGCACAGCGGCTGCGCATCCTCGTCGCGGACGACAACGCCGGCAATCGCACGATGCTCAAAACCCTGCTCGAGAATGCCGGGCACGAGGTCGAGATCCTCGCTGACGGCGAGGCGGCGCTCGCGGCGCTCGATCGCTCGCAATTCGATCTCGCGCTTCTCGACATCAACATGCCGGAGGTGAGCGGCTACGAGGTGGCGAAGCTCTATCGCGTGAGCCATATCGGCGAGTGGCGCCTGCCGATCGTCGCGCTCACCGCCGATGCCACGACCGAGACGGAGCGGCTGTGCCGCGAGGCGGGCATGGACGCAGTCTTCACCAAGCCCGTCGACGCGACGCAGCTTCTGGCCGAGATCGACGCCATCTACGCGCGCGCCGCGCGGCCCGAGCGGATCGCGGTCGGCGCGCCGCGCGTCGTCACCCCGATCACCGCTCATCCGCGCTTCGTGCCCGAGACGGCCGCCGTGGTCGACGAGGACATCTTCGCCGCGCTGCGCAAGCTGGGCGGCCAGGATTTCCTCGTCGAGGTGATCGAAACCTTTCGCAAGGATGCGTGGCTCATC
Organism: Allostellaceae bacterium; assembly: GCA_035277525.1. Taxonomy (GTDB): domain Bacteria; phylum Pseudomonadota; class Alphaproteobacteria; order ATCC43930; family CGMCC-115725; genus CAIKMD01. Next base: position 10,818 of record DATEKH010000146.1, read on the forward strand.
ATCGAGCGGCTGAAGCGAGCCGCAGAAGCCGGGGATCTGCGCGATTTCCGCGAGCTGATGCATTCCTTGCGCAGCGGCGCCGTCAATGTCGGCGGCGTGAAGCTGTGCCAAGCGCTCACGAGCTTGCGCGACATTTCCGCCCGCGAATTGAGCGTCAATGGCGCCGCGCATGTCGAAAAGCTGAAAGCCGAGCTCGCCCGGCTCGACGCAGCGCTCGATCAGATGCTGGACGTTCAGCGCCGCGGCTGAGCGATCACGCTTTCAACACGCCGAGCTCGCGCTCGACACCGGCGCGCAGCAAGCCCGCATCGCCGCCGAAGGTCACGAGCCGAAAACCCTTGGCGGCGAAATTCTTCGCCGAGCGGCCCGAGCCCGTATGGATGCCAGGAACAATCTTGCTGCGCTGGCAGGCGGCGAGAATCTTGGCGACGGCCGCCACATGCTCGGGCTCGTCGCGATCGAGCCCGGGCCCCAAGCCCAGAGAAATCGCGAGATCGCTCGGCCCGATATAAATGCCGTCGAGGCCGGGCGTCGCCGCGATCGCTTCGGCATTGGCCAGCCCGTCGCGGGTCTCGATCATGACGAAGCAGAGAACGCCATCGCCGAGCGCTTTCATGTCGCGGCTGCCCATCACCAGCGCCGCGCGCGCTGGTCCGTTGGAGCGCTCGCCCTCGGGCGGATAGCGGCAAGCCGCGACCGCACGGGCCGCCTCGCTCGCGTTATTGACGAGGGGCACGATCACGCCCTGGGCGCCGGCATCGAGCATTTTGCCGATGACCCAGGGCTCGTTTGCCGGCACGCGCGTCAAAGGCACGGCGCCGCGCGCGTCGATGCCGCGCGCCATTTCGACCATGTCGCGATAATCGCAGACGCCGTGCTGCTGATCGACGCACACGTAATCGACGCCCCTGGCGCAGAGCAGCTCGGCCGAAAAGCCGCAAGGCAGGCCGGCAAAGAGACCGAACACGGTCTCGCCCCTCGCCCATTTCTCGCGCAATGCGAATGCCGTCGCCATCGCCGCCTCCCCCGTTTTCACACCCGGGGATTGTTCGCCGCGCCGTGCGCCCGAGTCAATCCTCGGCGCGGACGCGCCCTTTTTAGCGGAGGCGGCGCGCTTGCGCCGCGCCGAGGCGCAGCATCCGGCGCAATCCCGCTTCGTCGAGCGCCAGGGCGGCCTCGACCCAGAGATCGGCGATTCGCGTCATCTCCTCGAAGGTGATGCTCTGCGCGATGCGCCGCGCGCGGTAGAGCGCGCGCAAGCTCGCATAGCGCCGGCCGCCGCGACCGATGAAATCGTAAAGCGCGTTGAGGCCCTGGCCGTCCGGCGCCAGCACGTCGATCGCGCCCATCGCGTGGAGCTGCTCGGCGCTCAGCATCTCGCCGCTCATGATGATGCGTTCGGCAATCCCGGGGGCAACCCGGCGGGTCAGAAACGTGTAGGCGCCCATGCCGGGGAAAAGATTGAACAGGATTTCCGGCAAGCCGAACTTGGCGCCGCGCTCGGCGACAATGATGTTGGCGCTGAGCGCGGCCTCAAAGCCCGCGCCGAGCGCGTCGCCCTGCAGGAGCGCCACCGACACCACGGGAAGGTCGAAGCCCAGCCCGCTCGCATTGACGAAGCCGAAATCACAACACGCATGGGCGTAGCGCCGCAACGCCGCGCGGTCGCGCTTGCGGATCAGCTCCTCGATCAGCTCGAGATCGCCGCCCAGATGCCACACCTCCGGCAGGCGCGAGCCCCAGACGAGGTAGCGCAACGGCGGATCCGCCTCATGCTCGTCGGCGAAGAAGCCGCGCGCGAGACGCTGGATCGCCTGCGCTTCGCCCAGCACGGTTTCGGTGAAGCAGGGGCGTTGGGCGAATTTGAAATAGCTGAACAGGATCTTCTCGTCGCGGTCATGCGCGAGCTCGAACTCGGTGAAGGTCTGGGAATCGATCGCCGCCTGAACCGGATTGTCGCAGCCGAGCACCATTTCGGTCAGCACGGCTTGGCTGATCGGCCGGCTGAACGAGGCCGGGAGCCTATCGGAGAGGAAGTCGACCATCTGGGGCATTGTCGGCACGGGGCGTGCACCTAAGCGATCGTGGTCGGCGCCTGAGAATGGTTAACAATACGTTAAACTATCAAATTTATCAAATAGTTTATAACGATTGTTAATTTTTTGAGTTAGAGGCAATATTTAGATGGCCGTTTCGCAATCGACTCACCATTAGTAGCCATGGGCAGGCCGGCCGGGGCCGATCCGTCCCCATAGGCAGGACCGATGGGCTCCGCGGCTTGGGCTGGGGTCGGCTGACAGGCGGCGGCCCATTGGTCTAAGAACGCTTATCCCGATCAGAGGCGAAGACCCATGGAAGCCATTGAAGCGCTCAATACCCGCCGCAGCCCCGCGCAATTCGTCGAACCCGCGCCCGATGACGCGCAGCTCGAAGCGATTCTGCGCGCGGCGACACGCGCGCCCGATCACGGCAAGCTTCGCCCCTGGCGCTTCATCCTGCTGCGCGGCGACGCGCGCAAGCGCCTGGGCGACGTGATGGCCGAGGCGATGAAGCGGCGCGAGCCCGAGGCGCCCGCCAATCTAGTCGAGCGCGAGCGCGAGAAGCCGCTGCGCGCGCCGCTCATCGTCGTGCTCGCCGTGGCGGTGAAGGAAGGTCACAAGATCCCGGTGATCGAGCAGCTGCTCTCGGCGGGCGCCGCCGCGCAGAACGTGATGCTCGCCGCCCATGCGTTGGGCTTTGGCGCCGCCTGGAAGACCGGCGCGCCCGCCTATGATGCTTACGTCAAGGCCGAGCTCGGCCTGGCGCCGAGCGATGCCATCGCCGGGTTCCTCTATCTCGGCACGCCTTCGGTCAAGCCGGCGCCCCTGCCGCCCGCGCCGCTGTCGGATTTCGTGCGCAACTGGCCCGGCTGATCAGAGCACGCCTTCGACGAATTTGAGCGCGAGGCCCAGCGCCGCCGCGCCGACCATGCCGAGAAGCATGCCGCGACGGGCGAGAAAGATCAGCGCGAGCGTCGTCAAGAACACGACCCAGGGCACGAGGCCGGTCAAGGCTTCGCGTCCGATATTGAGCGCAACCGCGAACATCAGCCCGACCGAGGCCGCGGTGAGGCCGCGTATGGCGCCCTGGACCGAGCGCCAAGCACGGATCTGCTCGTAGATCTTCAGCACCGGCAGGACGAGGTAACCCGGCACCTGAATGGCGAGGATCGCCGCGCAAGCGCCGAGCCAGCCAGAAACCATATAGCCGACCGAGGCGAGGTAGAGATTGTTCTGGCCCGGCGTGACGCGGCCGAGCGCGTAGGCGTAAAGGAATTGGTCGAGATTGAGGACTCCGTCTTGAACGAAGCGATGCTGCAGCAGCGCCAGCAGCGCCGAGCCGTTGCCGAAGACCAGCAGGTTGTAGGTCATAATGACGACGAGAAGCTGGAAGAGGCTCATCGACCGGGCTCTTCCTCGCCGCGCAGCAGGAACGCGCCGGCGATCCCGCCCGCGAGGATGACGAGGGCTGGATTGATGCTCGGCATGGCGGCGAGAATGCAGCCGATGACGGCAAAGGCGAGATCGCGCGACGGGCGAAAGATCGGCCGTCCCAGGCGAACCGCAGAGACGACGACAATGCCGAGCGCCGCCGGCAGCAGGGTCGCGTCGATATACTCGAGCACCGGGCCGTGCGCCAGCCAGCCATAGAGCATGGTGAGCACGACGACGCAGATGAAGCCTGGCAGGATCATCGCAAAGAGCGCCACGACCGTGCCGCGGAAGCCGGCGAGCCGATGGCCGACCGCGACGGCTACCGCGGTCATCGTGCCGCTCGGCATGATGCGGCCGATGCTCCAGAGCGTCATCAACTCCTTGTCGGACAGCATGCGGCGCAGGGTGACGAGCTGTTCCTGCAGCAGCCCAAGCACGCCGAGCCCGCCGCCGAACGCGCAGCCCGCTTTGAAGAACACCCCGAACAACTGCCCTAGCGTGAGTTTCGCGTGCGGCTCGCGCGGCACCGCCAAATCTTCCTCCATCGTCGATCGCGCGCAGCATCGCCACGACGACAGCGGCAAGGCAAGCGCTCTTTCGCCGACCCTGCTCCGCGCCGTGCGAATCGAACGCGCCGCTTGGGGCCGCTGCCGCATGAGCCGGGTTGCGCGTTGCAAGCGGATCGAAAATAGAGCGTGCGTCAGGCAAGGCGGCGAGGGACGCAGCCACCTCGGCCGCAGAAACTTTTTCACCCGCGAATCGAATCGGGCTCGACGTCAACGGCGCGCGCGGCTGCCCTTTGACCCGCGATACCAAATCGCCGCCGGGTTGTCGTGCTGCCTTTGCCCATTGCTGCGCTGCACGCACAGCGCTGCGGGGCATCGCCTCAAGAGTGTGGCGGATGGTTACCTGGCGCGAATCGCGGAAGAGCAGCGCAACTCGCATGCGAATCACAGCGCGCTCACGCCGTTGTGCATTGCACCAGCCAGGCGCGGATTTCGCAAATGCGAAAATGACATCAGACGTTAAATCGACAGGACGCGAGCGATAATTCACTCGCAATCTGTTTGCACTATCTTATCTATAAGGGTCAGACGACCGGAATGGTCACGATGCTCTTCAGAGGGGAGAGCGATGGAGAAACGTATGAGCGCGACAGTGAGTCGAGTTCAACCCACTGAGAACGCGGATGATCCGCGCCGCACGGCAAAGCCCGACGCGTCCCGCCACGGTGAGAAGCCTCATCGCGCAAGCCGGATCGAACCGCAGGATTGGCGCGGCGAAGGGGTGGTCGGGGATATCCACACCGACTGAGCCAAATATAAGGCATCCGTAGATTCGAGATTGACAGCGCCGCGACTGCGCTCTTCCTTGGGCCATCCCGGGAATGGGCGGGTCTGTGGAGCGGCATAACAATTTCGACGCGTTGCGGCTTATTGCGGCTGTCAGCGTCATATTCTCGCATGCGTTCTTGATCGGCGAAGGAACGCAAGATCCGGAACCGCTTTATTGGGCGACCGGCGGCCAGACCGTGCTCGGCGTGGTCGGAGTGTTCGTGTTCTTCACCATCAGCGGCTATCTCGTCTCGCAAAGCTTCGAGGCGACCGGCGCGCCGTTGCGCTTTCTCGCGAAGCGCGGCCTGCGCATCTATCCGGGGCTGCTCGCCTGTCTCCTGCTCTCGGCCTTCATCATGGGGCCGCTCCTCACCGATCTCCCGCTCGGCGCCTATTTCCGCAGCAGCGCCGTCTATTCCTATGTCGCGAGCAATTTCGCGATGATCTTGCCGACCAACACCTTGCCGGGCGTCGCCTTCACCGGCTACGGCGCCGGCAGCGTCGTCGATGGACCGCTCTGGACGCTGCCGAGCGAGGTCGCGATGTATCTCATGGTTTGCGTCCTCGGCACGCTAGGCGCGCTGCGGCTGCGCGTGATCTTGCCGCTCCTGCTCGTCGGGCTTTGCGGATTGTGGTTCGACACCGCGTCGAGTGAGTATTTCATCGGCTCGGCGCTATGGCTGCTGCCCTTCTTCGCCGCCGGCATGGCGCTTTACCGCTTGCGCGATCGCCCGATCCTGCATGGCGCGGCGGCGCTGGCGGCGCTCGCCGCTCTCGCCGTGAGCGCGTGGCTGCACGCCTTCATCCTGCTTTTCCCGATTTTCGGCAGCTATCTCGTCATCTATCTCGCTTTCGCGCGCTGGCTTCCGGTTCTGAGGGCGGCGCGCTTCGGCGATCTCTCCTACGGGCTCTACATCTATGGCTGGCCGATCGAGCAATGGCTGACGCGGCTGCAGGGCGGCACGCTCGCCTGGTCCACGCTTTTCGCGCTCGCGCTGCCGCTGAGCGCCCTCGCCGCCTTACTTTCCTGGCACATGGTCGAGTCGCGCGCTTTGCGGCTGAAGCCGGCCAATCTCCGCCGCGGCGGCGAGACGCGCGCGCCGCTTCGCCCGGCACCGCTCGCTCAGAACTTGATGAGCAGCCCGTCCGCCGGGCCGCCCTCGGCCGATTGAGCGGACGCTCCGCCCGATCCGGAGCCGCCGCGGCGCGGCGCATAGGCCGCCGGCCGGGCGGTCGCCCCGAGCGCCGCAAGAAATCCCGAGGACCATGTGGCGGCGGTGTTGCGGGAGATGACGTCCATCATGCTACGCCAGCGCTCGATGCGCTCGTCGCGTCCCATGGCGAGACCGCGGTTGAGCGCCGCCGCCATTTCGTCGACATCGATCGGATTGACGAGCAAGGCCGCGCGCAATTCATGCGCCGCGCCGGCAAAGCGCGACAGGATCAACACGCCCGGCTCCAAGGGATTCTGCGCGGCGACGAATTCCTTGGCGACGAGATTCATGCCGTCGCGCAAAGGCGTGACAAGCCCGATGCGGGAGCGGCGATGGAAGCCCGCGAGCGTCTGGCGCGAGAAGCTGCGGTTGACGTAGCGAATGGGCGTCCAGTCGAATTCGGCGTAGCGGCCGTTGATCTCGCCCGCGAGCTGCTCGATCTGACGGCGCAAGGCGCGATATTGCGCCACCTCGCCGCGCGAATAAGGCGTGATCTGAAGATAGCTGAACTTCGCGCGGTGCTCGGGCCAGTCGCTCAAGAGCGCGTCGATCGCCTCGAAGCGCTGCGGAATGCCCTTGCTGTAATCGAGCCGGTCGACGCCGAATATCAGCAGCCGCCCGCTGAGACTCTCGTCGAGCCGCCGTGTCTCCGGAGAATCCCAGGCGTGCTCTGCTTGAGCGGCAAAGCCTTGCGTGTCGATGCCGACCGGGAAGGCCGCGGCACGGGAATGGCGGCCGAAGGCCGTGAGATCGCCATTGCCGAGATCGATCCCGTGTGCGAGTTCGGTGACGCAGCCCATGAACGCGCGCACGCCATCCTCGGTCTGAAAGCCGACGAGATCATAGTCACACAGCGCCTCGACCAGTGCCTCGTGGCGGGGCAGCGCGATCAGCACCTCGGCCGGCGGGAACGGCGTGTGAAGGAAGAAGCCGACGCGGTTGTTGACCCCGAGCCGCCGCAGCTCCTGGCACAGCGGAATGAGATGATAATCGTGCACCCAGACGAGATCGTCGGGCTGGATCAGCGAGGCCAGCAGCTTGGCGAAGCGCCGATTGACCTCGAGATAGACCCGCGCCGCGTCGCGCCGGTATTCCATGAGGCCGAGGCGGAAATGGAA
>DATEKH010000147.1:0-78822 GCA_035277525.1 Allostellaceae bacterium
ACATGCATGACCGCGTTGAGCTCGGGCCGTGCCGTCAAGACTGCGGTATGGATCGTCGTCGCGGCCGGGTTGATGGGCTTGTCCTCGCCGATCGGCCGGCCCTCCATGTCGAGCTTCAAAAGATTCGATGCGGTCACTTCCTCGAACAGAAGCTCGTGCGGCTTGATGAGAAAATGATCCTCTTCGCCCGGCACGCGCAAAGTGATGTGGTTGAAGATCGAATCGTTCCAGCCGGCATATTGGGCATAGCGATAAGCCGCGGCGAGATCGACGCGCGCTGCCCATTCCGCGGGCGGCATGCTGTTGCTGAGATCGCGATCCTTGCGCAGCGCAGTGGACGATACGGCCATCACTCAACTCCCTTGGGTCGGTCTTCTCAGCCCGTTCGTTGCCGCTACTATAAAGCCGCGCGGAGTGAGCAACAACGCCGTTTTCCCTTCAAAGCTTCGCGCAAGAGGAGCAGCGAAAGCCGATGCACGCCGTGGTGGTGTCGGGGCCTGCCGCCGAATACGCGGTCGCACCCGTCGAGGACGCCTTGAAGCGCTTGGGACATCAGGTCACGCTTTACGCAAACCTTGCGGCGTTCCGCGCGGCGAAAGACCCGCTCGCATCCGCCGATCTGCTCTATGGCAGCGGCCTCGCCGTCGATGCGAAGCTCCTCGAGCCGGCACCGCGGCTGCGCGCCGTGGTGTCGCCCTGGATCGGCACTGAAAGCTTCGACGTTCCGGCGTTGAGCGCCCGCGGCATCCTCTTGGCAAACGGTCAGGTGCCGGAGAATTATCTCAGCATGGCGGAGGCGACGATCATGCTGATCCTTGTGTCGCTGCATAACTTGCCCGAAAAGATCGACGCGCTGCGCGCCAACCGCGCGCCGCCGCCGCGGCAAAAGGGACGCATGCTGCGCGGCAAGACGCTCGGCATGATCGGCTTCGGCAACATGGCGCGCGCGATTGCCGCGCGGCTCGCCTCGTGGGAAGTGCGCATGCTGGCCTACACGCCGCGCCTCAAGGCGCCGTTGCCGCCGGAAGTCGAGCGCGCCACCCTCGACGAGCTCTTGCGTGCGAGCGACATTGTTTGCGTCCTGGCAACGCTCAACGCCGAAACCCGCGGCATGCTCGATCTCGAGAAGCTACGTTTGATGAAACCCGAGGCGGTGCTCATCAACACGGCGCGCGGCGGCATCGTCGACGAGCGGGCACTCGTCGCGTTCGCCAAGGAGGGGCGGCTGCACAAGATCGCGCTCGACGTGTACGAGACCGAGCCTTTGCCGCCGGACAGCGCGCTGCGCAGCATCCCGAACGCGATCTTGACGCCGCATTGCGTTGGTCACGCCCGCGAGGGTGCCGACGCCATCGCCCAAACCGCGATCGACAACGTCACGCGCGTACTCGAGGGCCGCGCGCCGCTTTATCCGGTTAACGCCGAGATCCTGCCGGCCTGGCTCAAACGCTGGGCTTAGCCTGCATTCCTACTCCGCGGCACCGGTCTGCGGCTTTGGCGTTGGCGCGGCCATCGGCGGCGAAGGCGTGAGCGAAGGCGAGAGGACTTCGAGCACCTTTCCGCGCGTCTCGATCGCGACGAAGATCACGGTGAGGCCGCCGATGACGGCGAATATCGCGAAGACGGCATAAGCGGCGTTGAGGCCGATATGCGGAACCGCCCAGCCGACCGAGATCGGGCCGACAATGGCGGCGAACCGCACCCAGGCATTGCCGACGCCGACCCCGAGCGCGCGCATCTCGGTGGGATAGAGCTCGGCCGTGTAGGTGCTGAGGCCCAGCGCCAGGATGCTGTTGAACGACGAAGACAGCATGAACAGCACCATCAGCAGCGCGATGCTCTGGCCGGGCATGGCGTAGATGGCCAAAAGAATAAGCGGTACGGAGCTGCAGAGCTGGCCGAGGGCGAAGAGCGGCTTCCGTCCATAGATGTCGATGAGCAGGATGCCGGTAATGGTGAAGCACAGGCCGAGCCCGCTCGAGAAAAAGCCGAAGCTGATCGCTTGCGGCAGAGTCGCATGATAGACGGTGCGCAACAGCGTCGGCACGGTGGTGTTGAGGCCGTAAACGATGATGTAGGTGCAGAACCAGATCGTCCACACCGCCAGGGTCCGCCGCCGATAGACGCCTTTCACGAGATCGGAAATCCGCGTTTTGGCTGTGATCACCGTCGCGACGCGCGCCGGGATCGGCGGCAAGGGCTTGGCGCCGTGCTGGGAAATCTCGTCCTCGATCTTGGTGAGGATCGCATTCGCCTCCTCGTCGCGGCCTTTGGTGGCGAGCCAGCGTGCCGATTCCGGCATGAGCTGGCGCATCGGGATGATGACGATCGCGGGAATGGCGCCGATCAGGAACATGGCCTGCCAGCCCAAATGCGGCACGACGAAATAGGAGATGGCCGACACGAAAATGAAGCTGATCGAGAACCAGATCTGGAAGCCGAGGCCGTAGCGGCCGCGATGCGAGGCTTTGGCGTATTCGCCGATATAGCTCGCAAGGATCGGGATCTCGCCGCCGAGCCCCAGGCCTTGAATCACCCGCATCCAGAGGAGGGAATTGAAATCCCAGGCGAAAGCGCAGGCGATGCTCATCACCGTGTAGAGGATGAGGGTATAACGGAAGACGGGCACGCGGCCGACGCGCTCGGCAAGCCAACCGAAGAAGATCGAGCCGATGAGCTGTCCGACATAGCCGGCGCCGATCATCAAGCCGAACTTCGTGAAAGAGATATGCCAAAGCGGCAGGAGCACAGGCAGCACATAGGCGATGGCGAGCGCGTCGAACCCGTCGAAGAACCAGCCGGTCGCGACGATCGCCCCCATCTTCAGATGCCAGCGCGAGAAGGGGAGGCGCTCGATCCGCGCCGCAATCTCATAGCGATCTGCGCCGGCTGGAATTGTCGCTGCGGTTGCCATGTCTTTTTTCCCCTTCAATCGCGCTGCACCCCGTTGCGCCATTTTCTAAACAGGTTTGCCGCATCGGGCAAGAAAACGCCTTGCCCTATCTCGGTGCAGAGCCGTCGCCGCGCGACGAGGAAGCGGAAGAGAAACCGGCTAGGGCATCGCCACGCCGAAGCGCGCGGCGACGCGCCCGATCTCGGTCCAAGTCGCGGCCGGGATGGAGATGCCGGCGCGCCGGCGCGTTGCGGCTTCGCGCGCGCCGCGCTCGCCCGGCATCAGGATCTCGGCGACGCCGTCCTGGCGCGGCAAGGATTTGAGATCGGCGATGGTGCGCTCGAGGCTCGCCGCGAACGCATCAAGGGCGCCGAAAGCGGCGATGTCGATCGCGATCAGAAACGCGTTCTGGCGATGCTTCTTGCCTTCCTCGGTCTCCTCAAGGGTTTCCGCGACGAGCGGGTTTTGGGTGATGAGGCTCGCGATGGCCTCGATCATCAGCGACAGCCCGGAGCCCTTGGGGCCGCCCAGAGGCAGCGGCAAGGCTGCAGCCTTGGGATCGGTGGTGGGATTACCCTCCTGGTCGAGCGCCCAGCCTTCGGGGATGGGTTTGCCGCTGCGCGCGGCGTGCACGATCTTGCCGAGCGCCACGACGCCCGTCGCCATGTCGAGGATCATCGGCTCGACTTGGGCGCGCGGCACCGCGATCGAGAGCGGATTGGTCGCAACCGCGGCTTCGCGCGCGCCGTGATAGATCATGTTTGGCCAGGAGGCCGAGCCCGCGAGCGCCGCCATGCCCTGAAGCGCCGCGAGCCGCGTATAAAAGCCAAGCGCGGCCGTGTGCGTCGTGCGCCTGACCAGCGCAAGGCCGATCCCGCTCTCTTTGGCTTTGCGCACCGCCTCGCTTGCGGCAAGGCTCATCGAGACTTGGCCGGGCGCGCGATCGGCGTCGATTAGCACCGCGCCGCGAAGTTCTTTCACGATTTTCATCGCGGGCCGGAGATTCATCTCGCCCGCCTCGATGATTTCGATATAGCGCGGGATACGCTGTACGCCGTGGGATGGCGCGCCGCGCAGATCGGCCCAGACCAGAACCTCCGCGACGGTCTTGGCGTGCTCGCGCGCCATCCCCTTGGCGGCGAAAATCGCCTCGGTCAAGGCGGCGAGCGTCTCCGCCGTGACGGTCACACCTTCGGCCATTCGCGCCAAGCTCAGCGCGGCTTTGCCGGAAAATACTTGTCGAGCCAGTCGCGGATGAGCGCGATGACGCGCGTGTTCTCTTGCGAGAACATGAAATGGTCGACATCGGTCAAGAGGTGCAGCTCGGTGGTCGACTTGCCGGCATGCTGGAAGAGGCCGATCGACTGCTCGGTCGGCGTCACCGAATCATTCGATGAATGCAGCAACAGCAGGGGCCGCGGCGCGATCTTGCCGACCACCTCATTGGCGCGGAAGTTGAACATGCTCTCGACCGTCTCGAAGGTGAACTCCATGATCGAGTTCTTGGCGAGATGGGTCCTGAGATGCTCCGGGATCGGCACGATGTCGTAGCGCGGCACCATCATCGACTGGCCACGCGCGCGCTCCGCCTTGCCGCGCGCCATCATGTCGGTGAATCGCTTCCACGCCTCGTCGGAAGAATGCTGCCGCCGGAACTTGCTCTCGCCGTCGCCCCAGCCGCCGGACGAAATCACCGCCGCGACGCGGTTGTCGACCCCGCCGGTATAGACCGCGACCGCCGCGCCGAAGCTCGAGCCCACCGCCGCGATGCGCGCCGGGTCGATCTCCGCGCGCGTTTGCAGGAAGGTCAACGCCGCGCTCGTATCCTCGACTTGCTCCAAACAGATCGTGTTGGCGCGCTTGCCTTCGCTCTCGCCGCAGCCGCGAAAATCGAAGCGCAGCGCGGCGTAACCCCATTCCGCCAGCATCTGGCAGGGCAGGACGCAGTTGCTGCTCGAACTGTTGGAGCCGAAGCCGTGCAGCACCATGAAGGCCGGACGGCGCTCGCCCGGCCGTGCACCCGGGGGGAGATGCAACGTCCCGTTGATCTTGAGCTTGGCCGATTGAAACGTGACGCGCTCTTCCATGGCTGAGACCTCCGCTTTTCGTCCCTGAGCTATGCCGCAGAGAGGTGCCCCACCGCAATCGGATTTGCTACAATCGGTCGTAAATTATCGCTCTGGGGAATGAAATGTCGGGCAAGTTCTTGAGAGACGCCTGGTATGTCGCGGCCTGGACCGAGGAGGTCGGCCGGGCGCCGCTGGCGCGGCTTCTTTTGGGCGAGCCGGTGGTGCTGTTCCGCCGCGAGGACGGCACGCCGATCGCGCTCGAGGACCGCTGCTGCCATCGCCGCGCGCCCTTGTCGAAGGGCAAGCTGCTGGGCGATCTGCTGCAATGCGGCTATCACGGTTTCACCTTCGATGCGAGCGGCGCCTGCGTGCGCATCCCGGGCCAGGATCGCGTGCCGCCGAGCCTCGGCGTGCGCGCCTATCCGCTCACCGAGCGTCACGGCTATCTCTGGATCTGGATGGGCGAACCGGCGAAAGCGGATCCGGCGCTCATCCCTGATTTCCATCACAACCGCGATCCCGGCTGGACGGCGGTCCGCAGCCGGCTGCCGATCGCTGCGCATTACCTGCTGGTCGTCGAAAATCTGATCGATCTCTCGCATGTCGGCATCGTTCACGCCAAGACCATCGGTACCGATGACAGCCAGGCCGAGCTCAAATTCGAGCGCGGCGCCAACTCTGTCCGCGTCGTGCGCGCGCCGACCGAGGTCGCGACCGCGCCGCACAATTTGAAGCAGGGCTTGGCCGAGCGCTCCGTCCTGGAGAAGACGATCGATTTTCTGCCGGCCTGCCAAGTCGTGATCGCGGTGACGACCACCGAGATCGTGCCGCAAAAACCCGAGCCGCGCGCGCTACGGCTTGTGATCCTCAACGCTTGCACGCCGGAGACCGAGGCGAGCACGCATTATTTCTGGGCGAGCTGCCGCGATTATCAGCTGGGCGACAAGCAGGTCGATGCCTTCCTCATGAAGGTCACCGTCGAGGCCTTCAACGAGGACAAAGACATCCTCGAAGCACAGCAGAGAACCATCGCGCTCGATCCCGCGGCGCCGACCGTCAATGTCCATGCCGATTGGGGCGGCGTCCAGGCGCGACGCCTCGTGGCGCAGCTTGTCGAAGGCGAGGCGGCGGCCGCAAAGGCGGCCGCGGAGTGATCGACGGACCGCCACGCCGCATCGTCTTCCTCGCGCGCCGCTGTTGACCCTGCAACCGGATTGTTGAGAATGACCCGCGACATCGGGAGGAACGAAGCATGAGGCCTCAACGGGCCCGGAAGCGGAACCGCGCATGAAGCTTGCCCAAGGAAATTCCACCGTCGAGATCAACGGCATCGAAATCGAGATTCAATGCCGCGGCAGCGGCAGGCCGCTGCTCTTCCTTCATCCCGAGATCGGCTTCGACCGCGCCGAGCCGGCGCTCGAGCTGTTGAGCCGGTCGGCTCAGATCATCGCGCCGACGCATCCGGGCTATGGCAAGGCGAAGCTGCCGCCGGGCTTCAACGCGATCGACGATCTTGCCTATCTCTATCTCGACCTGCTCGAGGCGCTCGATCTGCGCGCGGCCGCGGTGGTGGGGGCGGGGATCGGCGGCTGGATCGCCGCGGCGATCGCGGTGAAGACGACCGCGCATTTCCGCAAGATGGTCCTGGTCGATGCCTTCGGCATCAAGATCGGCGATCGCGAGAGCCGCGACATCTTCGACATGTATTTCGTCACCGAAGCCGACCTCGCGAAGGTCGTCTATTTCAACCAGGACTTCGCCCAGCGGGACGTGAGCAAGCTGCCCGAGGAGACGCTCTATGCTCTGGCGCGGGCGCGCGAGGCGACCTCGCTTTATGGCTGGAGGCCTTATATGCACGACCCCAAGCTCAAGGGCCGGCTTCATCGCATCCGCATTCCGACCCTCGTGCTTTGGGGGGCGGAGGATCGCATCGTCGCGCCGGATTACGGCCGCGCCTATAGCGCCGCCATTCCCGACGCGCGCTTTGAGACGATCGAGCGCGCCGGCCATTTCCCGCATGTCGAGCGCCCGGAAGAATTCGCGCAAGCCGTCTTGGGCTTCATCGAGGAAAAGGAGCGTTCGGCGCCATGAAGGTTTTTCATTTCACCGAGCAGCCCTATTCGCCGGCCTGGAAGGATCACGGCGGCGCGCTCCGCATCACCATTCCGAACAAGCGGCTCGACCCGCAGCTCGCGGGCGACCTCCTCCATCGCTATTACGACGAATGGCAGCTCGCGGACGAGCTCGGCTTCGACATCATGGTCAACGAGCATCACAGTACGGCGACCTGCATGGCCTCGACCGTGGTGGTGACGCTGTCGATCCTCGCGCGCATCACCAAGCGGGCGCGGCTGCTCGTCTTGGGTTACCCGCTCGCCCATCGTCCCGATCCGCTGCGCGCCGCGGAGGAGCTTTCGACTATCGACGTGATCTCGCGCGGGCGGCTGGAGATGGGGTTCGTCAAGGGCGTGCCGTCGGAATTCAGCCCCTCCAACGCCAATCCGGTCGGCGTCGAAGAGCGGTTTTGGGAGGCGCATGACTTCATCATCAAGGCGATGATCAGCCATGACGGGCCGTTCAACTGGGAAAGCGAGAATTTCCATTATCGCCAAGTGAATATCTGGCCACGCCCGTTCCAGCAGCCGCATCCGCCGGTCTGGAGCACGACCGGCAGCAAGCACAACGCTGTCCGGCTCGGGCAGAAGGGCTATGTCATGGCGACGCTCGGCACCGGCTATGCGACGCGCGCGCTCTATGACGCCTATCGCGCGGCCTATCGCGACACCCATCGCCGCTCGCCGCCGCCCGACCGCTTCGCCTATCTCGGGCTTGTGGCGGTGGGCGAGACCGAGGCCGAGGGGCGCCGCCGCGGCGAGCTCGTCGCCGGCTACCTGCGTACCTTGCCTTTCACGCCCGCGCCGTTCCGCAACCCGCCAGGCTTCATCTCGGTCGACGCCAATGTCCAGCTCATGAAGGCCGCGGGCCGGCCGCCCGCGCGCAGCTTTACGAAGGACGGGCGGGCGATCAACATGATGACCGGCAGCGTCCAGGATCTGATCGATGCCGGGATCATGTTCTGCGGCACGCCCGACCAGGTCTATGACCAGATCGTCGATTTCTGCGGCCATTGCGGCGGCATGGGCAATCTTCTCTCGATGACTCATGCCGGCTTCCTGACGCATGAGGACACGGTTGCGAACCTGACGCTCTTTTCCAAGGAGGTGCTGCCGCGCCTCCGATCCTTCCGTCAGCCCGACGAAACCGCGGCGGCGGCCGAATAGCGCGAGAGGCTCATGCCGCCGCGCCTCACCTTGCGCATCGATCTGGCGCCGGGGCAATCGGTCGGGCCCGGCAAGATGCGCCTGCTCGAAGCCGTCGCCGAAACCGGCTCGATCTCGAGCGCCGGGCGCGCTCTCGGCATGTCCTATCGCCGCGCCTGGATGCTGATCGAGCAATTGAACCGGGGTTTCCGCCGCAAAGTGGTTACGACCAAGCTCGGCGGCACGCGCGGCGGCGGCGCCGCGCTAACGCCCTTCGGCCGCGAGATGCTGCGGCGCTATCGCGTGATCGAGGCGAGCGCCGCGCGCGCCGGCAAGGCTCATCTCGCCTTTCTCGCACGCGCCGCCCGGGCGCAGCCGCGCGGCGCCGGCAAGCGCCCGCGGCTGAGCCGCTGAGCCTATTTCAAAACGCTGAAGCCTTGCTTCTCGAAGAACGGCCTTGCCTCCGGCGATTCGAGGAAAGCCAAGAGCTTTTTCGCGTCCGGTTTCTTGCTCGTCGCGGTCAGCGCGATCGGATAGATGATCGGCGGATAGGTGTCGGGCGGGAAGGTGCCGGCGACGCGGACGCCCTTATCGGCCGCGGCATCGGTCTGATAGACGATGCCGTAAGGCGCCTCCTTGCGCGAAACGTAGAGCAGCGCCGCGCGCACATCCTCGGCCGGCGCGACGCGCGACTCGACCGCGCTCCAGACGCCGAGCTTCTCGAGCGCCGCTTTGCCATATTTGCCCGCCGGCACGGCCGCGGGATCGGCCATGGCGAGATGCCCGTCGCCCAGGAGCTTTGCCAGGGGAAAGCCGGGCTTGATCTCGACATTCGCCTTGCTGTCCGCCGGCGCCACGAGCACCAGCACGTTGCCGAGCAGGTCCTTGCGCGTCGCCGGCTGGATGAGATTGTGCTTGGCGACCTCGTTCATCCAGTCGAGATCGGCCGAAATGAAAATATCGGCGGGCGCGCCGTTCTCGATCTGCTTGGCAAGCGCCGAGCTTGCCGCGTAGGAGACCTTCACCGAGGCGCCGCTTTTGTCGAACGCCGTCACCGCATCGTCGAGCGCGTTCTTAAGGCTCGCCGCGGCGAAGACGAGAACGTCATCGGCAAAGGCCGGTGCCGGCGCCAGCAGCATGACGCCGAGGAGAAGCGCCAAGCCGGCGCGGCGAAGATGCTGCCGAAAGACGCTGATCGATGTCACATCGCTATATTCATAAAAACATACCGATTTGTAAAGTGATTCTCATCGAGGCAATTCTGTTGAGGTCGCCGCCGATCAAGGAGCCGTAGGGGAATTGGTGATGCAGCCCTCGGCAAGGGTCGAGGGCCGCGGATTTCAATGGCGGTGAGACTGCTAAAATTCGTGCAATCTGCGGCGCGCAATCGCGCGGGCATGAACCCTCTCTTAATGAGTATCACCGCAAATGAACGTGAGCGAAGCGTCTCGCCACAAAAGGGCCACGGTTAATGCGTAAGGTCCCCTATGCGAGCAATCGCGAAGGAATTTGGCGTGGAGGGTTTGACATGCGGCGGTGGTTGGCTGGGGAACCCAGTCTCGACGAACTGCTCGGCGACGACATCATGGGTCCGGTCGTCGCCAGCGCCGGCATCAGCCGCGAGCAGTTGCGTCTACGCCTCATCGAAATTGCGCGCCGGCTCGCCGAGACCCGCGACAGCCGGGTCGACGAGCGCGTTGCGGCCGGCGGCGGGTTCCGTTGACGAGCCGGCGACCGGCGCCAGCGGAATCTGCAGGATCACTTTAAGCCCGGGAAGCTCGGCACCGGGCTCGTTGTCCTCGAGCCAAGCCGCGCCGTCGTGAAGCTTGGCCACGGCGCGCACGAGGCTCAAGCCCAGCCCGTTGCCGGGCGTGCTGCGGCTGCCTTCGAGCCGCACGAAGCGGTCGAAGACGGCCTCGCGCCGCTCGGCCGGCACCCCGGGGCCCGAATCCGCGACTTCGACGCGCGCCGTGCCCTCGACGCTCGCAACGGTCAGCGCGACATAACCCGCCGGCGTGTATTTCAGCGCGTTGTCGAGGAGATTGGCGATCGCCTGGGACAGCAGATGGCGGTCACCCCGCACCATGACGCTGTCCGGAATTCGTAGATTGAGCGCCAGACCCTGATCGTCGGCGACGGGCTCGTAGAGCTCGGCGACGTTGCGGGCGATTTCGGCGAGATCGACTGCCTCCATGCCGGCGCGGCGCGAGCCGGCCTCGGCCTCGGCGATGCTCAAAAGGGCGTTGAAGGTGCCGA
The DNA here is from genome assembly GCA_035277525.1 of Allostellaceae bacterium. Classification (GTDB taxonomy): domain Bacteria; phylum Pseudomonadota; class Alphaproteobacteria; order ATCC43930; family CGMCC-115725; genus CAIKMD01. Next base: position 10,479 of record DATEKH010000147.1, read on the forward strand.
GCAAATTATCGGCCTCGGCAATTGTGTCGCGCAGCGCTTCGGCATAGCGCGCGGCATCCGGCTTTTCGATCAGGGTCACTTCGAGCCGCGAGCGCAGCCGGGCGAGCGGTGTGCGCAGATCATGCGCGATATTGTCGGTCACCTGGCGCATGCCGAGCATCAGCCGCTCGACCTGGTCGAGCATGACGTTGAGGTTGTGCGCGAGCTGGTCGAATTCGTCGCCGCTGCCGGTGACCGGCACGCGCTGCGTCAGATCGCCATGAATGATGCGCGCGCTGGTGCGGTTCACCGCATCGACCTTGTGCAGCATGTTTCGCGTCATGAAGAAGCCGCCGACGACGCCCAGGGCCAGGGTGATGAGGGCCGACCAGCCGAGGGTGCGGGTGATGCGGTCGCGAAAGGCGCGCGCCTCGTGCAGATCGCGGCCGACAAGCAGATGGAAATTCCCCGGCAGCACGATGACCTGGGCGCGGGCATCGTCGGTCTCGGCGACACCGCCGCGGGTTTCCTGGACCGGAAAGCCGATCCAGCCATTGCCGCGCTCGCCCGCCGAGGGCCATTTCTCGAGATTGCCCGCCAGCGGATGCAGCAGCGGATCGGTGATGAGATAGAGCGTGTCGTCGGCGTTGGTGCGCGTGCGCCGCGCGGCATCGACGCGCGTTTCGATGATCTCGATGAGGCCGGCGAGCCCGTGCTCCTGATATTGCTCGGCAAGGCCGCGGATCTCGGCATCGATGGTCGCTTCGGTCTGGCGCTCGATGAAGCCGGCGGTCGAGAAGTAGATGAAGACGAGCAGCGCCAGCACCGAGGTTGCGAACAGCGCGAAATAGACCGCGGCGAGACGAAAGGCGTTGGTGTTGAAGAATCGCGGCACGGGATCAGGTCTAGGCCGCGTCGAGGCGGTAGCCGGCCCCGCGCACCGTGTGGAGCAGAGCGCGCTCGAAGCCCTTGTCGATCTTCTGCCGCAGCCGGCTCACATGCACGTCGATCACATTGGTCTGCGGATCGAAATGATAGTCCCACACATTCTCGAGCAGCATGGTGCGGGTGACGACCTGGCCGGCATGGCGCATCAGAAATTCCAGCAAGCGGAATTCGCGCGGCAACAGCTCGATCGCGCGATTGCCGCGATGGACGTTGCGCGCGAGCAGGTCCATTTCGAGATCGCCGACCCTGAGCTTGGTCGTGGCCGGGCTGCCGCTGCTGCGGCGCAGCAGCGCCTCGACGCGGGCGAGCAGCTCGGCGAAGGCAAAAGGCTTGACGAGATAGTCGTCGCCGCCCGCGCGCAGCCCCTTGACCCGGTCATCGACCGCGCCGAGCGCGCTCAGGATCAGCACGGGCGTGCGAATCTCGGCGCTGCGCAGTGCGCCGATGACGGCAAGCCCGTCCATATTGGGAAGCATGCGATCGACGATCAGTGCGTCGTAATTGCCGGAGCTTGCCATGAAGAGGCCGTCACGGCCCTCATGGGCGAGGTCGACGACATAGCCGCTTTCGGTCAAACCCTTGACGACATAGGCCGCCGCTTCGCGGTCGTCCTCGATCACCAGCAGCTTCATGTCGACGACCTTAGCGCCGGCCGCGCGCCGACGCCAAGAGCAAGGGCGCCGTCGTGCCTTTCGGCGATCAGCTCAAGGTCGTGTAGAGCGCGACGAGCCAGCCGATGAGCAGAATGATGGCGCCCTGATAGTCGAGTTTGCGATCCACGCCCGCCTCCGGCTTCAACGAAGGCATTCTTAACATAAGAACAAATCAAGAACAAGAAAAATCCGCGCCGCCTCATGGGCCGTGCGGCGCGTTGGCGCTCTCGCACTCCGCCAGCAATGATTTCGCGTAAGCGCCGAAGCGGCGAAACTCGGGCTTCCGCGCCGAACTGCGCCGCCAAGCGAGCGCGATGCGCCGCGCCGGCGCGTCGGCGGCCAAAGGCTTGGCGATCAGGCTGCCATCGGCGGGAAGCTCGGTGGCGAGCGCCATTTGCGGAACAAGCGTGAGCCCGAGCCCGCCCGCTGCCATTTGCACGACGGTCCTGAGGCTCGTGCCCTGGAAGACTTCGTTCTGCCCGGGGCCGGCAAGGCGGCAGGCTTCGAGGCTGTGGCTGCGCAGGCAATGACCGTCCTCCATCAGCAGCAAATTCTCACCGCCCAGCGCCTCGCCCGGCACGCGCTTGCCGCGCGCGAGCCGGTGGCCGGGCGGCAGGGCGACGAAGAGCGGATCGGCCCCGAGCTCGAGGGTGTCGGCGTCGCCCACATCGTAAGGCAGGGCGAGCAGCACCAGATCGAGCTCGCCGGCGGCGAGCTTTTCCAAGAGCGGCGCCGTCTGCTCTTCGCGCAGAAAGAGCTTGAGCTTCGGAAACGCCTGAGGAAGGCCGCGCATGATTGCCGGCACGAGATAGGGGCTGATAGTCGGGATCACACCGAGCCGCAGCGGTCCCGAGAGCGGCTCGGCGGCGCCGCGCGCGACATCGACGATGTCCTCGGCCTCGCTCAAGAGCCGCCGGCCGCGGGTGACGACCTCTTCGCCAAGCGAGGTCAGCATGACCTGCTTGCGGTTGCGCTCGACGAGATTCGCGCCGAGCCGCTGCTCGAGCTCCTGAATGCCGGCGCTCAAAGTCGATTGGGTGACGGCGCAAGCCGTCGCGGCACGGCCGAAATGGCGGTGCTCGGCGAGCAGCAGCGCTGGGGCGCACTCTTGGCGACGGCGCTCGCCGCGCGCAATCCAGCGCTGATCGCGGCCATCTCGGCCGAGGCGCCCCGGCATCTGACGCCGGAAGCCGCGGCCGCGGCCAAATCCGCGGCCTCGATCATGGCGATGAACAATATCTATTACCGCTTCACGCATCTCGCCTCGGACCGCGACTACGCCGCCATGCCGGCACGGCTGCGTATGAACGTGATCGCCAATCCGGGCGTCGAGAAAGCCGATTTCGAGCTGTGGTCGCTGGCGGTCTCCGCCATCGATGGCGCGGCGCCTGCATCGACGCGCATGACAAGGTGTTGCGCCAGGCCGGCGTTTCGCGCGAGGCGATCCAGCAAGCGGTCCGCATCGCCGCCGTGATCCATGCCGTCGCCGCCACGCTTGATGGGGAGGCGAGCCTTGCCGCCTGACGGCGGCACATTATTTGTAAATGAGCGTTCTTTGGCACACGCGTTGAGATCAACCCGAAGCAGGAGGGGCTTCCATGCCGAACTACCGCACCGAGAATAATCTGCCGTCCAACACGAAGACCGCCTCGATCAATCTCCTCAACGCGCGGCTGGCGGAGGCGATCGACCTGGCCCTGCTCACCAAACAGGCCCATTGGAACATCAAGGGACCGCAATTCATCGCGCTCCACGAGATGATCGACGGGTTCCGCACCGAGATCGACACCCATGTCGATATCCTGGCCGAGCGGGTCGTTCAGCTCGGCGGGGCAGCGCTCGGCACGACCCAGGCGGTCGCCAAGGCGACCTCGCTCGCACCCTATCCCACGGACATCCACCAATCGAAGGATCACCTCGCGGCCTTGATCGAGCGCTATGGCAAGGCAGCGAACGCCGTGCGCGCGGCAATCGACGAGGCCGATGAGGCGGGCGACGCCGACACGGCCGATATTTTCACTGCCTATTCGCGCGCGCTCGACAAGTCGCTCTGGTTCCTCGAGGCGCATATTCAGGAACCGGCGTAAAGCCCGACGTTCCGGCGGCGTCGTGAGAGGCGCCGCCGGAACGGTGCTCCGCTAACGCGTCTTGCCGAGCCTCTTTTCCATCGCGCGCACCTCGGCGCGGGCGATCGAGCGCAGATGCACCTCGTCGGGCCCGTCGACGATCTGCAGATAGCGCCCATGCGTCCAGATATCGGGCAGCGGCGTGTCCTGGGTCAGGCCTTTGGCGCCGAAGACCTGCATCGCGCGGTTGGCGATCGCCACTTCGATGCGCGGCACGATCACCTTGATGAGCGAAACCTCGCGCCGTGCCGCCTTGGTGCCGAATTGGTCGATCAGCCAGGCGGTCTTGAAGACGAGGAGCCGCGCCTGCTCGAGCTCGATGCGCGAGAGCGCGATCCATTCGCGGATCGTGCCGTGCTCGTGGAGCATTTGGCCGAAGCTGCGGCGCTCGAGCGAGCGTGCGATCATCAGCTCGAGCGCGCGCTCGCCCGCGCCGATGGCGCGCATGCAATGATGGATGCGGCCGGGCCCCAGCCGCGCCTGGGCCAGCGCGAAGCCGCCGCCTTCCTCGCCCAGGAGATTCTCGGCCGGCACGCGGACATCTTGGAACAGCACCTCGCAATGCCCGTTGAGATGAATTTGATGCATCACCGGCGGGTTGCGCACCACGGTGAGACCCGGCGTGTCCGCGGGCACCAGCACCATGCTCTGGCGGCGATGCGGCTCGGGCCGGTCGGGGCTGGTCTGCCCCATGACGATGAAAAGCTTGGTGCGCGGATCGGCCGCGTTTGTGATGAACCATTTGCGGCCGTTGATGACCCAATCCCCGCCGTCGCGCGCAATCGCGGTGCGGATATTCGTCGCATCGGATGAGGCGACGTCGGGCTCGGTCATGGCGAAGGACGAGCGGATCGTGCCCACCAAAAGCGGCTTCAGCCAGCGCTCTTGCTGTGCCGGCGTCGCTGCGAGGTGGAGCAGTTCCATATTGCCCGTGTCGGGTGCGCTGCAATTGAATACCTCGGAGGCCCAATCGATGCGGCCCATGATCTCGGCGCAAGGCGCGTAGTCGAGATTGGACATTGGCGTGCCGGGCTCGTCGGGCTTCAGCCCGGGGAGGAAGAGGTTCCACAAGCCGGCGGCGCGGGCCTTGGCCTTGAGCTCGTCGAGGAAAGGCGGCGGATAAATCCCCTCCTCCTCGAGCCGCGCGTAATCGCCTTCGCGCGGCGCCACATGCTCGGCGATGAAGCTTTGAAGCGCCGATTGGACGCGCAGCGATTTTTCCGAGAAGGCGAAATCCATGGCGTCGCTCCCTAGAGCTCCAGCAGCGCGCGCACGCGCGGCCAGGCCTCGCTGCCTTTTTCCGCCATCAGCGGCAGGTATTTCGGGTTGAACTGCGCGGCGAGCGCCGATTGATAGGCGGGGCGCGCGCACATCCGCTCGTACCAATCGCCGACGCGCGGATTGCGGTCGAGCAGGCCAAGGAATTTCAGATGATCGAGCCGCGTCACATAAGGGGCGTAGGCGATGTCGGCGAGGGTGAAGGCGTCGCCGACGAGCCAGGGCGCGCGCTCGAGCGCGGCGCTCATATCGAGCACCATCTTGTTGAGCCGTCTGATCGCGTCGGGAAAAGCGGGGTTGTCGACGCCCTTTCGCAGCTGCTCAAAACGCTGGCGATAGGCCGGCCCGCGCAGACGCGTCAGATCTTCGACCACCTCCGGCGGATATTGGTGATGGAAGGCGACGCTCATGCTGACGATGCCGGTCGCGGCGAAAATCCCGCCATCGATTTCCTTGGTCCAAAGCCGCATCTTCGCGCGGCCCGCGGGGTCGGCCGGACGCAAAGGCGTGGCGGGAAAGGCATCCTCGATATATTCGTTGATGACGATCGATTCGGTGACCACGATTGCGTCGTGAACGAGGGTCGGCACCACGCCTTTGGCGTTGAGCTTCAGATAGTCGGGCTTTTGCTGATCGCCCGCGCGCAGATTGAGATGGCGCGGCTCATAGGCGAGCCCCTTTTCGGCCAGAGCGAGGCGCACCTTCTGCGCGCAGACCGACATATCGTTGTGGTAGAGCGTGAGCATCGTCTTTCCTCCCGAAAACGGCGCTGGCCTGTCCGCCGCCAGCCCTTGTTCTTCGCCGCGCGCGTTCCTATTCACTTTATCAGAAGGCCTCGCGCGAGGCTGCGCAAAGCCTTTGCGGCGCAATTTCCGCATCGCGGAAGGCGCTGTAACAGCTTGAAATTACGAGCCTTCTAACGACTCGCAATTTCGTGAAAATAATGGTTGCAGGGGGTTGAAGCTTGAGGTTTTATGCCGACCTATTGCGTACCGCTGCGGTCCTAATTGTGGAAGGCCAAATTCCCGGTCGTAAATGGTCATTCTGAGCAAACTCGCCGATTACGGCGTCATCGTCGCAACCCATCTGGCCGCCAATCCCGAACGGCAGATGACGGCGGCGGTCCTCGCCAAGGAAACCAGCCTGCCGCGCGCCACTGTCGCCAAAGTCCTGAAGGCGCTGGCGCATGCCGATATCGTTGCGGGCGCGCGCGGCGCGGCGGGCGGCTACCGCCTGGCGCGCGACGGCGCCGAGATCTCGCTGTCGCGGGTGGTCGCGGCGATCGACGGCATGATGGGCGTGACTCAATGCACGGTTCACGGACCCGACTGCAAGCGCGTCCATTTCTGCGCGACGCGGCCGCATTGGCGGCGCATCAATGAGGCCGTGAGCACCGCCTTGAGCGCCGTCACCCTCGCCGAAATGGCAATGCCGTTCGGCGTGCCGACCGCCCGGCCTGCTGTGCCCAAAGAGGATAATTTGTCACTATGACGTCACCGGACGACAGCCTCGAGACGGTCCGCGGCCTCGCGAGTGAAGGCTACAAATACGGCTTCGTCAGCGATATCGAAAGCGAGAGCGCACCGCCCGGCCTCAACGACGACATCATCCGCTACATCTCCGCGAAGAAACACGAGCCGCAATGGCTGCTCGATTGGCGGCTCGAGGCCTTCAATCACTGGCAGAAGATGGAAAGCCCGAACTGGGCGAAGCTCAAGATCGCGCCGATCGATTATCAGGCCGCGACCTATTACTCCGCGCCGAAACGGGCGACGGGCCCCAAATCTCTCGACGAGGTCGATCCCGAGCTGCTTAAAACTTATGAGAAGCTCGGCATTCCGTTGCACGAGCGCGCGGCGCTGGCCGGCGTCGCGGTCGATGCCGTGTTCGACAGCATTTCGGTCGCCACCACCTTCAAGGCGAAGCTCGGCGAACTCGGCATCATCTTCTGCTCCTTCGGCGAGGCGGTGCGCGAGCATCCGGAGCTGGTGCGCAAACATCTTGGCTCGGTCGTGCCGCAGGGCGACAATTTCTTTGCCGCGCTGAACTCCGCCGTGTTCAGCGACGGCTCCTTCGTTTATGTGCCGCCGGGCCTGCGCTGCCCGATGGAGCTGTCGACCTATTTCCGCATCAACGCCGCCAAGAGCGGGCAGTTCGAGCGCACGCTGATCATCTGCGACAAGGGCAGCTATGTGAGCTATCTCGAGGGCTGCACCGCGCCGCAGCGCGACGAGAACCAGCTCCACGCCGCCGTGGTCGAGCTGGTCGCGCTCGAAGACTCCGAGATCAAATATTCGACGGTGCAGAACTGGTATCCGGGCGATGCCGAGGGGCGGGGCGGGATCTACAATTTCGTGACCAAGCGCGGTGCCTGCCGCGGCGATCGCGCCAAGATTTCCTGGACCCAGGTCGAGACCGGCTCGGCCATCACCTGGAAATATCCGAGCTGCATTCTCGAGGGCGATGATTCGGTCGGTGCCTTCTACTCGGTCGCGATCACCAACAATCTGCAGCAGGCCGATACCGGCACCAAGATGATCCATATGGGGCGCAACACCAGCTCCACCATCATCTCGAAAGGCATCTCGGCGGGCCGCGGCCAGAACACCTATCGCGGCCTGGTGCGCGTTCAGCCCAAGGCCCAGAACGCGCGCAACTACACGCAATGCGATTCGCTGCTGATCGGTCAGCGCTGCGGCGCGCATACCGTGCCCTATATCGAGGTGCGCAATCCGTCGGCGCGGGTCGAGCACGAGGCGACCACCTCGAAGATCAGCGACGAGCAGATGTTCTACTGCCAGCAGCGCGGACTCTCGAAAGAGGACGCATTATCTTTAATAGTCAATGGTTTCTGTAAGGATGTTCTAAAAGAACTTCCGATGGAGTTTGCAGTCGAAGCACAGAAACTTCTGGCGGTTAGCCTCGAAGGTTCAGTCGGGTAGTGAGGTATCGAATTTTGATGTTGGAAATCAGAGATCTGCACGCGAAAATTGCCGAGGGACGTGAGATCCTGAGAGGCATCGATCTCGCCGTCCAGCCGGGCGAGGTGCACGCCATCATGGGCCCCAACGGCTCGGGCAAGAGCACGCTTGCGGGCGTGCTCGCCGGCCGCCCGGGCTATGAGGTCACCGCGGGAACCGTGCTTTATGAGGGCCGCGATCTGCTTGCACTGAGTGCCGATGAGCGCGCGCGCGCGGGTGTGTTTCTCGCCTTCCAGTACCCGGTCGAGATTCCGGGCGTGAACAACATGTATTTCCTGCGCGCCGCGTTGAACGCGGTGCGGCGCGCGCGCGGCGAGGCCGAGCTCGATGCTGGGCAGTTTCTGAAGGCCGTGCGGGCGAAGCTCAAGGAGCTCGAGATCGGCGACGATCTGTTGCAGCGCGGCGTCAATGTCGGCTTCTCCGGCGGCGAGAAGAAGCGCAACGAGATTTTCCAGATGGCGATGCTCGAGCCCAAGCTCGCCTTGCTCGACGAGACCGATAGCGGCCTCGACATCGATGCGCTGCGGCTCGTCGCCAACGGCATCAACAGGCTGCGCTCGCCCGCGCGCGCCATGGTGCTGATTACCCATTACCAACGTCTGCTCGACTATGTCGAGCCCGACCGGGTGCATGTCCTGAGCCAGGGCAAGATCGTCATGTCGGGCGACAAGAGCCTGGCGGCCGAGCTCGAAAAGCGCGGCTACGCCATGCTCGGCGACGCGGCCTGAGCCGCATGAGCGCCTCGGTCGAAACAGCGCCTTACCGCGCGGCCTTCGACGCGCAGCGGCGCGCGGGCGAGCCGACCTGGCTCGGCGACAGCCGTCGCACCGCTCTCGCGCGCTTCGAGGCGCTGGGTTTCCCGACGCGGCGCAGCGAGGATTGGCGCTTTACCAATCTCGGCGCTTTGCGCCGCAGCAGCTTCGCGCCGGCCGGGGGAGAGGCGGGAACCGCGCCCGATCTGGCGCGCTGGCTCTATCCGGATAAAACTCATCGCCTCGTCCTGATCGATGGCCGGCTTGCGCCGGCGCTATGCGATATCGGCATGCTGCCCGAGGGCGCTTATCTTGCCGGCACGGGAAAGGCGCTCGAGGAGCGGCCCGAATTGGCGAAGGCGCTGTTCGACGAGACCGATCGAATCGGCGGCCAGGCCTTCGCCTCGCTCAACGCGGCGCTTTTCGCGGACGGGTTCGTCCTCGCGCTCGATCCCGGGGTCGTTCTCGAGCGGCCGGTCGAGATCGTCCATTTCGGCCGCGCGCCGCAACGCTCTTCGCAGCTGCGCTCGCTGGTGCGGTTGGGCGAGGGCGCGCGCGCGACCGTGATCGAGAGCTTCGCCGGCGGCGCCGAGCATTGGCTCAACGCCGTCGCGCGGGTCGAGCTCGCGCCCGGCGCGGCGCTGCGGCACGCAAAACTTCAGGACGAGGACAAGAGCGCAATCCACCTCGCGCAGGCGCGTGCGGTTCTGGAAAAAAACGCGCGCTATGAGGCCTTCGTGCTGCACCTCGGCGGCGGGCTCGCGCGCCACGACATCGTCGTGCGCTTTGCCGGCAAGGATGCGGCCTGCGGATTGTTCGGCGCAAGCCTGCTGCGCGGCGAGCAGGAGGCGACAGTCGCAACCCTCGTCGATCACGCAGCGCCGGGTTGCACCACGCGCGAATATTTCAAGACTGTCGTCGATGAGCGCGCGCATGGCGTGTTCCTGGGCCGCATCGCGGTCCGACCTGAGGCGCAGAAGACCGACGCCCATCAGCTCAACAAGAATCTGCTGCTCTCGCCACGCGCGAATGTCGATACCAAGCCCGAGCTTGAAATTTTTGCTGACGACGTCAAATGCCGCCATGGCGCCACGGTCGGCGATCTCGATGAGGCGGCGCTGTTCTATCTGGAGACGCGCGGCATTCCGCCCGCCGAGGCGCGGCGCATGCTGATCGAGGCTTTCGCCGCCGAGGCGATCGAGCAGATCGAGGACGATCCGGGCTTGCGCGCCTACCTGGCAAGGCATGTGCGGCGCTGGCTCGGCCGCGACGAGGACGAGGCATGAAGTCCGCCGCTGTCAAGACATTGGCCGCTTTCGATCCGCGCCGCGTGAAACGCGACTTTCCAATCTTCGCCAACAATCCGGGCCTCGTTTTCCTCGACAGCGCGGCGAGCGCGCAAAAGCCCGCCGCGGTGATCGATCGGGTCAGCGAGTTCTATCGCACCGATTACGCCAATGTGCATCGCGGCGTTTACCGGCTGAGCACCAAGTCAAGCGAGCTCTACGAGGCGGCGCGCGAGACCGCACGGCGCTTTCTCAATGCCGGCGACGCCAGCGAGATCGTTTTCGTGCGCGGCGCGACCGAGGCGATCAATCTCGTCGTCTATAGCTGGGGCGGCGCCTTTCTCAAACCGGGCGACGAGGTGCTCATCACCGAGTTGGAGCATCACGCCAATATCGTGCCCTGGCAGATTCTGCGGGATCGCGTCGGCTTCACGCTGAAAGTCGCGCCGATCGACGCCACCGGCGGGCTCGACATGAGCGCGCTCGCCGCGCTCGTCACGCCCGCCACCAAGCTCGTCGGCGTGACGCAGCTCGCCAATGCGACCGGCGCGATCGTGCCGGTCGAGGCGGTCATTCGCCTGGCGCACGCCCAGGGCGCCAAGGTGCTGATCGATGGCTGCCAGGCGGCGCCGCGCATGAAGGTCGATGTCCGCGCGATGGATTGCGATTTCTATGCCTTCTCGGGCCACAAAACCTATGGGCCGACCGGCATCGGCGTGCTCTATGCCAAGCGCGCGATCCTCGATGCCATGCCGCCCTGGCAAGCGGGCGGCGACATGATCGAGAACGTCACCTTCGAGCGCACGACCTTTCAGCCGCCGCCGGCGCGCTTCGAGGCCGGCACGCCCGACATTTCGGGCGCGATCGGGCTCGCGACCGCGCTCGATTACATCGAGGCGCTGGGGCGCGACGAGATCGAGGCGCATGAGGCGGCGCTGACGGAATACGGCATCGACCGGTTGTCGCGGCTGCCCGGGGTCAGGCTCGTCGGTGCGGGACAGCGGCGCTTCGGCATTCTCTCGCTCGATGTCGAGGGCGTTCACCCGCACGATCTCGCAACCTTGCTCGATCAGCACGGGGTCGCGGTGCGTGCCGGGCATCACTGCGCGCAGCCGCTCTTGGAAAAGCTCGGCATGCACGCGACGACGCGCGCTTCGTTCGGCGTCTACAACGATGAGAGCGATATCGATCGGCTCGCCGAGGCGTTAACGGCGGCGCAGGCGATCTTCGCGCGCTGAGTGAAAGAACGGGTAACAGGGCACATGGAATCGCGGGATCTCTATCAGGACATCATTCTCGATCACGGCCGCAAGCCGCGGAATTTCCATGCGATGCCGCATCCGAGCCATTTCGCGCAAGGCCACAATCCGCTTTGCGGCGACCGCGTGACCGTCTATCTCGATGTCGAGGGCGACCGGATCAAGGATGTGAGCTTCGAGGGCCGCGGCTGCGCGATCTCGACCGCTTCGGCCTCGCTCATGACCGAGGTGCTGAAGGGCAAGACGGTTGCCGAGGCCGACGAGCTGTTCAAGGCGTTCCATGCCGAGGTCACGGGCGGCGAGGGGACGACGATACCCGAGGCGCTTCAGGACGATCTCGAGCGGCTGGCCCCGCTCGAAGGCGTCAAGGCCTATCCCGCGCGCGTCAAATGCGCGACGCTTGCCTGGCGCGCCTTCGAGGCGGCGCTCAAGGCCGGCGGGGTCGGCGCCACGGTCAAGACCGAGTAGCAGTTATGGCGAGCGACGATCCCTTCGATTTCGGTCACGCGGGCGAAACGCCCGCCGGCGAGGAGGTCGAGCGCCCAGCCGCGACCGAAAGCGATCCGGCCTTGGTCGAGCGCGTGCTCGATGCGATGCGCACGGTGCACGATCCGGAAATTCCGGTGAACATCGTCGAGCTTGGCCTCATCTACGAGCTCATCGCCAACAAGGACGGCATCGTCTACATCGAGATGACGCTGACGACCCCGGCTTGTCCGGTGGCGGGCGCCTTGCCGGGCCAGGTGCGCGACGCCGTCGCCGAGGTCGAGGGCGTCAACGACGTGCGCGTGAAGCTGGTCTGGTCGCCGCCCTGGGACAAGGACCGGATGAGCGAGGAAGCAAAGCTCGAACTGGGGCTGATTTAGGCTGCCCCGCTCGGGCCTGGCCTCTCGAACTCAGCGGTGCAACAGCACCATCGAGATTTCCGGGATATAGGTGATGATGAGCAGCGCGATAAAGTTGAGCACCAGGAAAGGCAAGACGCCCGCATAGATGCGCCCGAGCGGCGCGTTGAAGATCGCCTGCGACGAGAACAGGTTGAGCCCGAAGGGCGGCGTGTACATGCCGAGGCTCAAATTCACCGTTACGATGATCCCGAAATGGATGGCGTTGACGCCGACACCCTGGACGATCGGCAGCAGCAGCGGCGTCAGGATCAGGATCGCCGGCGCCGGCTCGAGAAAGCTGCCGGCGGCGAGGAGGCCGACATTGAGGCTCAGCAGCAGCTCCCATTTCGACATGTGGAGCGCTTCGATCGCGCCGACGATTTGTTGCGGAATGCCGCTCGTTGTCAGCAGCCAGGAATAGATTCCCGCCGAGGTGACGATCAGCAGGATCTGGGAAATGAGGTAGGAGGCGTCGACGAGAATCTTCCAGCAGCGCGCGAGGTCGACCTCGCGATAGATCACCATCGTCACGAAGATCGAGTAAACGACGGCGACGCCGGCGGCCTCGGTCGGCGTGAAGATGCCGCCGTAGATGCCGCCGAAGATCACGACCAGCGTGCCGAGCGACCAGCTCGCCTCCTTGGTCGTCTGCCACACCATTCGCCGATGCGCGCGCTCGCCGAGCGGGACCTTCTTCATGCGCGCGTAGGTCAGGACGAAGCCGCCATCGATGATGCCGATGAGAAGGCTTGGCAGGATGCCCGCGGTGAACAGCGCCACCGCCGACTGCTCGGCCGAGACGGCATAGAGGATCATCGCGATCGAGGGCGGGATCATCACCGCAATCGCGCCGGAAGAGGCGATCAGCCCGACCGAGAAACGGTCTTCGTAGCCTGCGTCCCTCAGCGAGGGGTAGAGCATCCGTCCCATCGCGACGACGGTGCCGATCGCGGTATGCGACATCGCGCCGAACAGCTCCGAAGCCGCCACGGTCGTGACGCCGAGCGAGCCGCGCACGCCGCCGACAAAGGCCATGACCATGGCGATGATGCGGCGCGCGACGCCGCCCTGCGCCATGAACTCGCCGGCGAGCACGAAGAACGGCACGGCCATCAGCGGGAAATTGTCGAGGCTGCCGAACATATAGGTTTGCAGCGTCTCCGGCGGCGCGCCGGCGATTGTCAGAATGGCGACGATCGACGTCACAAGCAGGATGAGGAAAACGGGAAAGCCGATGGCGAGGAGAAAAACCGGCAGGCCGAAATAAATGAGATAGGCCAGCATCGCCGCCCGCTCAGGAATGCGTTCGCGGCGCGCCGCCATTGCCGTGGCGGCGTCCGGTGAGCAAGCGTATCGCGACCAGGATCGCCATCAGGCTGTAGCCGATCGGCACCATCGCCTGCGGGATGACCATCGGGAAGTTCGCCGCCGCGCTGCGCTCATCGAACGCCGCGAGCTGGCTAATGACGGGATAGGAGAACGCCGCGACGAGTGCCGCCGTGGCGATCAGCACCAGGTCGGACAGGAGCGCGAGCAGCCCGCCGATCCTCGGCGGCAGGATCCGCAAGAACACATCCATGCGGATGTGACGGTTCTCCCACGCGACCGCGCAGCAGCCGGTGAAGACCGCTCCGACCATGAGGAAGAGGATGATCTCGATCGCCCAGGTGAAGGACTGGCTGAAGGCGTAGCGTCCGACGATATTGGCGAAATTGATCGCGACGCTGCTGATGAGAAAAATCGCCGATAAGGAGCGGGTGACGGCGAGCAGCCCATGCACGCCCTTATGAATGGCCTCGATCATCGGGTCGTCCGTTTCGCCGCCCTGGCGCGCCGCGCGAACGCCACACGACGCGCACTCACGGGGTCCGCCAACGCGCCGGCAGCGCTACTTTGCGGACGCGCTCAGAGTCTTCGCGGCCTGGGTAACGGTTTTATAGGCGGCATCGAGCTGCGGGTTCTTGCTCGCGACCTCGGTGCCGACATCGCCGAGGGTCTTCATCAGCTTGGCGCGCTCCTCGGCGGATAGCGGGAACAGGGTTCCGCCCACCGATTTCCACTGCTGCAGCGCCTCGGCGACCATCTTTACCGCGATCGGATTGATGTCGTGGTCCGCCTTGGTCGCCGCGCTCTCGACCAGGTCCTGCAGAGTCTTCGGCAGACTGTCGAACCACTTCTTGTTCACCTCCGTAATGAGGAAGATCGCCGGCTGGTGAATCTCGGTGACAAACTTCGCCGCGTCGACCATATGGAAAGAGACGATCGGACCGATGCCGGTGACGGCGCTGTCGATCGTTCCTTCTTGCAGCCCGGGCACCACATCGCCAAGCGTCAACGCCACCGGAGTCATGCCGAGCCGCTGGAAAGCCAGGGTCTGGAAGGGCGAGGCGAAAATGCGGATTTTCTTGCCCTTCAAGTCGTCGAGCGTGCGGATCGGCGTGCGGCTGATCAGGAGGTCCGCCTCCGCATAGAACAGCCCGACGCCATGCAGGCCTTTATCGGCGCCGAGGCCGAGCATCAGCTTGCGCACCGAAGGGTCGAGGGCAAGGCGTTGCCCCTGCTCGTCGGTATTGACGAGGCCGGGCGCAGCCAGCACCTGGAAGCGCGTATCGAGACCGACCATGAATTCCGGCGGGATCAGCTCGCATTGAATCGAGCCGAATTGCGTCCCCTCGATCTGGCGCGGGATCGAGCCGAGTTGGCTCGCGGGATAGACCTGGGTCTTGATCTGGCCATTCGAGCCTTTCTCGATCGCCGCCGCGAACTCGTCGATCCAGACATTGGGAATGTCATGGATCGTCGGCACCGAGATCTTCATCGTGTAGGTGGTCTCGGCCGCCTGCACCGCAGCGCTCGGCAAGGTCAGGACCAAGGCGAGCACGCCCGCGGCAACGGGTGCCAGGGCGCGCTTGACGAACGGACTCATCGAATTGAAGACCGGTGCGGACCGCATTTCCCTCCCCCTGTTTATTCTAAACTCCCCAGGTCTCGCCGCTCGGCGCCCGGGTGAGCCGCGCCCGCTCTTGCGGCGGACGCCATCGTGATTGCATTTCGAGCGGTGAGCTTACAATTCCGGTCCGATGAAATCAATTCAAAGCCAATCCCGATTGTCATTGCTGTTCGTGCCTCGCTCGCGCGAATTTCACGCAAACGTTACTCTTTCCCATCGTAGCCCTGAATATCATCGCTCGGGTTGGAGTGGTGAGGAGCACATGAAGAATTATCTCAGGGCGGGAATGGCAGTAGCGGTTTTGGCCGTCTGGGCCGCGGCAAGTGCGGTGTCCGTGACCGCCCAGGAGAACAAGGAAGCGGTCATCAAGGCGCGCCAGGATTTCATGGAAAGCCAGCAGCACGCCGTCGACGCCATCAGCAATTTCGCCAAAGGCAAGGGCACGCGCGAGGCGGCGGTCGAAGGCGTCAACAAGCTGCTCGATCTCTCGACGCAACTGGGACCGAAGCTCGCGGCTCTCTTTCCGCCCGGCACCAGCAACGCCGACTTCCCCGGCAAGACGCGCGCCAAGCCCGAGTTATGGCAGCATCTCGACGAAGCCAAGGCCGCGCCGGCCAAGCTTCACGAGGCGGAACTGCAGCTCGTTCCGATCGTCAAGACGGCGGATCCGGAGACCGTCGGCAAGAGTTTGAGCGGATTGTATCGCCAAAGCTGCAACGGGCTCTGCCACAACGCCTTCCGCGCGCCCGAAGAAAAGAAATGAGCGCGCGGCCGGGGTCCGTCGGCCGCCGCCCGTCACATCGCCTTCTTGATCAGTCCCTGCGCGGCGCTCGCGTCTTTTTGCGCGGCCGCCATGTCGGTCTGCTTCAATCCGTTATTGACTTGCGTTAAGGCGTCGCGCAGCGCGGCGAGCTTGCCCGGGTCTTTGGTGTCGGGAATGGCGCCGTTGCCCTGATCCTTGCACGGATTGGCTTCCTTCGTATCAAAGCCGGCGCCCGCGGGACCAACCAGACAATTGACGGTATGATGCAGATGCATCTGAACGTCCTTCATGTCCTTGGCGGCCGCGGCGAGGCCGGCATGGGTCGCGGCCGTCGTCACCTCCTTGGCCGCGTCCTCGGCCGCGCGCGCGGAAAAGACGGCGAGCGAGGCCGCCGTCAAACCCATGATAAAGACGCCCGGCAAGCTCACAGGATTGCGCTGAGCCATTGCGATTCCTCCATCGCCAATTGTGTTGCCCAAGCTTGCGACATTTCCAACGCGACCGGAATTCACGTTTGCGCGCCCACGCTGGCGATCCGTCGAGGGTTCGGGTATGAAATTTGGCATGCTGGCAAGCCAAATCGCAAAGCACCTTGTTGTCTTGTCGGTTTGGCTGCTTTTGGGCTCGGTGGCGTCGGCGTCGGCGGCCGACGAGGCGGCCATCGCGCGCGGCGCCTATCTCGCCGCCGCCGCCGATTGCGATGCTTGTCACACGGACAAAAAGGCCGGCACGCCGCCGCTTTCGGGCGGCCGGGCGATCGTGACGCCTTACGGAACGTTTTACGGCCCCAATATCACGCCCGATCCGGTGACCGGAATCGGCAAATGGACCGAGACCGATTTCTATCGCGCGATGCACGAGGGAAAGGATTTAGAGGGCAACTATCTCTATCCGGTCTTTCCCTACACCGCCTTCACCAAGATGACCGCTGGCGACGTCGCCGACCTCTATGCGTTTCTCATGAGCCGGCAGCCGGTGGACCGCGTGTCGCGCCCGCATGAGGTGAAGCTTCTATTGCGCTGGCGCTACATCCTGATCGGCTGGCGCAAGCTCTTCTTCACCCCGGGTGCGCTGACGGCCGATCCAAAGCAGAGCGCCGAATGGAATCGCGGCCGCTATCTCGCCGAGGCGGTGGTGCACTGCCAGGAGTGCCACACGCCGCGCAACTTCCTCGGCGGCCTCGAGCGCGACCACGCCTATGCCGGCAATCCGCATGGTCCCGATGGCAACGAGGCGCCGGACATCACGGCCGATCCGAGGGACGGGATCGGCAAATGGCAGCTCGATGATGTCATCGAGGTGCTGAAATCGGGCATGACGCCGGATGGCGACTATGTCGGGCAGGGCATGTCGGACGTGGTCGAAGGCACCTCGCAGCTCACCGACGCCGATCGCCACGCGATCGCGGTCTATATCAAGTCTCTGGCCCCGTTGCCGCAAACCGCGAAATAGCCGAGGCGCGACGCTCGTCACGGCAAAAGCTTTAGGGCGCTTTCCCGCCTTCTGATATTTTGGCGCGGTCTCTCATGCCGCCTAAGAGCACCCTGCGCATGGCCCCCGTCATCTTGACCGAAAAACTGTCGAAGACCTTCGCGCGCGGCCGGAAGGACGCCGTCGAGGCCGTGCGCGCAATCGATCTTGAAGTTGACAGCAGCGAGATTTTCGGCCTGCTCGGCCCCAACGGCGCGGGCAAGAGCACGACGATGCGCATGCTCTGCACGCTCTTGCTGCCGAGCTCGGGCCGCGCGACCGTGACCGGCTTCGACCTCGCGACCGAGGCCCATGAAATCCGCCGCCGCATCGGCTATGTCGGGCAAAAGGGCGGGCTCGAACAGGTCGCGACGGGGCGGGAAAATCTGATGCTCCATGCCCAGCTCTATCGCATGAGCCGGAGCGAGGCCGCGCGCCGGATCGACGCGCTTGTCGATCGCCTCAAGCTCGCCGCCTTCATCGACCGCAAGGCCGAGACCTATTCCGGCGGCCAGCGCCGGATCCTCGATCTCGCCTCCGGCGTCATCAACGCGCCCGAATTGCTGTTTCTCGACGAGCCGACGACCGGTCTCGATCCACAAAGCCGCGTGCGGGTCTGGGAAGAAGTCAGGACCGTGCACGAGCAGGGCACGACCATTTTCTTGACGACGCATTATCTCGAAGAGGCCGACGCGTTGTGCGATCGCGTCGCGATCGTCGATCTCGGCCGGATCGTCGCCCTGGGCACGCCGGCCGAGCTCAAGAAGGAGATCGCCGGCGATATCGTCACGCTCGGCTATGACGACGAGCGGCAAGCGCAGGCGGCCGCGCAGCTGCTCGACGGCAACCCCGTCGTGCTCGAACGCCACCAATCGGGCGCGATGCTGCAGGTCTATGTCGACCATGGCGACGAGGCTTTGCCGGCGCTGCTGCGGATCGTCGGTCAGGGCCATCATCCGGCGAAATCGGTGCATCTTTCGCGGCCGTCGCTCGACGACGTGTTCTTGAAGCTCACCGGCCGCAGCCTGCGCGACTCCGACGCGGTGCCAGGCTGAGGAGCGTTTGATGCGCGACACCTATCTCATCGCCATGAACGAGCTGCGTGTCACCATGCGCAATCCGTTCTGGAGCGTCAGCGGCCTGTTTCAGCCGATCATCTATCTTCTGCTGTTCGGGCCGCTCCTCAACGGCGTCGCGAGCTCGCGCGGCTTTCCCGGCGGCAACGCGATCCAGTTCTTCGCGCCGGGCTTGCTCGTCATGAATGCGCTCTTCGGCGCCGGGTTCGAAGGCTTCACGCTGCGCGACAAGCTCGATTCGGGCTTTCTCGAAAGGCTGCGCGTGACCCCGATCAGCCGGCTGGCGCTGGCCCTGGGCTTCATCCTGCAATCCTCGGTCAATCTCGTGATCCAGAGCGTCGCGCTCATCGCCTGCTCGTTCTTCTTTGGCCTGCAGCTGCACATTCTCGGCGCGGCGGCGCTTATCCTGCTGATCGTGCTGATCGGCATCGGCATGGCGTCGGTGTCCTACCGCTTGGCGCTCGTCATCCGCGAGGGCGGAATTCTCGCCGGCCTCATCAACACCTTCGTGCTGCCGGCCATGATCCTGTCCGGGATCATGCTGCCCGTGAGCTTCGGTCCGCGGGCCATCCAGATCGCAGCGCGATTCGATCCGTTCTTCTACGCGGTCAACGCGTCGCGCGCGCTGATCGACGGCGGCTTCGCCGATGCGTCGGTGCCCGCGGCCTTTGCGCTGTTCGCTGCGCTGGCGGTCGTCACCCTGGCAATCTTCATCCACGGCATGCGCGAGGCGGTTGCATAGCTGGCATTCTTCGGGATGCGCTGCCCGAGTCTTCTTTGGCATCGACGCTGCCGCGCGAGTTTCATATGATGCCGGCCCGCGGGGATGACCAATAATGGTTTCAAGGTGACGAACATGTTTAAGAGGCATTCGGGCGAGGGCGATGATTTCGGCATTTCTGCCGGCCAGCGCTTCCGCTCGCGCAGCGTGCGCTCCCTGGTCTGGGAGGTCGACACGGTCTACCGCTCCGCCTGGGAGCCAACGCCACATGTCCGACTCTGTCGCGTGGGCGCGCCGAGCGACCGCAAGACGGTCGCGCTTCAGACGCTGCAGGACGACCGCTATTTCGAGCCGGCGAATTAACCAATCGAGCCGCGGCCGGGGTTAGCGAGTTCTCAATCCGATGGGTTGTAAATTGACGGGTTGGGCGCGTTGTCGCGCGCTCGCGGCGGAGCTCGATTGATGCTCTATCAAGCCTATCAGGCGCACAGCGACGCCTTCGCTCCGCTTCGCCTGATCGCGCGGGCAGGGCAAGAATTCTTCAACCATCCCTGGCTCGCCTTTCGCGATCACCCGGCGTTGCGCCACCTGGCCGCGACCTGCGAGCTCGTTGCGCGTGCCGGCATCTCGCATCGCCGGCCCGAGTTCGGCATCGCGACGACGCTCGTCGCCGGCGAGCCGGTCGCGGTGCGCGAAGAGGCGGTCGAGCGCACGCCCTTCTGCACGCTTTTGCATTTCCGCAAGGAGAAGCCGGTCGTAGAGTCAAGCGTTTTGCTGGTGGCGCCGCTCTCCGGCCATTTCGCCACCCTGCTGCGCGGCACGGTCGAGACCATGCTGCCCGATCACGACGTTTACGTGACCGACTGGATCAACGCTCGCAACGTGCCGCTGCGCGACGGGCGCTTCGATCTCGACGACCATATCGACCTGATGATGAGCTTCATGCGCCGCCTGGGGCCCGATCTCCACGTCATCGCCGTGTGCCAGCCCGCGGTGCCGGTGCTGGCGGCGGTATCGCTCATGGCGCAGGCCGATGAGCGCGCGCAGCCGAAGAGCCTGGTTTTGATGGGTGGCCCGATCAATACCGCCGCCAATCCGACGCAGGTGAGCCGCTTCGCCGAGGCGCATAGCCTGCAATGGCTCGAGCAGCACGTCATCGACACGGTGCCGATGCGCCATCCCGGCGCCTTCCGCCGCGTCTATCCCGGCTTCCTGCAGCTCGCTGGCTTCCTCAGCATGAATCTCGACCGCCATGTCAATGCGCATGTCGAGCTTTTCCGGCATCTCGTCGAGGGCGATGGCGAGAGCGCCGCGACCACGCGCAAATTCTATGACGAATATGCCTCGGTCATGGATCTTCCGGCCGATTTCTA
This sequence comes from Allostellaceae bacterium, assembly GCA_035277525.1. GTDB lineage: Bacteria > Pseudomonadota > Alphaproteobacteria > ATCC43930 > CGMCC-115725 > CAIKMD01. Next base: position 30,981 of record DATEKH010000147.1, read on the forward strand.
TCTCCAGACCATCGACCGCGTGTTCCATCGCCGCGATCTGGCGCATGGCTCGTTCCTGTCGCGCGACCGGCTGGTCGAGCCGGCCGCAATCGAGCGCACGGCGGTCTTCATGGTCGAGGGCGAGAACGACGATATTTGCGGCGTCGGCCAGACCACGGCGGCAAAGGCGCTTCTGACCGGCCTCCCCGAAGCCAAGAAGCCGCAATATATGCAGCCGGGCGTCGGCCATTACGGCGTCTTCAACGGCAGCCGCTGGCGCAACGCCATCTATCCCAAGATCCGCGACTTCATCCGCGCGAACGCCTGACGCCCCCACAGCCATCGCGGCAGTTCCCCTGCAGGCGAAAACGCTCTAACACTTCGCCGTAACGGCCAAGCTTCCCGGAGGGAAGCGAAGGAGGGCGGCATGGCGAAATCGGGCAAGGTCATCATCACTTGCGCGGTGACGGGGTCCATCCACACCCCCACCATGAGTCCCTATTTGCCGGTGACGCCCGACGAGGTCGCCGAACAGGCAATTGGCGCGGCGGAGGCTGGCGCCGCGATCCTCCATCTCCACGCGCGCGACCCGAAGAACGGGCGGCCGACGCCCGATCCCGCGGTCTTCATGCAGTTCCTGCCGCGCATCAAGCAGGCAAGCAAGGCCGTCATCAACATCACCACCGGCGGCGGTCACAAGATGACGCTCGAGGAGCGCTTGGCCGCGCCTTTGAAGGCATCGCCCGAGATGTGCTCGCTCAATATGGGCTCGATGAATTTCGGCCTCTATCCGATGCTCGGCCGCTACAAGGACTTCAAGCACGATTGGGAGAGGCCCTATCTCGAAGGGACAAGGGACCTCATTTTCCGTAATACTTTTGCTGACATAGAGAGAATTTTGAAAGATTTAGGCGAGGTTCACGGAACGCGCTTCGAGTTCGAGTGTTACGACGTCGGTCATCTCTATAACCTTGCTCACTTTTTGGATCGGAAGCTGATTCGGCCGCCGCTGCTGGTTCAGACCATCTTCGGCATCTTGGGCGGTATTGGTGCGGACCCGGAGAATCTTGCTCATATGAAGCGCATTGCCGACAAGCTCTTCGGCGATTCCTATCACTGGTCGATTCTGGCCGCCGGACGCCATCAGATGCCGCTCATCACCATGGGCGCGATTATGGGCGGAAGCGTGCGCGTCGGGCTCGAGGATTCGCTCTATCTCGGCAAGGGCCAGATGGCGAAGACCAATGCCGAGCAAGTGACGCGCATCCGCACGATTCTGGAAAATCTGTCGCTCGAGATCGCGAGCGCGGACGAGGCGCGGCAAATGCTCCAGCTCAAGGGCGGCGATGCGGTCAAGTTCTAGGTCGCCCTCATGATCGACAAGCGCGTCGAGAATTTCGCGGCGGCGCTCCAAGGCCTCAAGGACGGCGATACCGTGTTCTGCGGCGGCTTCGGCGCGGTGGGCGAGCCCTTCGCGCTGATCGAGGCGGTGATCGAGCACGGCGCGCGCGAGCTCACCATTGTCTGCAACAATGCCGGCAGCGGCCTGGTCGGCACCGCGGCGCTGTTGAATGCGGGACGGGCGCGAAAGGTCATCTGCTCCTATCCGCGCTCGAGCGATCCGCAGGTGATCGACCAGCTCTATGCCGAGCGGAAAATCGAGATCGAGCTCGTGCCGCAAGGCACGCTCTCCGAGCGCATGCGCGCGGCGGGCGCCGGGATCGGCGGCTTCTACACCCGCGTCGGCGCCGAAACCAAGCTCGCGGAGGGCAAGGAGACTCGCATGATCGACCGGGCGCTGTTTGTCTTCGAGCGGCCGCTGCCCGGGGATTTCGCGCTCATCAAGGCGCATCGCGCCGATCGCTGGGGCAATCTCACCTATCGCAAGGCGGGGCGAAACCTCAACCCGGTGATGGCGATGGCGGCGAAGGTGACGGTCGCGCAAGTGGACGAAATCGCCGAGCTGGGCGCGCTCGATCCCGAGGCGATCGTCACGCCCGGCATTTTCGTCGATCGGGTGGTCACCGCATGACGCCGCTCACGCGCAAGCAGATCGCCTGGCGCGCGGCGCAGGACATCGCCGAGGGCCAATATGTCAATCTCGGCATCGGTCTGCCGACGCTGGTCTCGGACTATGTGCCGCCGCAGCGCGAAGTCGTGCTCCACAGCGAGAACGGCATCCTCGGCATGGGCGGCGCGCCCAAGCCGGGCGAGGAGGATCGCGATCTCATCAATGCCGGCAAGGGGCTGACGACGCTGCGGCCGGGCGGTGCATTCTTTCACCACAATGATTCCTTCCTGATGATCCGCGGCGGGCATATCGATCTCTCGGTCCTTGGCGCCTATGAAGTCTCGGAGACGGGCGATCTCGCCAATTGGGCGACCAATTCTGAAAAGCTCGCGCCGGGCGTCGGCGGTGCGATGGATCTCGCCGCCGGCGCCAAGGAAGTGCGTGTGCTGATGGAGCACAACGCCAAGGACGGCAGCCCGCGGCTGCGCAAGGCCTGCACCTTGCCCTTGACCGCCGCGCGCTGCGTCAAGCGGGTTTACACCAGCCTCGCCGTGCTCGACGTCACGCGCGACGGCTTCCTCGTGCGCGAGATGGTCGAAGGGCTCGATCTCGACGGCTTGCAGAAGCTCACCGAGGCGAAGCTTTCGCTCGCGAATGATTGGAAAAGGCTGTCGCCGCCGGGGTTATAGAATAGGCCGCTGCAATTCGATCGTGCGGCCGTCGACAGGCTCAGGCTGAGGCTGAGGAATAGGGATAATGGCATCGGGCGATTGATGCCGTGCTTGGTCTCGCCTCATCCCGAGCGAAGTCGAGGGACGCGGGATGGTTTTGCAGTCCGAGCCGCAGCTCACCCCGCCGTCGCGCCGTTTTCCTTGAGCCAGGCGAGGAGCTTGTCCGAGATCGGCTTCGATTTGCGGGTGGCGCGGTCCATGAAGACCAGCACGACCTCCTCGATGCAGCAGCATGTCTCGCCCTGGAACACGGCTTGGGCCAGGCGAAAGGAGGTGCGGCCATATTTGAGGCCGCGCAAGCCGACCTCGAAATTGCCGGGAAAGCGCAGCTCCGCCTTGTAGTCGCATTCGACGCGCACGACGTTGAAATTCTCGCCCGGCTCCAGCATCCCGAGCTCGGGATTGCGCGTGATCGAGACCCGCGCGGTCTCGAAGTAGGTCAAGAACACCGCGTGGTTGACGTGGTTGTTGTGATCGACATCGCTGTAGCGCACACGCTCTTGGAACCAGAGCTTATAGGCCGAACGCGCAGCAAGGTTCGGCTTCTCGACCTCGCTCATGCCGTGCGCTCGATCACCGCCGCGATGCCCTGGCCGACGCCGATGCACATGGTGACGAGCGCGTAGCGCCCGCCGCGGCGCTGCAGCTCGCGCGTCGCGGTCAAGACGAGGCGCGCGCCCGAGGCGCCTAAGGGATGGCCGATCGCGATCGCGCCGCCATTGGGGTTGACGCGCTCATCCTCGTAATCGATCCCCATCAGCTTGAGGCAGCCCAGCACCTGGCTTGCGAACGCCTCGTTCAGCTCGATCACATCCATGTCTTTCAGGGCGAGCCCCGCGCGCTGCAATGCCTTTTGCGACGCCGGCACCGGGCCCAGCCCCATCACACGCGGCGCCACGCCGGCGACAGCGGCCGAGACGATGCGCGCCCAGGGCTTGGCACCGGCCTTCTCGCCGGCCTTCTTGGTGCCGATGACGAGCGCCGCCGCGCCGTCATTGATGCCCGAGGCGTTGCCCGCGGTGACGACGCCGCCCTCGTTGAGCGGCTTCAGCGCGAGCAGCTTTTCAAGCGAACTCTCGGGCCGCGGGTGCTCGTCCTGCGCCACGATCGTCACCGCGCCTTTGCGGCCGGCGGCGACGCTCACCGGCATCAGCTCTTTGTCATAAAAGCCCGCTGCCTTGGCCTTGGCGTATTTCTGCTGCGAGGCGAGGGCGAATTTGTCGCTCTCCTCGCGCGTGATCTGATGCTCGCGCGCGACATTGTCGGCGGTCTCGGCCATGGTGTCGGCGCCATAAGCCTTCTCGATCTTGGGATTGGCAAAGCGCGCGCCGATGGTCGAATCGAACATGCGGTATTGGCGCTGATAGGGGGTCTCGGACTTCGCCATGACAAAAGGGGCGCGGCTCATGCTTTCGACGCCGCCGGCGATGAAGAGCTCGCCCTGGCCGGAGGAGGCCGCCCGCGCGCTGTCGAGCACGGCGGCGAGGCCGCTGCCGCAAAGCCGGTTGACGGTCAGGCCCGCGGTCTCGATCGGCAGGCCCGCGAGCAGCAGCGCATGGCGGGCGACGTTGCGCGCATCCTCGCCCGCCTGGTTGGTGCAGCCGATGACCGTGTCCTCGTAATCCTGCGGCTTGAACGGGTTGCGCCCGACCACTTGCTTGATCACGCCGGCGAGGAGATCGTCTGGGCGCACCGGGGCGAGCGCGCCGGCATGGCGGCCGATGGGCGTGCGCAATCCGTCATAGATATAGGCGTCGAGCATGAGGGGGTGTCCTTTCCAGAACGCGACAACCCGACAGCCTTTTGATCGTCACCCGCGGGCTTGTCCCGCGGGTCCATGGATTGCCGGGACAAGCCCAGCAATGACGAGAAGGAGAAGGCGCACCGGGATCAATTCACGGGGCTGAAATTAGGCAATGCGGCGGGACCCGACAAGCGATATGGATAGGCGATGCGCGACTTCGTACAACCCAATCGTTCCGCCGCCGTTTCCGCCAATGGCATGGCCGCGACCTCGCATCCGCTCGCGAGTTTGACCGCCCTCGAGGTGCTGCGCCAGGGCGGCAACGCGGTCGATGCCGCAATCGCGACCATCGCCATGCTGTGCGTCACGGAGCCGCATATGACCGGCATCGGCGGCGATTGCTTCGTGCTCTATGCGAAGGCGGGCGCGGCGCCTATCGCCTTGAACGGCTCGGGCCGCGCGCCGATGAAGGCGAGCGTCGATTGGTATCGCGCGCAGGGCATAAGCGCGATCGAGGTCGAGACGCCGCATGCGGTGAGCGTGCCGGGCGCGATCGACGCCTGGTGCCGGCTCCTCGAGGATCACGGCACCAAGGAGATGGCCGAACTCTTCGCCCCCGCGATCAAGCTCGCGGAGGAGGGCTATGCGGTGACGCCGCGCGTCGCCGCCGATTTTTCCGGCAGCTTCCCGAAACAGGCGCGCGACGCCGACGCCGCGCGCGTCTTCGCGCCCAAGGGCCGGCCGATCGGCCTCGGCGAAAAGCTCTATCAGCCGGCGCTCGCCGCCACCTTCAAGCGCATCGCGCGCAAGGGCCGCGCCGGATTCTATGAAGGCCCGGTCGCGGAAGAGATCGTCGTGAAGCTCAACAAGCTCGGCGGGCTCCACACGCTCGAGGATTTCGCGTTACAGAAATGCGAATACGTGGCGCCGATCGCGGCGCCCTATCGCGGCTATGATGTCTATGAATGCCCGCCCAACGGCCAGGGCCTTGCCGCGCTTATGATCCTGCGCGTGCTCGAGGGCTATGCACTCGGCGGCGATGAATTCACCGAGGCCGACCGGATCCATCTTCTCGCCGAGGCCGTCAAGGCGAGCTATCGCGCGCGCGACGCCTATTTCGCCGATCCGCGCTTCAGCGCCGTTGATCTCGAGCGCTTTCTCTCCGATGACTATGCAGCTGCGGTGCGGGCTCGCATCCGGCTCGATCGCGCCTCCGCGCCCCAATCATGGGACGAGGTGGTGCACAAGGACACGGTCTATTTCGCGATCGTCGATCGCGACGGCAACGCCATCTCCTTCATCAACTCGCTGTTCCATGATTTCGGCAGCGGCATCTTCGTGCCGGGCTGCGGCGTGATGCTGCACAACCGTGCCATCAGCTTCCGCCTCGATCCGGCGCATCCCAACGCGATCGCGCCGGGCAAGCGGCCGATGCATACGATCATTCCCGGCATGCTGATGCAGGGCGGCGCGGCGGTGATGCCCTTCGGCGTCATGGGCGGCGCCTATCAGGCTTGCGGCCACGCGCATTTCCTCTCGCAGATGCTCGATCGCGGCCTCGATCCGCAAGCGGCGGCCGAGGCACCGCGCAGCTTCGCCTTCGACGGCTATCTCCAGCTCGAATCGACCATCGCGCTCGGGATCGCGCGCGACCTTGCCGGGCGCGGCCACAGCGTGCTGCGCGGCGGACCCTTGGGCGGCTGTCAGGCGGTTTGGATCGACCGCGCACGCGGCTGCCTCATCGGCGGCTCCGATCCGCGCAAGGATGGCTGCGCGCTTGGCTATTGAGGCGAGGCGGTGGGCACTGCGATGCCTTAATTTGAGCGGCGCGCCGAAAATTTAAGCAGCGCGTGGAGCTACAGTGCGGCGCCGCCGCTCTCGCCGGTGCGGATGCGATAGGCCGCGCCGAGATCCAGCACGAAGACCTTGCCGTCGCCGATCTTGCCGGTCTTGGCCGCAGCCTCGATCGCCTCGACCACCTGGTTGGCCTGGCCGTCTTCAACCGCGACCTCGACCTTCATTTTCGGCACCAGAGTGACGGTGTACTCGTTGCCGCGATAGATTTCGGTCTGGCCCTTTTGCCGGCCGAAGCCGCGCACGTCGCTGACCGTCATGCCCTGGATGCCGAGCTTGGTCAGCGCGTCGCGCACCGCGTCGAATTTGAACGGCTTGATGATCGCCACTACATATTTCATGAGACTCCCCAATTCGGTTTGAGCAAAAATCCCCAGCTGCGCGTGATCCGAAAGAACGTTCAACCCCTCTTCCGCAAGATGCGTGCCATCGCCCGCGGCCCCTGGGCGGCGCAGGACGATCGGCCTCGTGCCGCGCTGCGACGCGATACCGCCTTGGCAGCGGGGACAGTCTCCGGTAAGACATCGCCGCCTTGGTATTCGGCAAAATTCCACAGGAAAATTAAGGAAATAGACGTCGTCTTTGAGGCGCTATAGCGAAACGAAATGACCGATTTGGTGCTCCAACATGGGCTCAGCTTTGCGGATCTCTATCGCCGCGAAGGGCTGGTGCGACTCGATGCCGCCTTCATCGAGCATGTGAAATCGGCGGATATCGGGCTGTTCAACCGGCTGGTCACGGCGCGCCGTGCGCCCGAAGCGCTCGCCGCCAAGGACGAGTCGGAGCTGCTGATCGAGCTCGCGCCGCATCTCGAGGATTTCGTGGCGGCGCTGTTCGGCATCGGGCGCGAGGCACGCGCCCTCCAGGCCCGCCACGACACGCTCGCGCCGCTCTACACGGTGAAGCGCCTCTTCGTGCAGCGGCGCGCCGCCAAGAGCGCCTCGCCCGAGGAAGCGGCGCGCATCGACGGCGCGGCGGTGACGGCGGCGCTTGAAAAGCGGTTTGGCGAAAGCCTCACCGAATCGAGCTACGCGCGGCACGTGGCGCATTGGCTCGAGGCCGAGGAGGAGCATCAGGCGGCGCTCGAGGAAGCCGCGCGCTACGCGGCCTGGGCGCTCTATGCGCCGGAGGGCCGAGCGCGCCATGGCAAGGGCGTGCTGTTCCAGGTGCCGCACCGGCTCGACATGCAGCGCCTGGTGCCGGTCGAGACCGTGACCGAGCATGGCGTCACCATGCTGTGCCTGCCGGAGGATCACCGCCGGCGCCGCGAAGGCTTCGCGCTGACCGATCCGGGCATGGACCTGACCGGCGCACTCGACCACGCGAATTACTGCATCTGGTGCCACAACCAGGGCAAGGACAGCTGCTCGAAGGGCCTCAAAGACCGCAAGACCGGCAAATTCCAGAACACGGTTTTCGGCGTGACGCTGACCGGCTGTCCGCTCGAGGAAAAAATCTCGGAGATGAACCTCGTCAAGTCGCGTGGTTTCTCGGTCGGCGCGATGGCGATCGCCGCGATCGACAATCCGATGATGGCCGGCACCGGGCACCGTATCTGCAATGACTGCATGAAGGCCTGCATCTATCAGAAGCAGGACCCGGTCGACATTCCGCAGATCGAGACGCGCACCCTCAAAGACGTGCTGAGCCTGCCCTGGGGCTTCGAGATCTACAGCCTGATCACGCGCTGGAATCCGCTCGATCTGCGCCGGGCTTTGCCCAAGCCCGAGACCCAGTACAAGGTGCTGGTGGTGGGGCTGGGGCCCGCGGGCTTCACCCTCGCGCATCATCTGATGAATGACGGCCATCATGTCGTCGGCATCGACGGGCTGAAGATCGAGCCACTGCCGCCGGGTTTGGCCGGGGCTCGCTTTCACCCGATCCGCGACGTGAAAGATCTGTGGGAAGGGCTCGACGACCGCGTGATGGCGGGGTTCGGCGGCGTCGCCGAATACGGCATCACCGTGCGCTGGGACAAGAATTTCCTCAAAGTGATCCGCCTCCTGATCGAGCGGCGGCAGCAATTCGCTTTTTATGGCGGCGTGCGCTTCGGCGGCACGATGACGGTCGACCAGGCCTTCGCGCTGGGCTTCGATCACATCGCGCTCTGCGCTGGCGCCGGGCGGCCGACCATCGTCGCGATGAAGAACGGCCTGGCGCGCGGCGTGCGCCAGGCCTCGGATTTCCTCATGGCGCTGCAATTGACCGGCGCGGCGAAAACCTCGAGCCTCGCCAACCTCACCGTGCGCCTGCCGATCGTCGTCATCGGCGGCGGCTTGACCGCGATCGACACGGCCACGGAATCGCTCGCCTATTACCCGATCCAGGTCGAGAAATTCCTCGCACGCTACGAAACGCTGGTGGCCGAGCGCGGCGAGGCGACGGTGCGGGCGAGCTGGAGCGAGGAGGACTCGCTCGTCGCCGAGGAGTTCATCGCGCATGCAAAAGCGATTCGCGCCGAGCGCCAGTCGGCGAAGCGCCACGGCAGGGCCGCGCGCATCGGCGAGCTGCTTCAGCAATGGGGCGGCGTCACCATCGCCTATCGCCGCCGGCTGATCGACGCGCCGAGCTATACCCTCAATCACGAGGAAGTGGCGAAGGCGATGGAGGAGGGCATCCGCTTCGCCGAAGGCCTCGCGCCCGAGGCGGTCGAAATCGACCGCTTCGGCCATGCGAAGGCGATCACGCTCCTCGCGCATGAGGTCGAGAAGGGCACGGGCAAGATCATCCCGACCGATCGGCGCGTGACCTTGCCGGCGCGCGCCATCCTGGTCGCGGCCGGGACCCAGCCCAACACCGTGCTGGCGCGCGAGGATGCATCGATCGAAATCGACGGGCGCTATTTCCAGGCCTATGACGAGGCCGGCGACAAGGTGAAGCCGCAGCGCGTCGCCAAGCCGGACCAGGTGCAGGTGTTGATGAGCCATCGCCCGGATGGCCGCGCCATCAGCTTCTTCGGCGATCTGCATCCGTCCTTCGCCGGCAATGTCGTCAAGGCGATGGGCGGCGCCAAGCTCGGCTATCCGGTGGTGAGCCGCATGCTGGCGCGGCGCCAGCCCGAGGTCCCCGCGCCGCAGGCGCTCATTGCGCGGCTCGATGACGAGCTGCGCCCCAAGGTTCATGCGGTGCAGGAGCTCGCGCCGAAGATCGTCGAGGTGGTGCTGCATGCGCCGATGGCGGCGCGCGCCTTCAAGCCCGGCCAGTTCTTCCGCTTGCAGAATTACGAAAGCCGCGCGCTCACGAGCGACGGGACGGTGCTGACCATGGAAGGGCTCGCGCTCACCGGTGCGACGGTCGATCCCGCGCGCGGCCTGTTATCGACCATCGTGCTCGAGATGGGCGGCTCCTCCGATCTATGCCGCCTGCTCGAGCCGGGCGAGCCGGTGGTTCTGATGGGCCCGACCGGCACACCGACCGAGACGCCGAGCGGCGAGACCGTCGTGCTCGTCGGCGGGGGCTTGGGCAATGCCGTGTTGCTGTCGATCGGCGATGCGCTGCGCCGCGCCGGCTCGAAGGTGCTCTATTTCGCGGGCTATAAGAAGCCGGAGGACCGTTACAAGGTCGCCGAGATCGAGGCCGCGGCCGATTGCGTCGTCTGGTGCTGCGACGTGTCGCCGGGCTTCAAGGCGACGCGGCCGCAGGACAAAGCCTTCATCGGCAACATCGTCGAAGCGATGAAGGCCTATGCCGAAGGCGGGCTTGGCGACACGCGCTTGAAGCTCGAGTCCGCCGATCGGCTCGTCGTCATCGGCTCGGACGGGATGATGGGAGCGGTGGCGCGGGCGCGCGATGGCGTCCTGAAGCCGCATTTGAAGCCGGGGCATCGCGCGATCGCCTCGATCAACTCGCCGATGCAATGCATGATGAAGGAAATCTGCGCCCAGTGCCTCCAGCCGCAGAAGGACCCGGCGACCGGCGAGGAGACGATCGTGTTCTCCTGCTTCAACCAGGATCAGGCGCTCGACCGCGTCGATTTCGGCGCGCTGCATGAGCGGCTGGTGCAGAACAGCGTCGAGGAAAAACTCGGCGCTTTGTGGATCGATCGCTGCTTGAAGGATATCGGCCGCCGCGAAGCGGCGGAGTAGGCGCTACTCGAGGATTGTGCGCCAGCCCTGGGGGCCCAGCGCCTCGAGCGGATGGAAGCGCGCCTTGTACGACATCTTGGCGCTGTCGGCGATCCAATAGCCGAGATAGACGAAGGGGAGCCGGCGCCGCCGCGCCTCGTCGACCAGCGCGAGGACCAAGAGCGTGCCGAGGCTGCGCTTGCCGGCCTCGGGCGCGTAGAAGCTGTAGACGGCGGAGAGCCCGTCATCGAGCGGATCGTAAAGCCCGGTGCCCCACAGCGCGCCCGCCGCGTCGCGCAGCTCGATCATCCGGGTGGCGACCGGGCTGTCCTCGACCATCGCCTGGTAATCGCCGAAGGTCATCGCCGCCATGTCGCTGTCGCTGTGGCGCGAGCGCTGATAGCGCTGAAACAGGCGGAACTGCTCGAGCGTCGCTTCGGCTTCGAGCGAGCGGCGCAGAATATCGCGATTGGTGTTGCGGATGCGGCGCAGCGATCGGCTCTCGACGAAATGCGCCACCGGAATGCGCACCGGCACGCAGGCCGAGCAGCCGACGCAAGCCGGGCGATAGGCGACGTGATGGCTGCGCCGGAACCCCGCACGCGAGAGATCATTGTAGAAGGCAGCCGCCTGGCGTCCGGCGAGCTCGGTGACGAGCTTGCGCTCGACCTTGCCCGGCAGATAGGGGCATGGAAGGGCGCTGGTGCGGTAGAAATGCTGCGGCGCGACCGACAACCGCTCGGGCGCCATCCCGACCGCGCCGACGAAATTCTTGCCGCTTCCGTGACCTTCGGGCATTCCGTCCTATCCGCTCGATACCACCACCGATCCCGATTATGTATGACCAAGCCGCGGCGAGGCCAGAGGGTTGCAATCGCTCTCAGCTTAGGCCGATCATCACCCGCTTGCGATACGCCGGGCGTTCGGCCAAGCATTTGTACCAGTCTTCGAGATGGCCGAACGCGGCGCGCTCGATCGGCAGTTCGTAAAAGCGATAGGTCAGGATGCCGACCGGAATGTCGCCGATCGAGAAGGCGCTGCCGCCGAGATAGGGCGTCTCGCCGAGATAGCGGTCGAGAATGGCCATCACCTGATTGGTCCGGGCCACGGACTCGGCGATCTTCTTGGCGTCGCGCTGCTCGGGCTTCATGCGCACGAGCTGGGCGAAGGCGGGCGTGAGTGCCGGCACCAGGGTGGTCAGGGCCCAATCGAGCCAGCGGTCGCCATGGGCGCGGTCGTGGGGGGCGGCGGGCAGAAGACGCTGACCGGGATCCTTGGCGGCGAGGTAGCGCAGGATCGAATTTGATTCCCATAGGACGAAATCATCCTCGATCAGGGTCGGCACCAACTCGTTCGGATTGAGCTTGCGATAGTCGGGCGTGTGGTTGCCGCCATGGTCGAGGCCGTAGAGCTCGAGCGTGAACGGCGTGCCCAGCTCGTCGAGAAGCCACAGCACCTTTTGCGTGTTGTAGGAATTGGGCCGCCCCAGAATTCGCAGCATCGCCGCCTCCCGATCGCTGTCGCAAGATCATGGCGCCGAAGGGCGCCCTGTCAACCCGAGCGAGGGCGCGCTCAGGGCGTGGCAGCGGGCGCGGCGGCGGCTTGCTGTGGCGCAGCTGGCGGAGCGGCGGGTTGCTGTGGCGCGGCTGGCGGAGCGGCGGCTTGCGGTTGCGGTGGTGCGGCCGCGTGCGTTACGGCAGCTTGCGGGGCTGCGCCCGGTTGCGGCGGCGTCGTTGCCGGCGAAACGCTCGCCGCTGCCGGTGCCGCGGCGCTCGCGGCCGGCGATGGGCTCGCTGCCGCTGCCGCGCCGGCGAGCCGATCGGCATTTTCGCGTAAGAGAACGATGCTGATGCGGCGATTGTGCGGCGCGGCGGGATCGGTCTTGTCGAGCGGCTCGGTATCGGCGACGCCGACGACGCGCTCGATGCGCTGGGGCGCAAGCCCGTCGGCCAAGAACTCGCGCCGGCTCGCATTGGCGCGATCAGCCGAAAGCTCCCAATTGCCATATTTCGCGCTGAAAGCGTATTGCGTCGAGTCCGTGTGCCCGGTGATCGAGATCTTGTTCGGCAGTTTCATGATCACCTGGGTGATGAGCGACATCAGCTTCCTGGCCGGGTCGAGCATCTCGGCCGAGCCCAGCGGGAACATCGGCGTCTTGTCCTGATCGACGATCTGGATGCGCAAGCCCTCGGGCGTCTCGTCGATCATCAGATTGTTGGCGAGCGCGCGCAGATCGGGCACTTCCTTGACGGCTTGGAGCAGGGCGGCTTTCGCCTGCTCGAAGCGCTTTTGCTCGCTCTCGGCGAGCTGCTTTTGCAGCTCCTCGACCGTGAGCTTCTTCGGCTGCTCCGTCGGCGTCGGCGGCGCGCTATCGTCGTTCTGATCGCTGCTCGGGCTGCCGTTATTGTCGTCGTCGCTCTCGGCCTGGCCCGCGGCGGAGCGGCTCATGTCGAAATTGGGCACCGACATCGCGACGGATTCGCTGCCGGGCGTGCCGACCGTTTGGCCGCCGAGCACGCCGCCCGAGCCGCTGTTCGATTTCGACGCCAGCGTCGGATCGAAATAGTCGGCGATGCCGCGCTTTTGCACGTCGGTGGTGACGTTGAGCAGCCAGAGCAGCAGAAAGAACGCCATCATCGCGGTGACGAAATCGGCATAGGCGACTTTCCACGCGCCGCCGTGATGGCCGGCATGGCCGCCCTTCTTCACTTTCTTGACGATGATGGTGCCGGTCTGATTCTTGGCCATGGCTAGGCCGCCGCGGGCAGACTCTCGACCGCCTCTTCAACCTCGTAGAAGGTCGGACGCACATCGGTGTTGAGCGCCTTGCGCGCGAACTCGACCGCGACCGAGGGCGCATAGCCTTGCATATAGGCGAGGATCGCCGCCTTCATGCAGAGGAAATAGCGCTCCTCCGCGTCGCCGCGCGCGCGCACCGCGGCGGCGATCGGTCCGACGAAGCCGTAGGACAAGAGCACGCCCATGAAGGTGCCGACGAGCGCACCGCCGATCAGATGACCCAGCACCGCGGGCGGCTCGGTGATCGAGCCCATGGTGTGGATGACGCCCAGCACCGCGGCGACGATGCCGAGCGCGGGCATGCCGTCGGCGGTGGTCGCGATCGCGCTCGAGACCGCGTGATGCTCGGCGCGGTGCGTCTCGAGATCCTCGTCCATCAAGGTTTCCATCTCGTGATGGTTGTCGGTCCCGAGGGTCAGGAGACGCAGATAGTCACAGAAAAAGGTGACCGCGTGCTCGTCGCCGAGGAAGCTCGGAAAACGCTGGAAGAGCGAGCTGTCATGCGGATGCTCGACATGCTGCTCGAGGACGAGCGCGCCCTTGGACTTGGCGAGCTTGAACACCGAATAAAGCATGGTGAGCAGCTCGAGATAGGCGGCCTTGTCGTATTTGTCGCCTTTCAGCAATGCCGGCAGCGCCTTGCCGGCGGCGGACAGCACCGGCTTGCGGTTCGAGATGACGAAAGCGCCAGCGGCCGCGCCGACAATGATCATCACTTCGAAGGGCTGAAACAGCACCTCCAAGTGGCCGCCATTGGCGACATAGCCGCCGATGACGCTGGCGATGACAATCACCGCACCAATGATCGTAAACATGGGTTGAATGGACCTTCCGCAACCGCTCTAAGGTGCGGCATGCGTGTTAAGATTCTCTTTCGGAATCGGCATTTCCTGCCTATCATCGGGACGGATTTTCCCAGTCGGGTCAGAGGCCTATCGCGTTGTCGCGCAATTCTCCATCTCCTTTGGGCGCTTATCCGCGGCTGCGTTTGCGCCGCAACCGGCGCGATGATTGGACGAGGCGCCTGGTCGCAGAACACGTCCTTTCCGCGGCGGATTTTCTGTGGCCCATTTTCGTTCACGACGCGAGCGAGGCGCGCGCGCCGATCGCCTCGATGCCGGGCGTTGACCGGCTCTCGATTCCGGCCTTGGTTAACGCCGCTGGCGCGGCGCATGAGCTCGGCATTCCGGTGATTGCACTGTTTCCGGCGACGCCGCAGGAGCGGAAGACCCCCGATGGCGACGAGGCGCTCAACCCCGAGAACATCGTCTGCCGCTCGATCCGCGCGGTGAAGAAGGCGGTGCCCGGGATCGGCGTCATGTGCGACGTGGCGCTCGACCCGTTTACGACGCATGGGCATGACGGCGTGCTGCGTCAAGGCGAAGTCGCCAATGACGAGACGGTCGCGATCCTCTGCCGCCAGGCGCTGGTCCAGGCCGAGGCTGGCTGCGATATCATCGCGCCGTCCGACATGATGGATGGCCGCATCGGCGCGATCCGCGACGCGCTCGATAGCAAGGGCTTCGAGCATGTCCGTATCCTCGCTTATGCGGCGAAATACGCCTCGGGCTTCTACGGGCCGTTCCGCGACGCGATCGGCTCCAAATCCTCGCTCGGCAAGGCCGACAAGCGGACCTATCAGATGGATCCCGCGAACAGCGACGAGGCGCTTCGCGAGGTGGCGCTCGACATCGCCGAAGGCGCCGACATGGTGATGGTGAAGCCGGCGCTGCCCTATCTCGACATCGTCCGCCGCGTCAAGGATCGCTTCGGCATGCCGACCTTCGCCTATCAGGTCAGCGGCGAATACGCCATGCTTCAAGGCGCGATCGAGCGCGGCTGGCTCAACCCGTCGGTGATGATGGAAGCGCTGCTCTCCATCAAGCGCGCCGGCGCCGACGGAATCCTGACCTATGCCGCGGTCGAGGCGGCGCGGCGTCTCAAGAAGGGCTGAGCCGCGCCCAGGTCAGCTCGTGCTTGTTGTGATGGAGGTGCAGGAGTCGTCCTCCCGGGATCGCGGCAAAGCGCGCCTGCGTGTCGAAATCGGTCGCGCCCTGGAACTTGATCGTACAGAGGAAATTTTTGACCGTCCCGGCGGCGAGGAATTTCTCGATGAGCGCCAGAAGGCGCTTCGGATAGCACACCACGTCCGAGCAGAGCCAATCGACCGGCCCGGTATCGCCGGGGGCGAGCGCGAACGCGCTCGTCGCGCGATGCTCGATGCGGGGAAGCGCGGCGATGCGTGGATCGAGCGGCGCCTTGTCGACCGCGATGACGCGCGCACCCAGACGCTGCAACACCCAGCTCCAGCCGCCGGGCGCGGCGCCGAGATCGAGGCATAGCTCACCGGGCTTGGGGCTAACGCCGAGAAGCGTGAACGCCTCCCAGAGCTTCAAATAGGCGCGGCTCGGCGGCGCGGCGCGGTCCTCGATGAAGCTTGCGTCGCCGTTGACAAAAGGGCTCGAACAGCGCGCAGCCGCGAGAATCGTGTTCGGATCGATCAGCGTCCAGGAGCCAAGCGGCGCGGTGGGCGCGGGCGCGCCGAAAGCGAGTGGCTTGGCCGAGACTTTCGGCAGAAGCGCGGCGATCAGCGCGGCGCGGCGATGATGCGCGAAGGAATAGCACGCCCAGTTGCGCTGGATGGCGCGAAGCTGCCGCGCGCCGTCGGCAATCGAGGCGATCGGCAGCCGCACCGGATCGCGCCAGAGATTGGCGACCCAGGCAGCGGGTCGCGGCGGCCCTTCGGCCAGCACGAGCCGGCCATGAGTCTCAGCCGCACTCTCGCCGAGTTCGTGTTGGAGCTCGGCCAGAAACCCTTCAGGCGCCAGATAGCCGGTACGGTCACCCAAGGAGGAAATCGCGGATGGCGGCGATCTGATCGTCGTCCAGCAGGGCCGGCGCATGGCCGATACCGGCGAACTCGATGAGCTTGGCGCGCGGGCCGCGCTGGGTCATGGCCTCGGCGTCGGCGCGGCGCAGAATATCCGATTGCGCGCCGCGTAGGACGAGGACCGGGCAGGTGATTTTGTCCCACTCCGCCCAGAGGTCGAGATCGGCGCCAGCGATTTTGCGGAACGGCGCGGCGATCTTTGGATCGTAGTTGAAGCCGAGGCTGCCATCCGGCTTGTGTCGCGCCGATTGCATCGCCATCGCGCGCCATTGCTGGTCGCTCAAAGGCCCAAAGGGCGCGTGGATGAAGCGCAAAGCCGCCTCGAACGCGTCGAGATCGGCAAAGCTCGGATCGAGCCCGACATAATCGGCGATGCGCTGCAAGCCGTCTTTGGGAATGACCGGCCCGATATCGTTCATGACGAGGCGGCGGATCGGCGCGCGCGGCAGCGCCGCCATCAGCATGCCGATATTCCCACCCATCGAGGTCCCGACCCAATCGACGGTTTCGACATCGAGCCGCGCGATGAGCGCGGCCATGTCGGAAAGATAAAGCGGCGCGTCGTAATCCGCCGCATCGTCGAGCCAGGCGCTGCGGCCGCGGCCCGGCATATCGGGGCAGATCACGCGATAATGCGCGGCGAGCGCCGCGGCGAAAGTGTCGAAATCGCGCGCATTGCGTGTCAGCCCGTGGACGCAAATGAGCGTCGGCGCAAATTTCGGTCCCTCCCATTCGCAATAGGCGAGGCGATGGAAGCCATGCGGGCCGAGACAGTTGAGCGTGCGCTCGATCATGACGCGACCATCGCCCAGGCCGCGCCTCGGATCAAGCGTTGCCGGCCCAGGCGCTCTCGGCTAAGACGGGACCGGACTTCGAAGGAGATGCAGTACCATGCCGATGCGCGGCCCGCTTTCCGGCATCACGGTGGTCGATCTGTCGCGCATCCTCGCCGGGCCTTATTGCACGATGCTGATGGCCGAGCTCGGCGCGCGCATCATCAAGGTCGAGCCGCCAGGCAAGGGCGATGATGCGCGCGAATACGGCCCCTTCATCGAGGGCCGGTCGACCTATTTCGCCTCGATCAATCGCGGCAAGCAATCGATCGCGCTCGATTTGAAGGCGCCGGCCGACAAGCGGATTTTCGAAAAGCTGCTCGAAAAGGCCGATGTGCTGGTGGAGAATTTCCGGCCCGGCACGATGGAGAAGCTCGGCTATGGCTGGGAAGCGCTTCATCCGCGCTATCCGAAGCTCATCTATGCCTGCGCCTCGGGCTTCGGCCATACGGGGCCGAATTCCAAGGATCCCGCCTATGACATGGTGATGCAGGGCATCGGCGGCATGATGAGCATTACCGGCTATCCGGGCCAACCGCCGGCGCGCGTCGGCATGTCGATCGGCGATATCGGCGCCGGTCTCTACACCGCCATCGCCGTCAATGCTGCGCTCGTCCATCGCGCGGCGACGGGCGAGACGACCAAGGTCGATATCGGCATGTTTGACTGCCAGCTCGCGCTGCTCGAGAATGCGGTGATGCGCTACACGGTCGAGGGCGGGATCCCGGGCCCCTTGGGCGCGCGCCATCCGACCATCACGCCGTTCCAGGCGTTTCGCACCAGGGGCGGCAACATCATCATCGCCGCCGGCAATGACAGTCTATTCGTGAAGCTCGCGGAAGCGATCGGCAAGCCGGCGCTGGCACGGAATCCCGAGTACAAGACCAACGCGCTGCGCTTGAAGCATCAACAGAAGCTGCAGGACGAGATCGAGGCGATCTTAGCGGCGCGGCCGACAGCCGAATGGATCGCGATCCTTGCCCAGGCGGGCGTGCCCTGCGGCCCGATCAACAACATCGCGCAAGCGCTCGCCCATCCTCAGGTCGCTGCGCGCAACATGCTGATCACGGTCGCCGATCCAAGCGGCGCGACGCTGAGGCTCGCCGGCAATCCGCTCAAAATGTCGGCCTTCCCCGATCCGCCGACGCGCGACCCGGCGCCCGATCTCGATGGCGACCGCGCCGCGATTCTCGAAGAACTGGACCTCTGAGCCGATACGCCGCATGGGTCGATTGCTCGCACTTTGCTTCGCCGTCTGCCTGATTGCGGGCGCGAGGGGGGCAAGCGCGCAGCAGGACCTGTCGCCCGAGCAGCGCGCGGATCGGCTGGTGCGCGCCATGACGCTCGACGAGAAGATTCAGCTCGTCCACACCAGGATCGGGCACCGCGATCCGGCAAACCCGCCACCCCAGGGACCCAACGACGATGTCGGCTATGTCGCGCCGATTCCGCGGCTCGGCGTGCCGGCGCTGCATATCGATGACGGCAGCCTCGGCGTCGCCAATGCGTGGAATGCGCGCAATGGCGACGAGGCGACGGCGCTGCCTTCGGGTCTCGCGCTCGCCTCGAGCTGGGACCCGGCGCTTGCCTTCGAGGCCGGCGCGATGGCGGGCGACGAGGCGCGGCGCAAGGGTTTCAACGTGCTTCTGGCCGGGAGCGTCAACCTCGTGCGCGATCCGCATGACGGCCGCGCCTATGAATATGCCGGCGAGGATCCGCTCCTCGCCGGCACCATCGTCGGCGCGACCATTCGCGGCATCCAATCGCAGCACGTGGTCTCGACCGTCAAGCATTTCGCGCTCAATGATTGGGAGACCGGGCGCTGGAGCATCAGCGGCGATATCAGCGCGGCGGCTTTGCGCGAGTCCGATCTGCTGGCATTCCAGATCGCGATCGAGCGCGGCGATCCCGGCGCAGTGATGTGCGCCTACAACAAGGTCAACGGCGTCTATTCCTGCGAGAATCGCTTCCTTCTCGATCGGGTGCTGCGCCGTGACTGGCACTATCGCGGCTGGGTGATGTCGGATTGGGGCGCCGTGCACAGCACCGTGAAGAGCATCAAGGCCGGGCTCGATCAGGAATCGGGCGACGGCTATGACGAGGAAGTCTATTACGGCCGGCCGCTCAAACAGGCGGTCGAGCGCGGCGAAGTGTCGATGGCGCGTCTCGATCAGATGGTGCGCCGGATTTTGCGCAGCCTGTTCGCGGTCGAGGCGCTCGACCATCGCTCCGGAACCGAGCCGATCGACTACGCCGCGCATGCGGCGACGGCTGAGCGCGTCGCCGAGCAGGGAGCCGTCCTGCTGAAGAACGCCGAGGATGTGCTTCCTCTCGCCCATGACGCGAAAAGCATCGCGATTATCGGCTCGCATGCCGATATCGGCGTGCTCACGGGCGGCGGCTCGTCGCAAGTCCGGCCGGTCGGCGGCCCGGCGCTGATCGTCCCGCCGGCGAAAGGCTCGCCCAAAGGCGCGCCGCAAATGGTCTGGATCCGCTCGTCGCCGCTGGCTGCGATCGAGCAGCAGGCGCCGCAGGCCCAGATCGATTACGCCGATGGCTCGGATGTCGCCAAGGCTGTCGCACTGGCAGCGCGTGCGCAAGTCGCGATCGTCTTCGCGCATCAATGGGTGAGCGAGGGCTGGGACGTTCCCGATCTCTCGCTTCCCGACGATCAGGATCGTCTCATCGCGGCGGTGGCCGCGGCCAACAAGCGGACGATCGTCGTGCTCGAGACCGGCGGGCCGGTGCTCATGCCGTGGATCGATCGCGTCGCGGCGGTGATGGAAGCGTGGTTCCCCGGTCAGCGCGGCGGCGAGGCGATTGCGCGGCTGCTGTTCGGCGCGGCGGAGCCCGCGGGCCGGCTACCCGTGACCTTTCCGCGCAGCGAGGCGCAATTGCCGCCGAGCGCGCGAGGCGCCGCGTTCCGCCAGGGCGAGGGCCGGGTCGAATTCACCGAAGGCGCCGATGTCGGCTATCGCTGGTACGACAAGACCAAGGCCAAGCCGCTCTTCCCCTTTGGCTGGGGCCTCGCTTACACGACCTTTTCCTATTCAGGGCTCGACCTGCCGCGCCGCGCCGTGCGCGGCGCGCCGCTCAGCGCGCGCGTCACCGTGCGCAACACCGGCGCGCGCGCCGGAACCGATATCGTGCAGCTTTATGTTAGCCTGCCCGAGGCCCAGGGCCATCCGCCCCGCCGCCTTGCCGCCTGGCAGAGAATCTCGCTCGCTCCTGGCGAGGCGAAGACGGTCGTCCTTACGCTCGATCCGCATGTGCTCAAACGCTGGGATGCCCACGCCGAGGCGTGGCGCATTCCGGCGGGCGAGTATCGCGTCGATGTCGGCGCCTCGTCCGAGGATGATCGGCTCAGCGCGACAGTCGCCATGCGCTGAGGCGCGGCGCCCGCGTCAGGGCGAGAGCGGCACGCCGGTCGCCTTGCTCACCACTCGCCAATTCTTGGCGGCGGCATCCCAGCGCGTGACCACGGCATTGGAGACGTTGAGACCCCGTTGCGGCTCGCGCTGGAAATCGTAGATGCCGTTGATGCCGGCGAAGCCCTTGAGGCTGCCGAGGCGGTCGCGGATTTGCCGCGCGCTCGCGTTGATGCCGAGCTGCTTCAACACATCGACGAGGATCAAGGCGGGGTCCCAGGCGAGCTCGGAGGCGATGTCGGGCTGGAGGCCGGCAGACTTGAAGGCGGCGTAGAACGCCTTCTGCCGCGCCGCGACCGCCGGCTCCATCGGGAATTTGGGATCATTCGCCACGACCCATTCCGCGGCCGGGAAGTAGAGCTGCTTGGGCAGGAAGGCTTCGTATTGCGTCATCTGCGCGCGCGTCATATTGCCGTCGGTCGTCGCCGTGGGCACGTCGAGCCCGGCCTGGATCATGCCGCGAAAGATCGTCGCGATCGCCGCGCCGGTGCTCCAGGCGATAAAAGCCTGCGGGTTCGCCGCTTTCACGTTCTCGAGCTGCGCCGAGACATTGACGTCGGTGGTGGCGAAATGCGCGGTCTCGACGATCTTCATCGCCTTGTTCTCGGGCAAATCGAGCACCGACTTGATGCCGCGCTCGGCGTCCTGGCCCGAAGCATCGGTGCTGAACATCAGCGCGATGCGGGTCCAGCCTTTAAGGCGGAAATAGCGGATGAGCGCGTTGGCAAGGTCGAGGGTTGAGACGCTCGAGGTGAAGGTGTAGCTGCCCTTGGCGGGATGAACGCCCGGCGAGAGGCAGTACTGCACCGGACCATTGGCGGCAACGAGCGGCGCCATCGCGCTGCACATGGCGACGATCGACGAGCCGATCATCACCGCGGGGTGGCTCACCATGACCTGGTTGGTCAATTGCACCGCGGTTTGGGGGCTAGTCTGATCGTCGTGGAAGACGAAATGCAGCTGGGTACCGTTGATCCCGCCCGCTTCGTTCGCGGTCTTTTCCGCGAGCTGCAAAGATTGCTGCTCGCCATGCCCGAGGAACGAGCCGCCGCCCGTGAGCGGCATGACGACTTGGATGTCGTAGCTGCCCGCCGCGCGCGATTGAGGTGCGCCCGCCAACAGCGCGAGCATTCCCGCAGCGGTGGCAAGGCCAAGCGAAGGTCCCCGGGTCGTCATGATCGTTCTCCCTCCCGACTCACTTCCTTACCCGCGGCGGCGCCCAAGGGCACAACCGCGGGCGAGGTGCAATTCCTTTGAAATCGAATTATTTGCGGTCATGTCCGGGGCTGTCAAGTGCGGCGCTGCGGCGTTTCGCCCGCGATCCCGGTTTGATGACGCAGCGTGATCTCACGGCCCTCGCGTGCCGAGTCAAGCATGGCGAGGCACACCTCCATGGTGGCGAGCCCCCAGGCGCCGCCATGCACCGGTTCGCGCGCGGCAAAGATCGCATCGCAGAGCTCGTCGAGCACGGCGCCGCGAGCCGGCGCGGGCGGCGGAACCGGTTCGAGCCGCGCCGCCTCGTCGTCATAGATCATCACGCCTTTGGGCGTCGGCCGCAGATCGGCGCGCTCGCACGACGCGACCACGACGCCGAAATGCGGATTGAAGCGCTCTTGCGGCGCCGTTGGCGCAGGTGCCGCGCGGGGCCCGCCATAGTTCCGCGCATGCTTGAGGTCGCGCTCGGCATCGCTCGAGAGGCCGGCGAGAAGCCGCCGCGCCGCGCCATAAGCCTCCGATTTGGGAGCGCCGTTCTCGCCGATATTGTCGCACCATTCGTCGCTGTCGAAATGCGCAAAGCCGCTATAGGTGAGGCTTGCGAAGGCTCCATCCTCAAAGGTGAGAAAAGCGCTGTAGGCGCCCTCGGTTGGCCGGTCCCGATCCCATGAGCCGGCCGCGGCACGTACGCTGCGCACGCGCCCGCCGCCGAGCAGCCGGATGATGTCCACCTGATGCGGCGCCTGGTTGAAGATCACGCCGCCGCCCAGGGCGGTGACCAGCTCTTCCCGGCGCCGCGGCCGGTAGAGGAAGTCGGTGAAATTGAGCGCGGTGATCATGCGCAGCGCGCCAACCTCGCCGCTCGCGATGATCGCCCGCGCGCGACGAATGGGTTCATCGAAGCTGTGGCTGTGCCCGACGACGAGCCGCACCCCGGCGCGGCTTGCGGCCTCGACCATCGCGGCGCAATCGGCGAGGCCGAGCGCCATCGGCTTTTCGACCAGGATGTGCTTGCCGTTCTGCGCGGCGAGTTGCGCATGTGGCGCGTGCAACTGGTGCGGCGTTGCGACGTAAACGGCCTCGACGTTGCCGTCGCGGCACAGCGCCTCGACGCTGTCATAGGCCGGCGCCGCGAATTCGCTGCTGAAGCGGGCGCGTGCCTCGGGCCGCGGATCGGCCGCAGCCGCGAGCCGGACGCGCGGATGGCCGCGAAACGCCGGCAGCATGAATTGAAAGGCGCGTCCAAGCCCGGCCGCGCCCAGCTGCAATCGTCGCTCGCTCATCGGCTGCTCTGGCGGCGGGGTTGCAACGCCGCGCTTGGCAATATTGTCGGCCGCGCGCCGCCGCGACAAGCGGAAAGCTTTCGCCGCACGGGCTGCGCGGAGGTGACGGCAGACCGGTTCGGCCCTAGCATTGCGCAAGGGGGAGGCAGCGGACGATGGCGCGGCGCGGCAAGCGGAAACCCGGCGAGACGACGAAGCGGCGCTTCGCCTATCCGGCCGAGCAGAGCGTTGGGCATCAGGTGCGCTGGACCCATCGCGCGCTGCAACGCGAGCTCGAAACCCGGATCAGGCCGTACGGCATCACCCTTGGCATGTGGGGCTTCTTGCGCGCGCTGTGGGAGGAGGATGGACTCAGCCAGCGCGAGCTCAGCGATCGCGCCGGCACCACCGAGCCCACCACCGTCACGGCGCTCCATGCCATGGAAAAGCGCGGCCTCGTGGTGCGCGTCCAGAACGCGGATGATCGCCGCAAGTCGAACATCTATCTGACGCAGCCGGCGCGCGCTCTGCGCGCGCTGCTGCTGCCGACGGCGCGCGAGGTCAATCGCACCGCGACCGGGACGATCTCGCGCGCCGACATCGAGGCGCTCAAACGGATCCTGACCCAAATCCGCGCCAATCTCGCCGCGGCCGGCGCCGCGCGCGGCGCATCCGGCGCCAAGGAAGAGTAAGGCAGGGCAGGTCGCGGGCGGTTTCCAATCCTTAGGTTTCGAATTATAATCGGCGCCATGCGCCGCGCAGCGCCAGGCGAAGCCATTGCGGAGAACGACCCATGCTGACCGTAGAGGAAAACGAGCTTTTGTGCCGCGTCGAGGGCAACGCGCCGATGGGCCAGCTTATGCGCCGGCATTGGCTGCCCGCCTGCATGTCGGAGGAGGTGGCCGAGCCCGACGGCGCGCCTGCGCGCACGCGGCTCCTTGGCGAGGATCTCGTCGTCTTCCGCGACAGCAAGGGCAGGCTCGGCGTCCTGGGCGAGCATTGCCCGCATCGCCAAGCCTCGCTCGCTTTCGGGCGCAACGAGGAATGCGGCCTGCGCTGTCTCTATCACGGTTGGAAATTCGACATCGATGGCAATGTCCTCGACATGTCCTGCGAGCCCGACAACGGCGCGCGGATGCGTGGCCATATCAAGCACAAAGCCTACCCTGCGCGCGAGGCGGGCGGCTTCGTCTGGGTCTATATGGGGCCAGCCGAGGAGCAGCCCGAATTCGAGCCGCCGATCTGGGCGCCGTCGCCGCGCACGAAAATCAGCATCGTCAAGATGCACACCGCGTGCAATTGGGCGCAGCCCTTGGAAGGCGCGATCGATTCCGCGCATTCATCGAGCCTCCATTCGACCAACATGCCGGCGATGCAGGTCGATGGCGCCAAGGCGACGGGCACGAGCTGGCCGCGGCCCTCGACCGACAAGGCGCCGCGCATGCAGTTTCAACTGACCAATTTCGGCTTCCGCTACGCCGCCATCCGCAAGCCGATCGTCAATGCGGAAACGCATGACTATGTGCGCATTACGGTGTTTGTTGCGCCCTTCACGGTGCTGATCCCGCCGAACGACCAGTATAACCTCACGCAGATGCTGATCCCGATCGACGATAACAACACGATGTTCTATTGGGTCGCCTGGCACGAGAGCAAAGGCATCGACCAGGAAGAGTGGCGCAGCTTCTGCGGCGCGCGCGTCGGCATCGAGCTCGACGCCGATTACCGCAAGGTGCGGACCCTCGGCAACCGCTTCCTGCAGGATCGCAGGGCGATGAAGCACGGCGACTTCACCGGCATCGCGGGCATTCCGGCGCAGGACATGGCGATGTGGGAATCGATGGGGCCGATCGTCGATCGCTCGCACGACTATCTCGGCGCGAGCGATGTCGCGGTCTCGCAGTTTCGGCGCCAGATGGTCGCCGCGGCCAAGCGTTTCGCTGAAGGCGGTCCGGCGATCGGCACGACGCAGCCGCACATCCCGCGGGTGAAGCTCGCCTCCTTCGAAGGCATCGTGTCGAAATCGACCGATTGGCGAACGCTGGGCGTCTCGGAGGAGGAGCTGGCGCTCCGGCAAACGACCGCCGCGCCGGCGCTGAGCGCATGATGGCATCAAGCGCTGCCAGCTCGGACCTGAGGACGATCCAACGAGGAATAGCGCGCGGGTAGGGGAGGCGTATAGACTGCGCGCCGATGTGGCGCGCACTCCGTTGGTTTTTTCGCATCGCGTTCGTTTGTGTCGTGGTCGGCGTCGCCGGTATCTATCTGTGGCTGCGCTCGTCGCTCCCGCAAACCGATGGCCGGATCGTTCTGCCGGGCTTAACCGAAGCGGTCAGCATTACGCGCGACACCCACGGCATTCCCACAATCAAGGCGCAGAACGAGCGCGACGCCGCCTTCGCCCTGGGCTTCGTTCACGCGCAAGACCGCCTCTTCCAGATGGACTTGATGCGGCGCTTGGGCGCAGGGCGGCTCGCTGAATGGTTCGGGCGGCCAGCGGTCGAGACCGACCGCGCGATGCGGATTATGGGACTCTACCGAGCCGCGCAAGCGCAATATGCGCTGCTCCCGCCGGCTCTGCGCCAGGTGTTCGACGCCTATGCCGCGGGCGTCAACGCTTTCCTCGCCAGTCGTCAAGGCGCCTTGCCGCCGGCATACGATTTGCTCGGCGTGCGTCCAGAGCCTTGGACGCCAGCGGATTCGCTGGTCTGGGGCAAGATCATGGATCTGCAGCTCGCCGCCAATTACCGCTTCGAGCTGTTGCGCGCGCGGCTGGCGCAACGCCTGACGCAGGATCAGCTCAAGGTGCTGTTCCCCGGCTATCGCGCGGATGCGCCGGTCGTGCTGGGCTCGCTCGATTCCGTCCTCGACGTTCTGCCGCCGCCGCTGCCTGCTTCCAACGAATGGGTGGTGGACGGCAAGCATTCGCGCTCGGGCAAGCCGCTTCTCGCCAACGACACGCATCTGGGGTTCTCGGCGCCTGGCATCTGGTATCTTGCGCGCATCGAGACGCCGCGGGGCACGCTCGCCGGCGTCACCTCGGCGGGCGAGCCGATGGTGGTTGTCGGGCACAATGACCGGATCGCCTGGGGCTTCACCACCACCGGCGGCGATGTCGAGGACATTTTCGTCGAGATGCCCGATCCCGCGGATCCGACGCACTACCTGTCGCCCCAAGGCTCGGTGCCCTTTGTTACGCGTCAAGAGACAATCGAGATCAAGGGCACGAGCCCGCTCACCATCACGGTGAGAGCGACGCGGCACGGGCCGGTCATTTCCGATGGCCCGGCGGGCAATCCGGTCGGGGGCAAGACGGTGCTGGCGTTGTCGGCGACCTGGCTTCAGGGCGAGGATCGCACGCCGCAGGCCTTGTGGGGTGCGACCCACGCCCATGACTGGCAAAGCTTTCGCGCCGCGCTGCGCGACGCGGCCGCGCCCGAGCAGAACATCGTCTTCGCCGATACCGACGGGCATATCGGCTTCATCGCGCCGGCACGCATCCCGATCCGCGCCAAGGGCGATGGCGCGGCGCCGGTCCCGGGCGCGGACGGTGCCTTTGATTGGACCGGCGACGTGCCGTTCGACGCGCTGCCCCAAAGCCTCGATCCGCCGAGCGGGCGCTTTGTCGCCGCCAACAACAAGATCGTGCCCGACACCTATCCCTATCTCATCACCAAGGATTGGGAGCTGCCTTACCGCGCCGCGCGCATCGGCGAGCTGCTCGATCAAAAGCCGGTCGAGGATCCGGACGGTTTTGCCGCGATCCAAGCCGACACGGTGTCGCTGATGGCGCGGCGGCTCTTGCCGCTGATGCTCACCGCGAAGCCCGCCTCGCCCTTGGCGGAGGAGGCGATGCAGCGCCTTGGCCGCTGGGACGACCGCATGGCGCGCGGTCAGGTCGAGCCGCTGCTCTTCGTCGCCTGGCTGCGCGAATTCAACCGGCAAATCCTCGCCGACAAGCTCGGACCGATCTTTCCCGATTACTGGGGACTTCATCCCGATGTGATCGAGACCATCCTGACGGCGCATCGGGAATGGTGCGACACGCGCGACACGCCGGCGGTCGAAAGCTGCGCCCGCCAACTGGGCGCGGCGCTCGATCGCGCCGTCGCGGAGCTGGCGCAACGCTATGGCGGCGACATGAAAAGCTGGCTCTGGGGTCGCGCCCATGCGGCGAGTTTTGCGCACCCGATCTGGCAGCATCTGCCGTGGATCGCATCCTGGCTCGCGCTCGCCATTCCGGATGATGGCGGTTTCGATACGATCGACAACGCGACCATGGCGGTTGGCAATCCGGCGCAGCCCTTCACCGCGATCCATGGCCCGACCATGCGGATGATCGTTGACATGGCGGCGCCAGGGGAGGCGCGCTTCATGATCGTGCCCGGCGAATCGGGCAACATCCTCTCGGCGCATTACGGCGACCTGATGACGCCCTGGCGCGATGTCCGCTATCTGAGCTTCAGCGACGACAACAGCGGCGGCACGCTCGTGCTTGCGCCGCCCTAGGCCCTGTTTACAGAGTCCTCGCGAGCCGCGACGATTATGTAAACAGGGCCTAGGACGCGGGCCGTCACGCGGGGCGCAATCGTGGTAAATAAAGTTTTGCTTCGGCGGGCGCGGCAACCCGAGCGAGGAAACTGTCGGCTTCTTTTATCGGTCCTTAACCCGAAGGCCGATAAACTTCGTTGGAATTTCTTTCAACGAGGACATCATGCAGTCCGCGTATCTCGACATCATCGCGCTGGTCGAGCGGCTTCACCGCCAGTTTCTCGAGCTCGTGAAGCTCGAGCTCGACACGCACAACGTGCACGACATCAATAACGTCCAGGCGATGATCCTCTACAATATCGGGGATCTCGAGATGACCGTCGGCGAGCTCACGCTGCGCGGCTGCTATCTCGGCTCGAACGTCTCCTACAATTTGAAGAAGATGCTGGAGAACGGCTATATCGTGCAGGAGCGCTCCTCGCATGACCGCCGCTCGGTGCGGGTGCGCCTCTCCGAGAAAGGCATGGGCCTGCACCAGAAGCTGAAGGTGATGCACGACCGGCATATCGCCTCGCTCGGCGGCGTGGTCCAGGCAGACGATCTCGGCGCGGCGCATCAGACCCTGCGCCGGCTCGAGCGCTTCTGGACCCATGCGGTCGAGTTGGGCGCCCGCGCGACGGCGTTTCCGCCAGCAGCTTAATCCTTCAAGCAGTTCTTTTTGAGCAAACGCGCCGGTTCATCCGGCGCGTTTTCGTTTGGGGCTGGTGGTCGGGCCGGCCTTGCATCATACGATGATGCTCATAATGCCCTGGGTGCGCAGCGTATCCTGCGCCAGGATCGCCTTGCGCTCGGCGATCTTGAAGCTCGGGCCGTGGCGCAAGAGGCGATATTGGTATTGACCGACGAAGGTACTGATCCGCTCCATGCGGCAGCGATGAACCATGAAATTCGCCGTGACGCGAACGGCATCGCCTTCGACCGAGACGATTCGCACATTGGTGATGAGGCGCCGCGTTTGCGAACGCGGATTTTCGGCCCAGGCGGTGTCGCCCAGGAGCTGGCGTACGCGCGAGCGAATGCGGATGAGATCGTCCGCGACCAGGAAGACGCTTTGCGTCGGGTCACGGCCGGGATCGTCGAGCGCCGGAACATGGCTGATCGCGTCCTCGGTGAAGAGCGCGGCCCATTCCTCGAGCCGCCAATTGTCGAGAAGCTCGGCTTCCTCATAAAGGAAATGCTCGACTTCGGCACGAAGCGCGGGATCGGCGATGGCTGGCAGCATGGCGCGTCTCCGGAAGCGCTATTGCGCGACCAATTCGCGCCAGCGCCGCCAGAAGGCGCGCATCTGCAGTTCGTCGCTCGGTTGCGGATGCTCGCGCAGCATGCCGCGCGAGCATTCGATGAAGGCGTCCTCCGGCAAGGTCGCACAATTCTTCTGGATCAGCTCCATCACCTCGACGTCGTCTGGCGTGGCATGTCCGGCTGGGCCGAGGAAGGACAGATAAATGTCGAGGCGCTGCTTGCGCACTTCCGGGTCGTCCACGGCCGGCATCAAGGGCCAGGCGGTGATCTCGGCGTGATCGGCCGCGAGCGGGAAGCAGGTGCGGATGACGCGCCGCTGCTCGATGTAAAGCGTGTTGGGAAACAGCACCAGGGTCCGGGTGTAATCCAGCATCCGAGTGGCGCGGTCCTTGCCGAATTTCGCTTCCCAGCGCGCGCGCTTGGCTTCGTCGGCGATGCCGCTGAACTTGCGATATTCGATCACGGCGTGACCGTTGCCGAGCGCTTTGGGGCTGTGGGCGCCCTGGTTGGCGCTGCGCGGATCGGGCGGCTTGAGGCCGAGCACATTCGGCAGATAGTCGTGCATGAAACGGCTATGCGTCGAATTCAGGTGATAGATGTCGACGGTGTTTTCCATCAGCATTTTCCAATTGGCGCGCATCGAATACTCATGCGTGCCGGGCAGAATCGCGCTGCCGTCCTCGTCCTGGTCGAGGATCATGTCGAGATAGCCGCGCGCATCGGCGAGATAGCTCTCGAGGCTTTCGGTCTCGCGGCTGAAGCAGGCGAAAAGCCAGCCGCGGTAATTCTGCGCGCGCACCTCGTAAAGCCCCATCTCCTCGGTCTTGAAGCCGGGACCATAGGAATCGCGCCCCGGCACGCCGATCAGTCGGCCTTGATTGTCGTAGCTCCAATAGTGATAGAAGCACTGGAAGTTCCGAGCGTTGCCGGATGGGTGGCGGCAGACCATCGCGCCGCGATGACGGCAGCTGTTGTGGAAGAGGCGAATCTGGCCATCGCTGCCGCGAACGATGAGGACCGGCCGGCCGCCGACGCGGCGAGTGAGGAAATCGCCGGCCTTCGGCGCCTCGCTTTCATGCCCGGCATAGAGCCACGAGCGGTCGAAGATGCGCCGCTGTTCGCGCTGAAACAGCTCGGGGTCGGAATAGACCTTTGGGCTGAAGCGAAAGATGCCCTGCTGGGCGTCCTCGTGGAACAACGCCTCTGCGCTGCTGCGTCCGAAGAGTGCTGCCGTGTCCATGGTCCCTCCCGTTGTGGCAGGTTCAGAATGCCGCGAGCCCGGTCTGCGCGCGGCCGAGGATGAGGGCGTGGATGTCGTGCGTGCCCTCATAGGTGTTGACGGTCTCGAGATTCATCATGTGACGGATCACGTGATATTCGTCGACAATGCCGTTGCCGCCGTGCATGTCGCGCGCCATGCGCGCGATGTCGAGCGCCTTGCCGGTCGAGTTGCGCTTCAGGATCGAGACCATCTCGGGCGTCGCGCGGCCTTCGTCCTTGAGCCGGCCGAGCCGGAGGCAGGCATGAAGCCCGAGCGTGATCTCGGTCATCATGTCGGCGAGCTTCTTTTGCACGAGCTGGGTCGCGGCCAAGGGCTTGCCGAAGGCATGGCGCGCGAGCGTGTAGTCGCGCGCCGCGTGCCAGCAGAACTCGGCGGCGCCGAGCGCGCCCCAGGCGATGCCGTAGCGCGCATTGTCGAGGCAGGTGAACGGGCCGCGCAAGCCGGTGACGCCCGGCAGGATGTTCTCCTCGGGCACGAACACGTCGGCCATCACGATCTCGCCGGTGATCGAGGCCCGGAGCGAGAATTTGCCTTCGATCTTCGGCGTCCCGAGGCCCTTCATGCCGCGCTCCAGGATGAAGCCGCGGATCGTCTCGTCGAGCTTTGCCCAGACCACCATGATATCGGCGATTGGCGAGTTGCTGATCCACATCTTGGCGCCGTTCAAGACGTAGCCGCCATCGACCTTCTTGGCGCGGCTTTTCATGCCGCCGGCATCGGAGCCGTGATCGGGCTCGGTCAGCCCGAAGCAGCCGATCATCGCGCCGGTCGCGAGCTTCGGCAGGTATTTGGCCCTCTGCGCCTCGGTGCCGAAATCATGGATCGGCCCCATCACCAGCGAGGACTGAACGCTCAAACTGGAGCGATAGCCGCTGTCGACGCGCTCCAACTCGCGCGCGACGAGGCCGTAGCAGACATAGCTGACGCCGGCGCAGCCATAGCCCGAGATCGTCGAGCCGAGAAAGCCCAGCGCGCCCATCTCGTTCATGATCTCGCGGTCGAAGCTCTCGCTGCGGAACGCCGCCTGGATCCGCGGCATGAGCTTGTCCTGCGCATAGGCGCGCGCGCTGTCGCGCACCAGCTTTTCCTCGCTCGTGAGCATGTCCTCGAAGAGCAGCGGGTCCTGCCAGTTGAAGCTCGGCCTGTCCTTGCGCGGCGCGGTCGCCATCGATGTCTCCCTCTCGCTCCGAAAACGGCGCTATTCTAACGTCATGGCGGCGGAGCGCGAGGTCATCTTTGAGTTCGTGCGCGTGGGCGGAACGGTGAAGGTCACCGCGCTCGACGTTGCGAGCGGCGTCGAGGTTTCGATCGTC
This sequence comes from Allostellaceae bacterium, assembly GCA_035277525.1. GTDB lineage: Bacteria > Pseudomonadota > Alphaproteobacteria > ATCC43930 > CGMCC-115725 > CAIKMD01. The sequence continues at coordinate 62,179 of DATEKH010000147.1, forward strand.
GCGCCGACCTCGGCGGGCGAGGCTGCGATGAAACGCCTCGCCAAGCAAAAGCTCGACTATGTGATGGCGAAAGGCGGCCGCTAGGCGGTCCGCAGCTTCGCTTCGACTTGCCGCTTGATGAGGACGCGCAGCGCGCCCAAAAGCGCCACGGCGCTGGTCGAGACCAAGACGATCCAGGCCGGCCGGATTCCGGTCTCGAGCGAGAAATCCGCCATCAGCACGAGCCCGAAAGGCGCGCCCATGGCGAGCGTGAAATAGGCGGCTTCGCCCAGCGCGGTGAGCGCGCCGGCGGCAAGGCTCATCGCCGCCATCGCGGCAAGCGGCAGCTTGCCGCGGCCAAAGCGCCAGGCGAGCGCGCGGCATCCCATCAGCCAGACAAAGATGCCCGCCATGACCGTGGGTTCCCACTCGTCGAGCTTCGATTGCATGAAGTAGTGGATGACGGCGAGCAACGCGATCGCATAGAGGATGCGGTGAAGCTTTTGCCAGCGCCGTGCGCCGAGGCGGCGCTGCCAGCCATCGGTCGAGGTGATGGCGAGCACGCCGAGCCCCAAAAGCGCGCTGAAACCGATGGTGAGATAGATACGCAGGACGATCTCGGAGGCGACGGTCGGGATGTCGAAAGCCTCGTCCGCGGTATAGAGCGAGAGATGCACGAGAACATAGACAAAGGCCGCGACGCCGACCATGCGTCGCACCTGCAGAAGCTGTGGCCACCGCAGCACGACTCGTGCCGGCGATATCGCCAGCGCGATGAAGACCAGACGGATCGTCCAATCGCCGAACTGGTGAATGGCCTCGGTCAGCGGCCGCGCGCCCAAAAGCCCGAGATCGAAGGAGATCGCCGTCCACAGGCCCGGCACGAACAGGGCTGCGAGCACGAGCGCTTTCAGCGGCGAGAACCGGCCGTCATGATCGTACCAAGGAAGATTGCGCAAGCTCATTGCCGCGATTTTTCTAGCGCAAGCGCTCGCCTGCGCCCACGGGAAACCCTTCACGATTCGGCGATTTTGCAGCCTTGCTCCGGGCGCGACACCCGCATAATTTGAATTCCCCATGAGTTACTTCCTGCAGCAACTGATCAACGGCCTGACGCTCGGCGCGATCTATGGCTTGATCGCCATCGGCTACACCATGGTTTACGGCATCGTCGGCATGATCAATTTCGCCCATGGCGAGATTTACATGATCGGCGCCTTCGTCTCGCTCATCACCTTTTTCGTTCTGGGCGTGGCCGGGGTTACATGGGTACCGCTCGCCTTGGCGCTGGTTCTGGTCTCGGCGATGATTTTCACGGCTTTTTACGGCTGGACGGTCGAGCGGGTCGCCTACCGGCCATTGCGGGGCTCTTTCCGCCTGGCGCCGCTCATCTCGGCGATCGGCATGTCGATCTTCCTGCAAAACTATGTCCAGCTCGTGCAAGGGGCGCAGGTGAAAAGCATGCCGCCGGTAATCAATGGCGGCTTCCGCCTGATGGAGACAAACGGCTTCGTCGTCCAGCTCAGCTATCTTCAGATCATGATCATGCTGACGACGGTCGCGCTGATGGCGGGGTTCAGCATCATGATCGCGGCGACGCCGCTCGGCCGGGCGCAGCGCGCCTGCGAGCAGGACATGACCATGGCGGCGCTGTTGGGCATCAACGTCGATCGCACCATCTCGACGACCTTTATCATCGGCGCCATCCTCGCGGCCGTGGCCGGCATGATGGTCACGCTCTATTACGGCGTGATCGATTTCTTCATCGGCTTTCTTGCCGGCATGAAGGCGTTCACCGCCGCGGTCCTGGGCGGCATCGGCTCGCTGCCCGGCGCCATGCTGGGCGGCTTGCTGATCGGCCTCATCGAGGCGTTTTGGGCGGGGTATTTCAACGCCGCCTACAAGGACGTCGCGGTGTTCGGCATCCTCGTTCTCGTGCTCATCCTGCGGCCTTCCGGGCTTCTCGGGCGTCCCGAGGTGGAGAAGGTTTGATGCCGCTGCGGCTGGCCGCCAAGGATGCGGGGCTCGCCGCTTTTGTCGCCCTCATCCTCGCCATTCCGCTGATCGGCTTCACCACCAGCGAGACCGGCAGCGGCACGGTTGTCGTCACGCGATTCGGGTGGGTCGCGATCGCGGTCGCCGCGGTGTTCCTCGGCCGGCTCGCCTGGACCTTCGTGCCGTGGCGCGCGCGCCCGAGCCACGTGCCGCGCCTCGTTACGCACCGCAAGTTCGATACGAAGTACCTCGGCTGGTTCGGGCTTGCCGCCGCGATTCTGTGGCCGTTCCTGCCCTTTGCCTCGAACTACCTCACCTTCCTCGCAACCACCGTGCTGATCTACATCATGCTCGGCTGGGGGCTCAATGTGGTGGTCGGCCTCGCCGGTTTGCTCAATCTCGGCTACGCGGCGTTCTATGCGGTCGGCGCCTATACGCTCGCCTTGGCGGGACAATATTGGGGCATCGGCTTCTGGGAGGCCTTGCCGCTCTGCGGGGTGACGGCCGCCATCGTCGGGATTCTGCTCGCCCTGCCGGTGCTGCGGCTGCGCGGCGACTATCTCGCAATCGTGACCCTGGGCTTCGGCGAGATCATCCGCATCGTCCTGATCAATTGGCAGTCCTTCACCGGCGGCCCCAACGGCGTCAACGATCTGCCGCTTCCGACCTTCTTCGGCATGCCGTTCAGCGCCCGCGCGCCCGGCGGCGGCAAGACCTTCGCGCAGTTCTTCGGTCTGCACTTCAGCCCGCAAGCGAACGCAACGGAACGCCTGATCTTCATCTATTACTCGATCCTCGTCATCGCGCTTCTCACCAACCTCCTCGTCCTGCGTTTGCGCCGCTTGCCGATCGGGCGCGCCTGGGAAGCGTTGCGCGAGGACGAGATCGCGAGCCGCGCGCTCGGCATCAACCCGATCAACGTCAAGCTCTCGGCCTTCGCCATCGGCGCGCTGCTCGCGGGCTTCGCCGGCGCGTTTTTCGGCGCGCATCAGAGCTTCGTCAGCCCCGAGAGCTTCAACTTCCAGGAATCGGCGACCGTGCTGGCGATCGTTGTGCTGGGCGGCATGGGAAGCCAGCTCGGCGTGGTGCTGGCCGCGATCATTCTCGTGACCCTGCCGGAGTTCGGGCGCGAATTCGCGCAGTTCCGCATGCTGCTCTTCGGCGCCTCGATGGTCGCGATCATGGTGTGGCGGCCGCGCGGGCTCCTGGCGCTGCGCACGCCCTCGATCCGCCTGCCCGAGACGCCGCGCGAACCGGCGCGCGAGGCGGTGTCGTGAGCGCGGCGCCGCTTCTCGGCGTCGAGCAGCTCACCATGCGCTTCGGCGGGCTGCTCGCGGTCGACGCGCTCTCTTTCGAAGTCGCCCCGCGCGACATCACCGCGATCATCGGGCCGAACGGCGCGGGCAAGACGACCGTCTTCAATTGCCTCACCGGCTTTTATCGCCCGAGCGCGGGAAGCCTCGCCTTGAACCGCGCCGGCAAGATCATGCGGCTCGAGCGCATGGAAGGTTGGCGCATCGCGCGCGACGCGGGCGTGGCGCGCACCTTCCAGAACATCCGCCTCTTCGCCGGCATGAGCGTGCTCGAGAACCTCATCATCGCCCAGCACAACGCCTTGAGCCGGGCGAGCTTTTATACGCTCGGCGGGCTCTTCGGCTCGCGCGCTTATCGCACGGCGGAGGCGGAGGCGCTGGAAAAGGCGCGCTATTGGCTCGAGCGCGTCGGGCTTTCCGCGAACGCCGATCTCGCCGCCTCGACCTTGCCCTATGGCGCGCAGCGCCGGCTCGAGATCGCGCGCGCCATGTGCACCGATCCGGCGCTGTTGTGCCTCGACGAGCCGGCGGCCGGGCTCAATCCGCATGAATCCGCCGAGCTTAATCATCTTTTGCTCTCGATCCGCGATCGTCGTGGCGTCGGCATCCTGCTGATCGAGCATGACATGAACGTGGTGATGGGGATTTCCGACCACATCGTCGTGCTCGATTACGGCCGCAAGATCGCCGATGGCGCGCCAGCGGATGTGCGGCGCGATCCCGCGGTGATCAAGGCCTATCTCGGCGAGGAACACGAGGAGAAGTGAGCGCGCGATGCTGACCGTCGCCGGCGTGCATACCTATTACGGCAACATCGAGGCGCTGAAAGGCGTCGACGTCACGGTCGAGACCGGCGAAATCGTCACGCTCATCGGCGCCAACGGCGCCGGCAAATCGACGCTGCTGATGACGATTTGCGGCAGGCCGCAAGCCGCCGAAGGCAAGATCGCCTTCGAGGGCGAGGACATTACGCGGCTGCCGACCTACGAGATCATGCGGCGTGGCATCAGCCACGCGCCCGAGGGGCGGCGGATCTTTCCGCGCATGACCGTACTCGAGAACTTGCAGATAGGCGCGACCGTCGCCGCGCCCGAGCATTTCGCCGCCGATCTCGAACGCGTCTTCACGCTCTTCCCGCTGTTGCGCCAGCGCCGGATGCAGCGCGGCGGCACGCTCTCGGGCGGCGAGCAGCAAATGCTCGCGATCGCGCGCGCCCTCATGGGGCGGCCGCGGCTTCTTTTGCTCGACGAGCCCTCGCTCGGTCTCGCGCCGCTGATCGTCAAGCAGATTTTCGAGGTTCTGCGCACCATCAACCGCGAGCAGAACATCACCATCTTCCTTGTCGAGCAGAACGCCAATCATGCCTTGCGGCTCGCGCATCGCGGTTATGTCATGCAGAACGGACAGATCGCGCTCACCGGGACCGGGCCCGCGCTCTTGGACAACGCCGATGTCCGCGCGGCCTACCTCGAAGCCAAGGGCTGATATAAGATGGACGCAAGAGTGTCCCGTCTTGGAGGCCAGGATGGCCGAGAAGGACAAAGAAGCGGCGCCGCATGAAGGACAGACCGGGCGCGCCGAGCCCGTGATCCCCGGCTATTGGGGCTCCAACCTGCTGATCTATGGCGACGTCTCGCGGCTGCTGTTGCGCGTGCACCGCAACGTCGCCGCGCATATGGATGCGCATAAAAGGCTGATGGAACGCTTGCAATCCGTGTTGCAGCACGAGCAGGCCATGGTGCTCGAGTTTGCGCGCGTCATCGACGAAGCCGCCGCGCAGGCAACCCGCTCATCGAACGAGGAGCGGCCGGCGCTCGGCAAGGACAACATGGACCGCATCTTCGAGCATGCGGGCAAGGCCATGCAGGAATCTGGCAAGATGCTGACCGATATTCAGCTTGAAGCCTTGGCGCTTCTGCAGCACTACATCGAGGATGCGCGCGCCGAGCCGCCGCAAGCGGAGAGTGACGCGACAAAAGGGAAGGAAGCCTAATTCCATGGTTGCCAAATCGGCCTTGTTGGTGATTGCGGCGGCGACGCTCCTTGGCGCCGGCGTTGCCCGCGCGGATATCAAGATCGCGGTCGCCGGTCCGATCACCGGCTCGGATGCCGCGGTCGGCGAGCAGATGCGGCGCGGTGCGGCGATGGCCGTCGCCGATATCAATGCGCATGGCGGGCTCTTGGGCCAGAAGCTCTCGCTCCAGGTGGGCGACGATGCCTGCGACCCGAAACAGGCCGTCGCCATCGCCAACAAATTCGCGGTCAGCGGTGTCGTCTTTGTCGCCGGTCATTATTGCTCGAGCACCTCGATCCCGGCTTCGGCGGTCTACGCCGATGCGGGCATCATCGAGATCTCGCCCGCCTCGACCAACCCCGCCTATACCGACGAGCCGGCGAAGAAAGGGTGGATCAACGTCTTCCGCGTCTGCGGGCGCGACGACGTGCAGGGCAAGGTCGCGGGCAACTACATCGCCGCGCATTTCAAGGGCAAGCCCGTCGCCATCGTCGACGACAAGACTACCTATGGCAAGGGATTGGCCGACGAGACGCGCAAAGCCTTGCGCGCCGCCGGCGACAAGGAGGTGCTCGACGAGACGATCAATCAGGGCGACAAGGACTTCTCCGCGCTCGTCAGCAAGATGAAGCAGTCGAATGTCGGCGTCATTTATTTCGGCGGCTATTACACCGAGGCCGGGCTGATCGTCCGCCAGGCGAAAGAGCAGGGCCTCAAGGCCGTGCTGGCCGGCGGCGACGCGCTGGTCACGACCGAGTTCTGGAAGATCACCGGCGATGCCGGCCTCGGCACGCTCATGACCTTCTCGCCCGATCCGCGCAACATGCCGGCCGCGCAATCGGTGGTCGCCGAGTTCAAGAAACAGGGCTACGACCCGGAGGGCTACACGCTCTACACCTATGCCGCGGTTCAGGCCTATGTCGAAGCCGCCGCCCGCGCGAAAACCCTCGACACCGAGGCGGTGTCGAAGGCGTTGCACGGCGCCCGCTTCGACACCGTGCTGGGCAATATCGGCTTCGATGCCAAGGGCGACATCATCGGTCCCGGCTACGTCATGTTCGTCTGGCGGGATGGAAAATACAGCGAAACCAACGGCTAAGCTGCGGCGCTCGACCCACGAGGAGTGGTAGCGGCCCAGGCCTTCCCCGCGATATCTGGTATTCTTCGGCCGGGGCGCCTATTTTGTCCTGCATATGACCGAAACCGTCGCCGTTGCCGCCGATCATGGCGGCTTTGAATTGAAGCGCGCCCTCGTACCCGAGCTGCGCGCGCTCGGCTTCGGGGTGCTCGACCTCGGCACGAACGGGCCAGAGCCGGTCGATTATCCCGATTTCGCCGATGCGGTGGCGGCGGCGATAGAGTCGGGCAAGGCGCAGCGCGGTCTCCTCGTTTGCGGCACCGGGATCGGCGTCGCGATGGCGGCCAATCGCCACCGCTTCCTGCGCTGCGCGCTGGCGCATGATGCGACCACCGCACGGCTCGCGCGTCAGCACAATGACGCCAATGTCCTGGCGCTGGGCGGGCGCGTCATCGGCACGGAGACCGCCAAGGATTGCGTCCGCATCTTCTTCACCACCGCTTTCGAGGGCGGGCGGCATGCCCGCCGTGTTGCGTTGTTCTCATAACCCCGAGGTCCTGCATCCATGTCGTCATCAAAGCGCGCTCCCGCCAATGTCGATCGCTTCTTCGCGGGCTCGCTCGCCGAAATCGATCCGGAGGTCATGGCGGCGATCGATAAGGAGCTTGGGCGGCAGCGCGGCACGATCGAGCTGATCGCGTCGGAGAACATCGTCTCGCGCGCGGTGCTCGAGGCGCAGGGCTCGGTTCTCACCAACAAATACGCCGAGGGCTATCCCGGGCGGCGCTACTACGGCGGCTGCGAATTCGTCGACATCGCCGAGCAGCTGGCGATCGACCGCGCCAAGCGCCTGTTCGAGTGCAATTTCGCCAATGTCCAGCCGCATTCGGGCTCGCAGGCCAACCAGGCGGTCATGCTGGCGTTGTTGAAGCCGGGCGACACTATCATGGGCATGTCGCTCGCGGCCGGCGGCCACCTGACGCATGGTGCGCCGCCCAACCTCTCGGGCAAATGGTTCCACGCGATTCATTACGGCGTCCGCCGCGATGACGCGCGCATCGATTACGACGAGGTCGAGCGTCTCGCCAAGGCCGAGCGGCCGAGGCTGATCATCGCTGGGGGCTCGGCCTATCCGCGCATCATCGATTTCGCGCGCTTCCGCCGCATCGCCGACGAGGTGGGCGCCTTCCTCATGGTCGACATGGCGCATTTCGCGGGGCTCGTCGCGGGCGGCGCGCATCCGAGCCCGCTGCCGCACGCGCATGTGGTGACCACCACCACGCACAAGACGCTGCGCGGGCCGCGCGGCGGCATGATCCTCGGCAACGACGAAGAGATCGGCAAAAAGATCAACAGCGCGATCTTCCCCGGCCTGCAAGGCGGGCCGCTGATGCATGCCATCGCCGCCAAGGCCGTGATGCTGGGCGAGGCGCTGAGGCCCGAATTCAAGCTCTACGCGCGCGCCGTCGCCGAGAACGCCAAGGCCTTGGCCGCGCGCCTCGTCGATCGCGGTCTCGCCATCGTCTCGGGCGGCACCGACACGCATTTGATGCTGGTCGATCTCCGACCCAAGCATCTCACCGGCAAGGTGGCGGAGGTCGCGCTCGAACGCGCCGGGATCACCTGCAACAAGAACGGCATCCCGTTCGATCCGGAAAAGCCCACCGTGACCTCGGGCGTGCGGCTTGGCAGCCCCGCCGGCACGACGCGCGGTTTTGGCCCGGCCGAGTTCCGGCAGATCGGCGATCTCATCGCCGAGGTGCTCGACGGGCTCAATGCCAATGGCGAGAACAACGCTTCGGTCGAAGTGGCGGTGCGCCGCAAGGTCGAGGCGCTATGCGCCGCGTTCCCGGTCTATTCCGGCTGAGGCGCGGCAAAGGGGAGAGAGACGATGCGGTGCCCGTTTTGCGGAACCGAGGACACGCAAGTCAAGGATTCGCGGCCGACCGAGGACAACGCCGCGATCCGACGGCGCCGGCTCTGCCCCAATTGCGCGGCGCGCTTCACCACCTTCGAGCGCGTACAGTTGCGCGAGCTCACGGTCGTCAAGAAAAACGCGCAGCGCGAGCCGTTCGAGCGCGAGAAGCTCGCGCGCTCGATCCAGATCGCGCTGCGCAAGCGGCCGGTCGAGCCCGAGCGCGTCGAGCGCGTGATCAACTCGATCGTGCGGCAGCTCGAAAGCTCGGGCGAAAGCGACATCCCGAGCGACGTGATCGGCGAGCTCGTGATGGAGGCGCTCGCGACGCTCGATCAGGTCGCCTATGTCCGCTTCGCCTCGGTCTATCGCAATTTCCGCGAGGCCAAGGATTTCGGCGAGTTCATCGGCCGCATTCGCGCCGACGCCGACAACGACTGACGGCAATGAATGACGGCCAATTCATGCGGGCGGCGCTCAGCTTGGCGCGCCGCGGTCTTGGCACGGTTTGGCCCAATCCGACCGTGGGCTGCGTTCTCGTCAAGGACGGGGCGGTCGTCGGGCGCGGCTGGACTCAAGCCGGCGGCCGGCCGCATGGCGAGACCGAGGCGCTGCATCGCGCCGGCGCGCGCGCCAAAGGCGCCACCGCCTATGTGAGCCTCGAGCCCTGCTGCCATCACGGCAAGACGCCGCCTTGCACCGATGCGCTGATCGAGGCTGGCATCGGCCGCGCCGTGGTCGCGCTCGAAGATCCCGATCCGCGCGTCGCCGGCCGCGGCATCGCGCAGCTGCGCGGGGCCGGGATCGCGGTCGAGATCGGACTCATGGCCGAAGAGGCGCGTGCGATCAATGCCGGCTTCTTCATGCGCTTGAGCGAGGGCCGCCCTTTGGTCACTTTGAAGCTCGCGACGACGCTCGACGGCAAGATCGCCACGGCGAACGGCGAGAGCCGCTGGATCACCGGCGAGGCCGCGCGCGACCGCGCCCATTTGCTGCGCGCGACCCACGACGCGGTGATGGTCGGCGCGGGGACGGTCATCGCCGATGATCCGTTGCTGACCTGCCGGTTGCCCGGCTTTCTCGGGCGCAACCCTGTCCGCATCGTCGTCGATGGCGGCTTGCGCGTGCCGCTCACGGCGAAGCTCGTCGCCGAAGCGAAGCAGGCGCCGACTTGGATCATCCACGGCCACGGTCTCGACGCGGCGCGGCGGCAGGCCTTTGCCGATTGCGGCGTCGAGTTGATCGAGGCCGCGTTTACCAGGACATCGGAGCTCGATCTCGCCGGGGCTTTGGCGGCGCTCGGCCAGCGCGGCCTCACCCGGATCCTCGTCGAGGGCGGAGCCCGGCTCGCTGGCGCGCTGCTCGAGGCCGATCTCATCGACCGTCTGGCTTGGTTCCAAGCCCCCGCCTTGCTGGGCGCGGATGCTTTGCCGGCGGTCGAGGCGTTCGGCGTGACGGCGCTTGCGGCGGCGCGGCGCTTCAAGCGGCTCGCCCTCGAGGTTTGCGGCGAGGACGTGCTCGAAACCTTGACCAGGGCGGCGTGAGATGTTCACCGGGATCGTCACCGATATCGGAACCGTGCGCGAGATTCGCGCGGGCGGAGACACCACGTTCGTCATCGCCACCAAGTTCGACACGCACGATCTCGCGCTCGGCGCTTCCGTGGCTTGCGCCGGGGTTTGCTTGACCGTGGTCGAGCGCGGCGAGGATTGGTTCGCGGTTCAGGCTTCGGCGGAAACGCTGGCGCGTTCGACCTTGAAGGACTGGCGGGTCGGAACGCGAATCAATCTCGAGCGCGCCTTGAAGGCAGGAGACGAGCTCGGCGGCCATCTCGTCTCGGGCCATGTCGATGCGATGGCCGAAATCGTCGAGCGCAGGCCCGAGGGCGATTCCCAGCGCTTCGCCTTCCGCGTGCCCGACCGTTTCGCCGCGGCGATCGCGCCCAAGGGCTCGGTCGCCCTGGACGGGGTCTCGCTGACGGTGAACGAGGTCCAGGGCAACCGCTTCGGCGTTAACCTTATTCCCCATACCCTGGCGCAGACGACCTTCGGCGACGCCAAGCCCGGCGACCGGGTCAATCTCGAGATCGACACGCTGGCGCGCTATGTCGCCCGCCTGCTGGGCAAGACCATCGGTTGAGCCCGGATTTCAACGCCTTCGCCCGCAACCCTCAATCCCGAATTGAGCGTGACCCGGGGCTTTGCCGCGGGCTATAAACCACCAGCGCTGCGCATGAAGGTCGAACCATGAGTTTCGTCGAGATCATTTCGCCGATCGAGGAGATCATCGAAGAGGCCCGCAACGGCCGGATGTTCATCCTGGTCGATGACGAGGATCGCGAGAACGAGGGCGATCTGGTCATCCCCGCCCAGATGGCGACGCCGGCGGCGATCAACTTCATGGCCAAGCACGGGCGCGGCTTGGTCTGCCTCGCGCTGACCCGCGAGCGGGTCGAGCAGCTGAAGCTTCCCTTGATGGCGCAGCACAACGCGACGCGGCTGCAGACCGCGTTCACGGTTTCGGTCGAGGCAAAGGACGGCGTCACCACCGGCATCTCGGCGCCCGATCGCGCGCGCACCATCGCGGTCGCGATCGACCCGTCGAAGAGTGCCGACGACCTGGTGACGCCGGGCCATGTCTTTCCCTTGATGGCGCGCGACGGCGGCGTGCTTGTGCGCACCGGACACACCGAGGCGGCGGTCGATATCGCGCGTCTCGCCGGGCTCAACCCCTCGGGCGTGATCTGCGAGATCATGAACGATGACGGCACCATGGCGCGCCGGCCCGAGCTCATCGCGTTCGCGCAGTTCCACGGGCTCAAAGTCGCGACCATCGCCGATCTCATTGCCTATCGGCTGCGCCATGATCGCATCGTCGAGCGCAAGATCGAGACCAACTTCACCAGCCGCTTCGGCGGCGAATGGCAGCTCTTCATTTATGCCAGCAAGACGCCCTACGCCGAGCACATCGCACTGGTCAAAGGCGACATCGCCAAGGGCGGGCCGGTGATGACGCGCATGCACGCGATCAACATGCTGGACGACGCGTTCGGCAACACCGGCAACCGCGCCGGCGTCCTGCGTGCGGCAATGCTCATGATCGCCAAGGAAGGGCGCGGCGTGGTGATCGCCATACGCGAGCCGACTGTGACGATCCTCTCGGATCGTGTGCGCAACATGATGCAGGGCGAGAGCTTCGTGCCGGCCTTGCGCGACTACGGCATCGGCGCGCAGATTCTGCTCGATCTCGGTGTGCATGAAATGATCTTGCTGTCGAACACCGAGCGAACCATCGTCGCTCTCGAAGGTTATGGCCTTAACGCGGTGGAGCGGCGCCCGATTGTGGCGCCGGAGGGTTGAGATGGCGGTGCCTCGCATCCTCATCGTCGAAGCGCGCTACTACGCGCATATCTCGGACGAGCTCTTGAAAGGCGCGAAGAAGGCGCTTGAAGAGGCGCAGGCGCGCTATGAGGTCGTGACGGTGCCGGGGGCTTTCGAAATTCCGGCCGCGATCCGCTTTGCCGCGACGGCGAAGAATCCCTATGACGGCTATGTCGCATTGGGCTGCGTCATTCGCGGCGAGACCACGCATTACGAGCATGTTTGCACGGAAAGCGCGCATGGGCTGCAAAGCCTCGCGCTCGAGCACCATCTGGCGATCGGCTTCGGCATCCTTACGGTCGAGAACGAGGAGCAAGCTTTGGCGCGCGCCCGGGTCGATAAGCGCGACAAGGGCGGCGAGGCGGCGCGGGCTTGCCTCGCCATGGTGGAATTGAAACGCCGTTTCGGCTTGGCGACGGGATGAACCCCGCGGGCAAAATGAAACCGCCGATGACCGCCGAGCCGTCGCGGCGGCGCACGGCGGCGCGGCTCGCCGCGGTGCAGGCGCTCTATCAGATCGACGTCACCGGCGCGTCGCCCGCCAATACCGTGGTGGAATTCCTCAGGCATCGGCTCGGCGCGCAGGGCGAAGGCGAAGATTTCGGCCCGGCCGACGAAGCGCTCTTCGCCGACCTTGTGGAGGGAACCTGCGCGCGACGCGCGGAATTGGATCGCCACATCGCCGCGGCGTTGACGCCCGATTGGCCGCTCGAGCGGCTCGAGATCACCTTGCGGGCGATTTTGCGTGCCGGCGCCTATGAATTGCTCGCGCGTCTCGAAGTGCCCGCGCGCGTCGCCATCAGCGAATATCTCGACATTGCGCACGCCTTCTTTGCCGGCAGGGAGCCGGGCCTCGTCAATGGCGTCCTCGATCGCCTCGCCCGAACCCTCCGGCCCGAGGGGCTGCGGGGAGGAGAGGGTGGCGGCGCCTCGTCTCGGTGAGTTCGAGCGCATTGCGCGATACTTCGCGCCGCTGGCAGGCCCAGGCAGTCTCGGCCTCGTCGACGACGTGGCGCTGATCGACGGGCCCGAGGGCGAGCAATACGCGCTGACGACCGACACGATCATCGAGGGCGTCGATTACTTTCCCGACGACCCGCCCGATCTCGTCGCCAAGAAGCTTGTGCGCGTCAACCTCTCCGATCTCGCCGCCAAGGGCGCGCGGCCTTTCGGCTATCTCTTGACGACGGCGCTGCCATCGGCGCGCGGCGAAGCGTGGCTCGAAGCCTTCAGCGCGGGTCTGGCGGCAGATCAAAAGGAATTCGGCCTCGTGCTTTTGGGCGGCGACAGTTCGGCAACGCCGGGCCCGACCACGCTGTCGCTTATGGCGATCGGTCGTATCGCCAAGGGCAAGGCGGTGTTGCGCAACGGCGCGCGGCCGGGCGATGTCATTTGCGTCTCCGGCACGATCGGCGATGCGACGCTCGGCCTTGGGATCCTCAAAGGCGAATTCGCATCGGCGTCGGAAGAAGATCGCGATTTCCTCGTCGACCGCTACCATTTGCCGCGGCCGCGGCTGGCGCTGGGGCAGAGGCTTGTCGGCATCGCTACCGCGATGATCGATGTGTCCGACGGCCTCATCGCCGATCTTAAGCATATCTGCGATGCCTCGGGCGCCGCGGCAGCGATTGACGCGGACCGCGTTCCGCGCTCCGAAGCGGCCCGTAACCTATCGAAAACATTGAAGAATAGCCTCGGACGCCTGCTCGGCGGCGGCGATGATTACGAGCTGCTTTTTACCTCTCCTCCACCCTCTCTCAATACCATCGGCGCGGCGATGCGGGAGGTCGGCGTGACCGTGACTTGCATCGGCGAGATGGAGCCCGGCGAGGGCATCAGGGTGCTCGATGCGAAGAAAAGGCCGATCCGGATCGACGTCGCCGGCTATTCGCATTTCTAGATTCTGGCTGGCTGCGCTCCTCGGCGCCGCGCTCGGGGCGGTGCCGGCGCGTGCGGCGGAAGTGGCTGCGAAACCGCCAGCCGCTTCCGTTCCGGGCGCGCCCCACTATGTGCGCTTCAATCCGATCTTCATTCCGGTGATCAACGGCGACCGCGTGACGCAGCAGGTCGGCATCACCCTCATGCTCCAATTGAAGCCGGGCGAAGACCAGGCCGATGTCGAAGCCAAGCGGCAGCAGCTCGCCGATGCGTTCTTCCGCGAGCTCTATGCCTTCTTCCAGGATCGCGTGGCGCTGCACGGCGCGGTCGACGAGGCCTATCTCAAGGCGCGGCTGTTGAAGACCGCGAGCGCGATCGTCGGGCCCAACGCAATTCAGGAAGTCCTGATCGAACAACTCTTCGCGCGCCGCAGTTGACACGGCCGGCGCGGCCGCGCCGCAGGATGCTCGCTCACAGCATGAAGTCGTGCCGGCGCTCCTGGCCGAGCATCACCTGGCCCCAGTCGCGTGCATGCAGCGCGACGTCGTTGGTGATGTGCTGACGCGCCGCGGTGATGTCGGCGACGATGCGGCAATAGGGGTGATCGTCATGGAGGCCGGACGCGCCGCTCGCCTCGAGCAGGCGAGTGGCGGCGCGGCGGCAGCGCTCGGTGTTGAGCGAGAGCTGGTATTTGACCTGCAGCCTTTCCTCGATCGCCGGCACGGCGCCGCGCTGCGCGTGGCCCGCGAGCCGCGCGAAGTTGCGCGCGACCACGACCTTGGCCTCATCGATCACCGTCGCGGCTTCGGCGCAGACGAAAGCGAGATCGGGATCGGGCCGCGTCGGACCGCCGCGCGCGCGCAGATCGGCGAGCCTATAATCGAGCATCCCCTGCAGCGCGCCGATCGCAGCGTTGGCGACGCCGCCGGCGAAGACAAGACCGAAGGGCAGTCGATAGAGCGGCGATTTGTTGACCGCCTGGCCCGGTCCGCGGCAATCGAACAACTCGGTCATGCGATGCGCGCGGTGTCGCGGGATGAACACGTCCTCGACGACGAGGTCATGGCTGCCGGTCGCTTTCAATCCCGCGACGTGCCAAGTGTCGATGATCGCGAAATCGCGCCGCGGCACCAGCATCAGATAATCGCCCTCGGGCGGCGGCCCGGCCCCGCCGCCCAACAGCGCCCAGCCCGCATGGGCGCAGCCGCTGGCGTAGCGCCAGCGTCCGCTCAAGCGGAAACCGCCCTCGACCGGAGTCGCTTGTCCCGAACGTCTGAGCGCGCAGCAGATGAGCGTCGAATCGTCGCGGCCCCAGACCTCTTCGGCGGCGCGGTCGTCGAACAGCGCCACCGCCCAGGGGATGATGCCGAGCACGCCGACCAGCCACGCGGTCGACATGTCGCCTTCGGCGACCGCCATCTCGGCGTCGTAAAGCGCGGTCGGAGGGAATTCCAATCCGCCCCAGCGCTTGGGCTGCAGCGCCCGGAAGACGCCGGCCTCGCGCAGCGCCGCGACAATCGAGGAGGGAACGCGGCGTTCCTGCGCTCCCTCGGGCGCGGCCGCGGCGATCGCCGGAACCATGGTGCGCACCCGCTCGAGCATTTGCGTGGGATCGAGGCTCATGCCGGGTGACCGCGCGTGTCCGAAAGCCCTTTGAAAAAACGCGACATCTCGCCGAGATCGAGTATAAGGCGGCGAGGTTGCACCGTACAATCCGGCGTTGCCTCGGCGGCGCGCTTCTGGCATGGTCCGCGCGCTTTTCAAGCAGGACCGATTCTGGGGTAAAGGACAAGAGAAATGAACATGGCCTATTACTGGCTGGTCATAGGCGCGGGCGTGCTGGCTATTCTTTACGGACTGGTCACGAGCCGGCAGGTGCTGGCGGCGAATGCCGGCTCCGAGCGCATGCAGCAGATCGCGGGCGCGGTGCAAGAAGGCGCGCGGGCCTATCTCAACCGGCAATATCGCACCATCGCGATCGCCGGCGTGGTCATTCTCATCATCCTGCTGGCGACGCTCGGTTGGCGCGCCGCGCTCGGCTTCCTGATCGGCTCCGTGCTTTCGGGCTCGGCCGGCTATATCGGCATGAACGTGTCGGTGCGCGCCAATGTCCGCACCGCGCAAGCCGCGCGCGAAGGTCTTGCCGCCGGCCTCAATCTCTCCTTCAAGGCGGGCGCAGTGACCGGGCTTCTGGTGGTCGGCCTCGGTCTGCTCGGCGTGTCGCTCTACTATCTCTTCCTGCGCTCGACGCTGCCGCCCGATGATCCGCGGCCCATTCTCGAGGCGCTGGTCGCGCTTTCCTTCGGCGCGTCGCTGATCTCGATCTTCGCGCGCTTGGGCGGCGGCATCTTTACCAAGGGCGCCGATGTCGGCGCCGATCTCGTCGGCAAGGTCGAGGCGGGAATCCCCGAGGATGACCCGCGCAATCCAGCCGTGATCGCCGACAATGTCGGCGACAATGTCGGCGATTGCGCCGGCATGGCTGCGGATCTATTCGAGACCTATGCGGTGACGGTGGTCGCGACCATGCTCTTGGCCGCGATCTACTTCACCGGCGCGGCGCGCGACACCATGCTGCTCTTTCCCCTCGTCGTCGGCGGCGTGTGCATCATAGCCTCGGTGATCGGCACCTACTTCGTGCGCCTGGGACCGAGCGGCAACATCATGGCCGCGCTCTATAAGGGCCTTATCACCGCGGGCGTGCTGTCGGCGCTGGCGATCGCGGCGGTGGTCGGCAAGATGATCGGCTTCGACGCCGTCCTAACCCTGAGCACGGGAGCCGCGATAAGCGGCGGCGCGATCTATGGCTGCTCGGTGACGGGCCTTGTCGTCACCGGTCTCTTGGTGTGGATCACCGAATATTACACCTCGACCGCTTATCGTCCGGTGCGCACGATCGCGCAAAGCTCGACGACCGGGCACGGCACCAATGTGATCCAGGGCCTCGCGATCTCGATGGAAGCGACCGCGCTGCCGGTGCTGGTGATCTGCGCGGGCATTCTCGTCTCCTATCTCCTCGCCGGACTCTTCGGCATCGCCGTCGCCGCGACGACCATGCTGGCGCTCGCGGGCATGATCGTCGCGCTCGACGC
>DATEKH010000148.1:0-3456 GCA_035277525.1 Allostellaceae bacterium
CGCGCCCAAAGGCAACAAAGCCGAAGTGATCGCGGAAATCCGGCGGATCGCCGCAGAAGCACGGCGCAGTCCTCCAGCATAAAGTCACCGCCTTTTCTTCGCCCGTGCCGTGGGCAAGGCTTCGAGCGGGTTGTCGGGCCAAGGGTGCTTCGGATAGCGGCCGCGCATCTCGCCGCGAATCTGCGGATAGGAATTGGCCCAGAAGCCTTTCAAGTCCCGTGTCACCTGCAAGGGCCGTCCCGCCGGCGATAAAAGATGGAGGAGGAGCGGCACCTTGCCGCCTGCGACCGTTGGCGTCGCCGTCGCACCGAACATTTCCTGAAGCTTCACCGCGAGCACCGGCGCCTCGCCCGCCGCGTAATCGACCGCGATGCGCGAGCCGCTCGGCACGGTGACATGGGTTGGCGCTTTCTCGTCGAGTGCGCGATGCTGGGCAAATGAGAGCTGCGCCGAAAGCGCGGCGGCAAGATCGCACGCGGCGAGTTGCGCGCGCCGCGTGACGCCCGAGAGATAAGGCCCGAGCCCGTCGCCGAGCCCTTTGAGCAGCGCTTCATCCGACCAATCGGGCCAGCCGGCTTCGGGCTCGATGCGTGCGAGGAAGCGAACGCGCTGGCGCAAGCCTTCGGCCTCGCGCGTCCAGGGCAGAACGCCCAGTCCCAATTCGCGGATGCCTTGGCACAGCGCGGCGAGCACGCGTTCTTGCGGCGGATCGCGCAGCGGTTTGTCTTCGAGGATGAGCGCGCCCAGCATGCGCCGGCGCCGCGCCAGCACAGCTTCCTCGCCGTGCGACCACTCGACCAACTCCGTGGTTTCGATGTCAGCGGTGAAATCCTCGTCGATTGCTGCGCGCGACAAGGGCGCGGCGAGAAAGATGCGCGCGGTCGTGCGCGCGCCATCGAGATCGGCGATGGCGAGGAATTCCTCGCGCGCGAGCGCGTCGCTCGCCGGCAATTCGGCCGCGCCGCCGCCCGAGAGACGGAACTGACCAGGCGCGCCGCGCGCTTGCGCCAGCCGGTCGGGATAGGCCGCGGCGAGGACCCGCCCGGTCTCTTCCGGATCGATCGGTTCATGCGCGCCGAGACCCAAAGCACGCTCGATCTGCCGCGCGCCTCGCCTCGCGCGCTCGAGGCCGCCGCGATCGAGATGAAGCTCGCCCGCGAGATCGCGCCGCGCGCTGCGCTCGGCCAAGAGCTCGACCCGCAGGCGCAGATCGCTGTCGCGCTGGCCGGGAGCCGCGCGGATCACGTCGCGCTCCATCAAGAGCGCGGCGATCGCGGCGGCGAGATGGCCTTCGCCGCGCTCCTTTGCCTTCAAGACCATATGCCCAAGCCGCGGATGAAGCGGCAGCGCCGCCATGGCGCGGCCGGTCTCCGTCGCGCGGCCGAAACCATCCAGCGCGCCCAGCTTCTCGAGGAGATCGCGCGCTTGGCCCAGCGCCGCCACAGGCGGCGGATCGAGCCAGGAAAGCTGTACCGGATCGTTGTTGTCCGAGGCCGCGAGCGTCAGCAGCAACGGCGCGAGATCGGCCTCGCGGATCTCGGGTGGCGCGTAAGCCTGAAGCTGCGCCTGCTCCGGCTCGGGCCAGAGCCGATAGCAGATGCCCGGCTCGATCCGGCCGGCGCGGCCGCGGCGCTGCTCGGACGCGGCTTGCGAGACGCGGCTCGTGACGAGGCGCGTCATGCCGGTGCGCGGATCGAAATGCGGTCCGCGCGCGAGCCCGCCATCGATCACAATCCGA
Organism: Allostellaceae bacterium; assembly: GCA_035277525.1. Classification (GTDB taxonomy): domain Bacteria; phylum Pseudomonadota; class Alphaproteobacteria; order ATCC43930; family CGMCC-115725; genus CAIKMD01. The sequence goes on from DATEKH010000148.1 coordinate 1,739, forward strand.
ATGCCCTCGATGGTGAGGCTGGTTTCGGCGATCGACGTGGCAAGGACGATCTTGCGCTTGCCCTTGGACGCCGCCGCGATTGCCGCGTCCTGTGCGGCGGGCGGCAGGTCGCCATAGAGCGGCGTGACGATCACATCGGGCCCGGGCTCGCCGAGCAATCGCGCAACGCGGCGGATTTCGGCGCCGCCCGGCAGGAAAACGAGCACGCTGCCCGGCTCTTCCTCGAGTACGCGCAGGGCTGCCGCGGCGACCGCCCGCTCGAAACGCTCGGGCGAAGGGCGCTCGAGATAGCGCGTTTCGACCGGAAAGCTGCGTCCGGCGCTGGTCACGCGCGGCCCGTCGATCAGGGCCGCGACGCGCTCGCCATCGAGCGTCGCCGACATGACGAGGAGCCGCAGATCCTCGCGCAGGTAGCGCCGCGTCTCGAGCGTCAGCGCCAAGCCCAGATCGGCGTCGAGGCTGCGCTCGTGGAACTCGTCGAAGATGACGATGCCGATGCCGTCCAACGCGGCATCGCTCTGCAGCAGGCGCGGCAGGATGCCTTCGGTCACCACCTCGATGCGGGTTCGGGGGCCGATCCGCGTCTCGAGCCGCGTGCGAAAGCCCACCGTATCGCCGACCTCCTCGCCGATCATTTGCGCCATGCGGCGTGCGGCCGCGCGCGCGGCGAGCCGGCGCGGCTCGAGCATCACGATCTTCTGCTTTTGGAGCCAGGGCGCAGCGAGGAGCGCCAGCGGCACCAGCGTCGTCTTTCCCGCGCCGGGCGGCGCTTCGAGCACGGCCGCGCCCGGCCTTCCCAACGCCGACAACAGTTCAGGGAGGGCCGCGCCGATCGGCAGGGCTTCGATCCAGCGCTGAAGCGGTTGCGTTGCCATGGGGCGGCGATGCTATCGCGCCATGGCGAGCGAGGCCATGCTTGAAGCCGTCGCGGGCGCGGGCTTATGCTTTTCATGGGGGGCATCGGGAGGAAACGACGATGTCGATCTTGCGCAGCGCGGTGATCGCGGGTTTGGCGGTGCTGTGGCTCGGCGCTCCCGGCGCAAACGCCGCGGGATCGGTCGATATCGCGCTCGTGCTCGCGGCCGATGTCTCGCGCAGCATCACCACCGACGAGTTTCAGCTGCAGCGCCAAGGCTATGCCACCGCGATCGCGAGCGGCGATGTCGTCAAGGCGATCCAGGCCGGCGCGCATGGCGCCATTGCCTTGACCTTCGTCGAATGGTCCGGCGCGAGCGAGCAGCAGATCGTGGTCGATTGGCAGGTGATCGATAGCCCCGCCGCGGCGAAGAATTTTGCCGATGCGCTGCTGGCGGCGCCGCGCGCCTTTTATGGCCGCACCTCGATCAGCGCCGCGCTCGACTTTTCGATGGAGCGGCTCAAGGCGAGCGGCATCAAGGCCGACCGCCAGGTGATCGACGTTTCGGGCGACGGCACGAACAATGCCGGCCGGCCGCTCGCCGATGCGCGCGCCGAGGCGCTCGGGACCGGCGTCACCATCAACGGCCTCGCCATCATCAACGATCGCGGCGAGCTTTACGGCGGGTTTTCCGGGCACACCCAGCCGCCCGGCGGCCTGCCCAACTGGTATCGCGACAACGTCACCGGCGGCCCGGGCTCGTTCCTGCTCGTCGTCAACGATTTCGAGGATTTCGGCGACGCGATGACAAAGAAACTGCTCAACGAAATCGCCGGCCTGCCGCCGCGCGCGACGCTCGCGC
>DATEKH010000149.1:0-5236 GCA_035277525.1 Allostellaceae bacterium
GCGATCACCGCGATCGGCAGATTGACCGCGACATGCTCGGTACCCTCGGGGACGATGATCTTGGCGAAGGTGCCTTCATCCACCGCCTCCATCTCCATCGTCGCCTTGTCGGTCTCGATCTCGGCGAGGATGTCGCCGGCCTTGACCGGGTCGCCTTCCTTCTTGTGCCACTTCGCGATCTTGCCCTCGGTCATGGTCGGCGAGAGCGCGGGCATCAACACATCGATGGGCATCTGGGTCAGGCCTCGGCGTAGACGTCGGTCCAAAGCTCCTTGGGATCGGGCTCGGGACTGTCTTGCGCAAACTCGGCCGCCGCGGTGACGATATCCTTGATCTGCTTGTCGAACTCTTTGAGCTTGCCCTCGTCGGCAACGCCGGCTTCGATCAGCCGGTTCTTCATCTGGTCGATCGGATCATGCTCCTGGCGCATGCGGCTGACTTCGTCCTTGCTGCGGTATTTCGCCGGGTCGGACATGGAATGGCCGCGATAGCGATAGGTCTGCATCTCGAGGATGTAGGGCCCCTTGCCCGAGCGCACATACTCGACCGCCTCCTCGGCCGCCTGTACCACGGCGAGCACGTTCATGCCGTCGACCGAATGGCCGGGAATGCCGAAGGGCGCGCCGCGGCCGAAGAGATCATGGCTCGCCGAGGCGCGCATCACCGAGGTGCCCATGCCGTATTTGTTGTTCTCGATGATGTAGAGCACCGGCAGCTTCCATAAGGCTGCCATGTTGAAGCTCTCGCTCACCTGGCCCTGATTCATCGCCCCGTCGCCGAGGAAGGTGATGCTGATCTTGCCGTTGTCGCGATAGCGATGGGCGAAGCCCATGCCGGTGCCGATCGGCACTTGCGCGCCGACGATGCCATGGCCGCCGAAGAAATTCTTCTCGCGGCTGAACATGTGCATCGAGCCGCCCTTGCCCTTGGAGTAGCCGCCGCGCCGCCCGGTCAACTCTGCCATCACGCCCTTGGGATCCATGCCGCAGGCCAGCATATGGCCGTGATCGCGATAGGAGGTGACGATGGTGTCGCCCTCCTCGACCGCCGCCAAGACGCCGACCACCACCGCCTCCTCGCCGATATAAAGATGACAGAAGCCGCCGATGAGACCCATGCCGTACATCTGCCCGGCCTTTTCCTCGAAGCGGCGGATGAGCAGCATGTCGCGGTAGAGCTTGAGCATTTGCGCAGGCTCGGGAAGCGGCGCCGCCTCCAGCTCGCTGCGGCCCGGTTTCAGCTTGCGTTTGACGACGGCCATCGCGTTTTTTTCCCTAAAGCCCGATCGAATTTGCCGCCCTGCCCTCCCGGGGCGGCGCACGGCTCCGGCTAAGATGGCCCCGCGACCTCAACAAGGCAATAACCCTGTGGACAAAATATTGTTTTGCAACACAAAATGAAACCTAACTGAATTTCAGTTAAGCGTGCTGGAATCGAAGTGGAGTGGGCAAAACGCAGATGCGAGATGACGGATTTTTGAGCGCGCGCCGCAGAGCGCGCAATCGCCGGTCAGTCGGTCAGTGCTGCGCCGGCCGGTTGAAGATCACGATCTCGCCCGGCCCGTTGAGGTTGAGCGTCTCGCGCGCTTCCTCGTCGAGCAGGTCGCGATCGATCTTGGCGCGCATCAGCAGCGCGTGATGCGCGAGCGGCGCCTCCTCTGCCTCGACCTGCGCCAGCGTCGTCTGCGCCTTGCGGATTTCCTGCGACAGCCGCATCCACGCCAGAAGCCCGCGATCACCCTGCACCAGGTGATAGGCGAAATAGGCAACGAGGCTGATCCCGAGGATCGGGCCGATGACGACGCGCGCGCGTTGCCGGATCGCGTTGACGACGAGCATTTGGCCAGAGAATCACGCGCGACTCGGGCTGTCAATGCCGAGTCGCAAAGGCGCGCGCGGCCGGCTCGCCTTGACAGCCAGACGGGCACGGCGCAAAACCCGTCGCAGCCGCGATCGGATCGCAAAGGCGGCGCGGCGGGCGCTTAGCTCAGCGGGAGAGCACACCCTTCACACGGGTGGGGTCGTAGGTTCAATCCCTACAGCGCCCACCATCCTGCTTCGCGCCGACGCGCTTCGCAGGATTGCGCCGGGCTTGTTGCATGCGCTGCGCGGTTGCGGTCACGCCTCGATCAGCCCGAGCCGCTTTTCGATGCGGTCGGTCCATGCGAAATTCGAGGCGATCAATCCGCACCGAGAGCGCGGCGAAATCGGCATGCAGGCCGGCGATCTGCTGGTGAAGATTCGCGACTTCGATCTCAAGCCGACCGACGCGCTCGGTGAGCGCGTCTAGACGCTCGATCACGCGGTCGAGTTTTTCGTATTGTTGTCGGGCGTCGGCGTGTCGCTCATCCGTTGGTCATAGCGCGTTTCCGTTCCCAGAACAGCGCCAACAAAGCGCTTCCGGGCGGGGCCTATTTCGGTAAACGCTCTGCTCTGTATTTGAGGGGGTTGGCGCACTAAATTCCACAATTAACCACGCGGCGGAAAGCCGCGCCTTGACTGCCAAAGGGAGCCGCCGCCCATGCCGTCAGCCGCCGTCAACCCGCCTGTCCTCTCCTTGCGCGAGCGCGACCGTCGCTGGGCGGCGTTGCGCAAGCTTCTTCGCGAGCGCGGCCTCGACGGCGCGGTGATCGCCGGCTTCCGTGCACGCGAGATGTATGAGAGCTATGTCAGCGACGATTACAATGAAGGCTGCGTGATCTTCCCGCTCGAGGGCGAGCCGGTGATCGCCACCTGGGCGCATCTGCGCGTGTTGCGCGCGCTGTGGTCGGCCGAGCGCGGTCACAGGCTGTGGATCGAGGATCAGCGGGTCGCGACCTCGGGCCAGGCCGTGGCCGAGATCGTCGCCGAAAAGCGTCTCGCCGAAGGAAAGCTCGCGGTCGTCGGCCTCGCCTCGCAGGCTCCGACCGAGATCTATGGCGCAATCCCGGCAAATTTCTGGACGCAATTCGCGGGCGCGCTGCCGAAAGCGCGTTTTGAGGATATCTCGGAAGAGTTCAGCTATCTGATGCTGGTGAAATCCGCGGAAGAGCTGGCGCAGGTGCGCTACGCCGCCGCCGCGGCCGAGGCCGCGTGCAAGGTCGTCGCCGAGCTTGCCGCGCCGGGTGTCGGCGAAGAGGCGATCATGGCCGAGGCGACAGCCGCGATGCTGCGTTTCGGCATCGGGCTGCGCTATCCGATGATCGTGATGAATTCCGGCCCGGCGACGCTCTCCTGGGGCCCGCCCCGCTGGACGACGCGCGGCGAGGCGCCGCGCGTGCTCGCGCGCGGCGATCTGATGCAGGCCGAGCTGATGCCGCTTTGCGGAAATCAGGAGGTCCAGGTGCAGATGACGGTCGCCTGCGATCCGCTCGACGAGACCAACCGCAAATGCGAGCGGGTGGCGCGCCAATGCTACGATGCCGGCATCAAGGCAATGAAGCCCGGCATGAAATTCAGCGAGCTGACCAAGATCATGGAAGACCCGCTGAAGGAAGCGGGCTGCTGGTCCTACACGCCGCTCCTCCACTCCGTCGGCCCGCATTTCCTGATGGGGCGCAGCGCGGTCAACGCCATCAACCTCAAGGAGCTCGGCGTGCGCTTCCAGGGCACAATGGATTGGCGCGTGCGCGATGCGGTGCTGCAGGAAGGCATGGTGTTCGCCTTCGAGCCCAATGCCTGCATCGACCGGCACCGGGTCAATCTCGGCGGCACGGTCATCGTCACCGCCACCGGCTGCGAGGAGCTCAACCATATCCCGACCACCGTCACCCACAAGCAATAGCGGGCGGCCTGGCGCAAATTTTCCGGCTGGCGGGTCTTGAAACCCGTCAAGCTTTCGCTAATCTTTGTGGCACTCATTCGGCCTGAGTGCTAATAGACCGCATCTTTCGAGCAATTCCAATTACTTGGCGAACCAAAGAAGGAGGAGATTCATGAAGTTCCGTCCCTTGCACGATCGCGTCGTGGTCCGGCGCATAGAGCAGGACGAAAAGACCGCGGGCGGGATCATCATTCCCGACACCGCCAAGGAAAAGCCGATGGAAGGCGAGATCATCGCCGCTGGCCCGGGCGGCCGCAACGAGAACGGCCAGCTGGTCCCGCTCGACGTCAAGGTCGGCGACCGCGTCCTGTTCGGCAAATGGTCGGGCACCGAGGTGAAGCTCGACGGCGAAGAGCTCATGATCATGAAGGAAAGCGACATCATGGGCATCATCGAGGGCACGCCTGCGTCCAAGCGCAAAGTCGCCTAACCGCAACGAGACATTTCAACTCAATCGAGAGAGTGAGAGAACATGGCTGCGAAAGAAGTTAAGTTCCATGGCGATGCGCGCGAGCGTCTGCTCCGCGGCGTCGACATTCTGGCAAATGCGGTGAAGGTGACCCTCGGTCCCAAGGGCCGCAACGTCGTGCTCGACAAATCCTTCGGCGCGCCGCGCATTACCAAGGACGGCGTCACCGTCGCGAAGGAGATCGAGCTCGGCGACAAGTTCGAGAATATGGGCGCGCAGATGATCCGCGAGGTCGCCCAGAAGACCAACGACCAAGCCGGCGATGGCACCACCACCGCGACGATTCTCGCCCAGGCGATCGTGCGCGAGGGCGTGAAGGCCGTGGCGGCGGGCTTGAACCCGATGGATCTGAAGCGCGGCATCGACATCGCCGTCGAGGCCGTGGTGGACGAGATTCAGAAGCGCTCGAAGAAAGTCTCGACCAATGACGAAATCGAGCAGGTGGGCACGATCTCGGCCAATGGCGAGAAGGACATCGGCAAGAAGATCGCCGAGGCGATGAAAAAGGTCGGCAACGAAGGCGTGATCACGGTCGAGGAATCAAAGTCGCTCGAGACCGAGCTCGACGTGGTCGAGGGCATGCAGTTCGACCGCGGCTACATCTCGCCCTACTTCGTCACCAACGCCGAGAAGATGATCGCCGAGCTCGACGAGCCCTACATCCTGCTGTTCGAGAAGAAGCTCTCGGGCCTCCAGGCCATGCTGCCCGTGCTCGAGGCGGTGGTGCAGTCGGGCAAGCCGCTTCTGATCGTCGCCGAGGATGTCGAGGGCGAGGCGCTCGCGACCCTCGTCGTCAACCGCTTGCGCGGCGGCCTCAAGGTCGCGGCGGTGAAGGCGCCGGGCTTCGGCGATCGCCGCAAGGCGATGCTCGAGGACATCGCGATCCTCACCAACGGCCAGCTCATCTCCGAAGATCTCGGCATCAAGCTCGAGAACGTGACGCTCGACATGCTCGGCAAGGCCAAG
>DATEKH010000150.1:0-12815 GCA_035277525.1 Allostellaceae bacterium
TGATGGCCGCGATCGATTGTGCCGTGCCGCGCGTCGAGCGGGCATAGGGCGAACCGGCGAAGCTGCTCTTCATCCATAGCCGATAGGCGAGCGCTTCCGGCTGGTGCAGGTCGCGCTTGATCGCATCGAGCAACTCGGCGCGCAGCCTCGCGACCGGCGCCGCATCGAAGCGCGGCTCGGTCAGCGCCAGATGCAGGAGGTCGTAGGTCGGAGCGAGGTTGGCGCTCAGCGTGCGCAGGCGAGCGGAGATGTTGTCCTGATCGACGTTGAAATCGAGCGAGGCGGCGAGATCCTCGAGCTTGCTCTGATAAGCCGTGCTGTCGAGCTCGCCCGCGCCTTCGTCGAGCAAGTCTGCGGTGAACTCCGCAAGACCCGCCTTGTCGTCGGGATCGAGCGCCGCGCCGCCGCGAAAAGCGATGCTGGTCGAAACCACCGGAACGCTGTGATCCTCGACCAGCCAGGCGATGATCCCGCCCGGGCTTTCGACCTTCTCGATCGTGACGGCATCCGCCGGGCTTGACCCGAGCAGCGCAAGCGGGACGGCGATCAGCAGGAGAGCGATGAAGCGCGTCATCGGCCGCTCACGAGGTCGGCCCGGGCGAGAGCACGCCCGTGACGGCGATATTGTCATGGATGACGAGACGCGCGGCGGCGATCACCTGATCGAGCGTGACCGCGCCGATGCGCTCGGGCCAGTTCTCGACATCGTCGAGGCTGCGGCCGGTCGCGAGCGCCGCGCCGACGATCCGCGCCGGACCCGAGAGGCTGTCGCGCGCAAAGGCGGCGGCAGAAACCATGCGCTTCTTCGCCCGCTCGACCGCCTCGTTGGAGATGCCGCCCTCGAGCGCATGCTTGATGATCGCATCGAACGCCGCCTCGAAATCGCCGACCGCGACGCCGTTCTTGAGCCGCGCGGTGAAGCCGAAGGTTGCCAGGTCGTAGACGTCGGGATCGTAGAACGTGCCCGCGGAGAGCGCTAAAGGATGGTCGATCACGAGACCTTTATAGAGCGGCGAATCGGCGCTGCCGCCCAGGACCTCGGCGAGGACCTGGAGCGCATAGGCATATTGCTTGTCACCGGCGCGATAACTCGGCGCCAGGAACTCGCGCGTCCAATTCACCTCGGAAACACGCGGGCTCTTCATGGTGAGGCGCGCCGCGGCGACTTTCGGCGGTTCCTCGACACGGTGACGCGCGGGCACCGGATGGGCGGGAACGACGCCGTAATATTTCTCCGCCAGCGCCTTCACCCGTTCGGTCGTTACGTCGCCGGCCACCACGAGGATCGCGTTGTTGGGCGCGTACCAGCGGCGGTAGAACGCTTGCGCATCCGCCGTGGTCAGGCCGTGCATCTCCGATTCCCAGCCGATAGTCGGAATCCGATAAGGATGATGCAGGAACAGCGCGGTTTCGAGCTGCTCATCGAACAGCGCCATGGGGCTGTTGTCGATGCGCTGGCGCCGCTCCTCGAGGATCACCTGGCGCTCCGGCGTCACCACCTTGTCGGTGATTTGAAGATTGGCCATGCGATCGGCCTCGAGCTTCATCACCAGTTCGAGCCGGTCGGCGGCGACGTCCTGGAAAAAGGCCGTGTAATCATGCGTCGTAAACGCGTTGTCGCGGCCGCCATTCGCCGCGACGATGCGCGAGAACGCGCCCGGCGGCACCGCCTTGGTGCCGCGGAACATCAGATGCTCGAGGAAATGCGCGATGCCGGATTTGCCAAGGGGCTCATCCGCGGCGCCGACCTTGTACCAGACCATTTGCGTAGCGATCGGCGCGCGATGATTCGGAATGACGACAACGGTCAATCCGTTGGCGAGCTTGAATTGATGCGCCTCGAAGAGCTCGGCCCGCGCCGGGCCCGCCGCGGCGAGGGCGAAGAGAAGGAGGCCGAGTGCCGCGCGGGACAGCGCGCTCCTCATCGCGCTTCCTCGCCCGCAGGTGAGAAGCGCTAGAACAGCCACCCGAACCAGGAATGCGACTTGTTCGTCGTCCGCTCGAAAGTCGGCGTGTTGCGGTTCTTGTCCGCCGCGGGCGCCGGGCCGGTCGTCCGGGCGGCGCTTTGCGCCAGACGGATGCGCGAGGCTTCGGCGCTCGGGTTGATCACCTCGGCGGAAGGCGGCGTGGTTGGCCCTTGCCAGAACAGCAGCTTGTCGACAAGGCTGCGCTCGAAGGGCACGCCCTGCTTCGGATCGGTGTCGACGAGCTGGCGGATGTCGGGCGGGACATTGGCGGCGCCGGCATCGCGAAGCAGGTCGGTCTCGCCCGCGCTGCGCGCCGTGACCGGAGCCGGCAACGACGATTGCTGTTGCTGTGGATCGCCCATGCGGAACACGCTCTCGCGTGCCACCTGGGTGGGGGAGATCTGCTCCGGCCCATTGCCCACGCGCGGCGGCCGCAGGGCATAGTCGGGCGGAATCGCCAAAGGCGCGTTCGAGACGACTTGAAACTCGTCGGGGATGACGCGCGTCTTGCCGATCGCCCGGTTGAAGCTGTCGCAGCCGGCAAGAGGCAGGGCCGCGAGTGCAATGAGAACAACGAGTGAGGGTATCGGCCGAGCCGTCAACTGTAGGCGCTCCCTGAGGTTGCCATACTTAACCGCTTCTGCGGCGACCGATCAAGCCATCTATCAACAAGGCCGCCACTCCGACGCAAATTGCCGCATCGGCGAGATTGAAGGCGAACCAGTGCCAGGGACCGAGATGGAAATCGAGGAAATCGACCACGGCACCGCGGTGGAGCCGGTCGATGACGTTGCCGATAGCGCCGCCGATCACCAGCCCGATCGCCAATCTGAGGAGCGGGCTTTCGGCGCGCCGCAGCCACGCGATCAAACCAAGAACAATGACCGCCGCCAGCGCGGTGAAGATCGCGGTATTGGCCGCCGCATTGCCGTTGAAGAGGCCGAAGCTCATCCCCCGATTGCCGGCGAGCACGAGGTTGAAGAAGGGCGTCAGCTGCACGATCGGCAGAACCTCGGGCCGCGCCGAAAAAAAGCCGACCACCCAGAGCTTCGTTGCCTGATCGGCGAGCGCGACAAGCACCGCCGCCGCCAAGCCGAGCCACATCTCAGCGCCCCGCCGCGACAAGCGAGTCGACCGCCGCGGCGCAGCGGTTGCAGAGATCCGGATGCGCTTCGATATGCCCCACCTCGGGCAGGACCTTCCAGCAGCGCTGGCATTTCTCGCCCGGCGCCGCGGTCACGCGCACGCCGACGCCTGGGACATCGGGCAGGGTAAAGCTGTTCTCGGATGGCGTTTCCGCGCGCGCGGTGCCGGCCGAGGTGATGAAAATCTCCGGCAGATCGACGCCCGCGAGCGCCGCCAAGGACGGCGCGTCCGCGACGAGCTCGACCGCGGCCTGAAGACTCGAACCGAGGCGCTTCTGCGCTCGCTCCAGCTCGAGCGCGCCAGTGACGACGCGCCGCAGCTCGCGGATGCGGCGCCATTTCGCCGCCAGCGTCTCATCCTGCCAAGCGGCTGGAATCTCGGGATAGAGCGCGAGGTGCACGCTGCTCTCGGGCGCGTCGCCATAACGGGAGAGCCACGTCTCCTCGGCGGTGAAGCACAGCACGGGCGCGAGCCAGCGCACCAGGCATGCGAAGACATGATCGAGCACGCTGCGCGCGGCGCGCCGCGTCGGCGCGCCCGGCAGGTCGCAATAGAGCGAATCCTTGCGCACGTCGAAGTAGAAGGCCGAGAGATCGACCGCGCAGAAATTATGGAGCACGGTGAACATGGTGTGAAAATCGAAGTCCTCGGCGGTCCTGCGCACGAGCGCATCGAGCTCCGCCAGCCGGTGCAGCACGAAGCGTTCGAGCTCGGGCATTGCCGCCGGCGCCACGCGCTCGCTCTCCGAAAACCCGGCTAGCGCGCCGAGGAGATAGCGCAAGGTGTTGCGCAGCCGGCGATAGACATCGGCCTGGTACTTGAGGATCTCCGATCCGATGCGCAGATCCTCCGAGTAATCCGACGCCACCACCCAAAGCCGCAGAATGTCGGCCCCGCTTTGCGACACGACTTGCTGCGGCGCCACCACATTGCCGAGGGATTTCGACATCTTGCGGCCCTGCTCGTCGAGCACGAAGCCGTGGGTCAGGACCGCCTCGTAAGGCGCGCGCCCTCGCGTGCCGCAGCTTTCCAAGAGCGAGGAATGGAACCAGCCGCGATGCTGGTCCGAGCCTTCGAGATAGAGCGAGGCGGGCCATTGCAGCTCGGGCCGTTGCTCGAGGACAAAGGCGTGGGTCGAACCCGAATCGAACCAGACATCGACCACGTCCTTGATCTGCTCGTAATCCTTGGGATCGCGCCCCGGCCCGAGGAAGATCGCGGGGTCGGTCGAATACCACGCATCGGCGCCTTCTTTCTCGAATGCCGCGGCAATGCGGTCGATGACGGCCTGGTCGCGCAGCACCTCGCCCGTGCGCTTTTCGACGAAGACGGCGATCGGCACGCCCCAAGCGCGCTGGCGCGAGATGCACCAATCGGGACGCGTCTCGATCATGGCGCGGATGCGGTTCTGGCCCTGGGGCGGGTACCAGCGCGTCGTGTCGATCGCCGCGAGCGCCTTCTCGCGCAGCGCGTTCTTCTCCATGCCGATGAACCATTGGGGCGTGGTGCGGAAGATCAGCGGCGCCTTGGAGCGCCAGGAATGCGGATAGGAATGGACGAGCGGCGCCTCGCCGAGGATCGCGTCGCGGGTTTTGAGCGCCGCGATCACCGCCTTGTTGGCATCGCCGGTCTTGCCGTTCGGCCAATAGATGTGGCGGCCGGCGAAGAGCGGCACCGAGGGCAGATAGGTGCCGTCGCCCGCGACTGTCTCGGGCACGGCGATGCCGTGCTTCAGCCCAAGCTCGAAATCGTCGGCGCCATGGCCCGGCGCGATATGCACAAAGCCCGTGCCGTCCGTCGCGGTGACGAAATCGCCGGCGAAGAGCGGCACGTCGAAATCATAGCCTTGGCCGTGAAGCGGGTGGCGGCAGATCGTGCCGGCGAGATATTTGCCCGAAACCAGCTCGACCTCGCCGCCAAGCCGCGCGATCTCGGCAAAATTCACCTCGAGCGGCGCGGCGACCACGAGCTTCTCGCCCGGCTTGGCAAGGCTGCCCTCGCGGATCGTCTTCACTTCGATGACGACATAATCGAGATCTTCCTTGAAGGCGATGGCGCGGTTGCCGGGCAAGGTCCAGGGCGTCGTCGTCCAGATCACGATCGCCGCGCCTTGCAGCGCCGGGACGCTCGCCTTCTGCACCGGGAACTTCACCCAAAGCTGGGTCGAAGTGTGGTCCTCGTATTCGATCTCGGCCTCGGCCAGCGCAGTCTGCTCGACCACCGACCACATCACCGGCTTCGCGCCGCGATAAAGCCCGCCATTCATCAGGAACTTGCCGATCTCGCGCACGATCTGCGCCTCGGCCGCGAATTCCATGGTCGTGTAGGGATGCGCCCAATCGCCGGCGACGCCCAAGCGCTCGAACTCCTCGCGCTGCACGCCAATCCAGTGGGCGGCAAAATCGCGGCACTCCTTGCGGAATTCGAGGATCGGCACATCGTCCTTCGAGCGCTTCTTGGCGCGGTACTCCTCCTCGATCTTCCATTCGATCGGCAACCCGTGGCAGTCCCAGCCCGGCACATAGATCGCGTCCTTGCCGAGCATCTGCTGCGCGCGGTTGATCACGTCCTTCAGGATTTTGTTGAGCGCGTGACCAATATGCAAATTGCCGTTGGCGTAAGGCGGGCCGTCATGAAGAATGAATTTCGTCCGGCCCTTCGCGGCCGCGCGCTGACGCCCATAAAGGTCGTTCCGCGCCCACCGCGCGAGCAGGAGAGGCTCGCGCTTGGCGAGATCGCCGCGCAGCGGGAAATCGGTTTGCGGCAGAAAAACGGTCGAGCGGTAGTCGGTGGCCATGGCGTATCGGTTCTCGGGAGGGGCGTCGCCGGTCATGCCCTAAGGTGAGAGGCGGCGGCGCAGGCGTTGCAAAACGTGATCAGCCGGTCCGCGCGACGGGACCGGCTAGCGAATTCGTCCGATTTGCCGCCGCTGAGCCATAACCATGGCGCGAAAATAGGTGGCGCCGCCCGTGATTGTCAATTCCGCGGGCCCTTTGCCGAACCCTTTGCCGCCAAGAGCCGGCGCGCCTCGATGCAATCCGCCGCGATCTGCGCTTTCAACGCCTCGAGCCCGTCGAATCGCTGCTCCGGCCGCAAATGCTCGATCAGCGCCACGCGCACATGCTTGCCGTAGAGATCGCCGTCGAAATCGAACAGATGAGCCTCGAGCCGGAGATCCTTGCCGCCGACGGTCGGGCGCCAGCCAAGATTGGCGGCGCCGTCGAACCAGCGCGCGGCACTCCCCTCCTCGATGCCGACGCGCACGGCGTAGACTCCGGCAGCCGGGCGCAAATAATCCGCGAGCGCAATATTGGCGGTCGGGAAGCCGATCCTGCGCCCAAGGCGATCGCCCATTTCGACGCGGCCTTCGATCTCCCAATCACGCCCGAGCAAAGCGGCGGCCTCGCGCGGACGGCCGCCGGTCAGATGCTCGCGAATCTGGGTCGACGAATAGACCACCCCGCCCGGCGCCTTGACCGGCTCGACCAGTCCGACGCCGAAGCCGTGCCGCGCGCCCTCCGCCTTCAACAACTCGGGCGTGCCGCGGCGCTTGTTGCCGAAGACGAAATCATAGCCCACCACCACCGCTTTCGCCCCAAGCCCTTCGACCAGCACCTCCTCGACGAAGGTCTCGGCGCTCTTCTTGGCGAAATCGAGATCGAAATGCAGCGTGAAAAGAAAGTCGACGCCGAGGGCTTCGAGCGCGCGGCTCTTGGCGCGAAAGGGCGTTAAGCGAAAGGGCGGCGCGCCCGGCTGAAACACGCTGCGCGGATGGGGCTCGAAGGTCAGAACCGCCAGATGCGTTCCGGACTCGGCTCCGGTTTTCTTCGCCGCGGCGATCACGGCCTGATGGCCGCGATGGACGCCATCGAAATTGCCGACCGCGACCACGGCGCCGCGCTCCTCGCCCATGGCGCTGGTGTGGCGGAAGATGCGCATCTCAGCCGGTCATTGCGGCGCCAGGACCGTGGCCTCGCCCTCGAGCACCACGGTCTCGCCGACGCGGCACTGAGTCTTGAGGATGGCGCGGTTCTTCTCGGGCACGACCTCGCTCACCGTCACCCGCACCTCGACCTTGTCGCCGAGCCGCACCGGCGCCTTGAAGGTCAAGGTCTGGCCGAGATAGATCGTCCCCGGGCCCGGCAGCTTCGCCGCGAGCACGGTCGAGATATAGCTCGCGACCAGCATTCCGTGGGCGATACGGCCCTTGAAGCGCGTTGTCTTGGCATAGGCCTCGTCGAGATGGACCGGGTTGTGATCGCCCGAGACGACGGCGAAGGCCTCGACGTCCTGCGCCGTCACGACATGCTCGTGACTCGCCGTCATACCAACCTTAAGCTCGCCGATCGTGTAGCCGCGGCTCGGATTCCCGCTCATCGCGCACCTCGATTCTCCGGGTGATGGCGCCGGACCTTAACACGAAGAGGTTCAACCACAAGCCGGGCCTTCCACCGTTCGGGGCCGCTCGGTACTCTGCGTCCGCTCGAGGATAGGGATTTCCGGTGGAAGCGGACAGCGCCGCCCCTCTGCGCGAATTGTGGTACTACGCCGTTCCCGCCGCGCGGCTGAGGCCGGGACGGACGCTGCGCAAGGTGATGCTCGGCGAGCCGATCCTCTTGGGGCGCAGGCGCGAGGGCAGCGTGTTCGCACTGCGCGACATTTGCCCGCATCGCGGCATTCCTTTGAGCGACGGCCGGTTCGACGGCGCGGAGATCGAATGCTGCTATCACGGCTGGCGCTTCGATACGGCGGGCCGCTGCCTCGCCATTCCATCGCTTGCGGAGGGTCAGCGCTACGATCTCGCGCCGCTGGCCGTCGCCGCTTTTCCCGTCCGCGAGGTTCAAGGCAATCTCTGGGTGTTCTTTGGCCGCGACAGCGAGGCAGCGCCGCCGATACCGTTCTTGCCCGATATCGACGAGCGCGGTCCCGATCTTTTCGAGAGCGTTCGCCTGCCCTGCGGCATCGATCACGCCGTGGTCGGGCTCATGGATCCCGCGCATGGACCTTTCGTCCATCGCGCCTGGTGGTGGCGCCAGCGCGGCTCGATCCACGAGAAGTCCAAAGCGTTCGCGGCCAGCCCATACGGCTTCACCATGCTGCGGCACAGACCGTCGCGCAATTCCAACGCCTATCGCCTTCTCGGCGGCGCGCCCGAGACCGAGATCGTTTTTCGCCTGCCGGGCGTGCGGATCGAGCACATCACCGCCGGCCGCCATCGCGTCGTGAACCTCACCGCGGTCACGCCGCTCGGGCCCGGCGAGACCGAGGTCAACCACGCGGTCTATTGGAACGCGCCGCTGCTCTCGGCGCTGAAACCGGCCTTGCGGCCCTTCGTGCGCGCCTTTCTCAACCAGGACCGGGCGATCATGGTGCGCCAGCGCGAAGGGTTGAAATACGATCCGCCGCTCGCCCTCATCGATGACGCCGACACCCAGGCGCGTTGGTACTACAGGCTCAAGACCGAATATGAGCGCGCGACGCGCGAAGGCCGCGCCTTCGTCAATCCGGTGAAGGATCGCGTTCTGCGCTGGCGCAGCTGAGCGGCCTTGCGCCGGTGCGCGCGCGGGCCCAGATTCCCACGACGCTTTGGCTTTTCGGGAGACGCACATGAGCTCCTTCGCAGCGGGCGGAAAGGGCGTCGCCATGCCGGGCGCGGTCGATGCCGTGCTGGCCGCTTTGTCCTTCGATCGCGACGGGCTCGTCGCCGCGATCGCGCAGCAGCACGACACCGGCGAGGTGCTCATGCTCGCCTGGATGAATCGCGACGCGGTCAAGGAGACGCTCGAGACCGGACGCATCTGCTATTGGTCGCGCTCGCGGCGCAGCCTGTGGCGCAAGGGCGAAACCTCGGGCCATGTCCAACGCCTCGTCGAGCTGCGCGTCGATTGCGACGGCGATGCGGTGCTGCTGCGCGTCGATCAGACCGGTCCCGCCTGCCACACCGGCGCGCGGAGCTGCTTTTTCCGCGCCGCGCGCGGCGCGGCGCTTGTCACGCTCGATTCTTAAGGGAGGAGACCGCGCTCGCGCTACGGCTTCGGACAGGATAGCGAGGCTTCAACGCGATCATAGACCGTCTGGTCGAAGGATTTGCCGGCGCAGCCGCTATCGTAATCGGATCGCGCCGCGTTGTAGCGCGCGACCGCGGAATTGTAGTCCGGGATGAGGCTGTTGGGCAGCGCCGCGGCAGCGCTGTCGCGCCGTTGTAGCAATTGCTTATAGGCATCGACCTGCGTCTGGTCGGTGACATTCATCGAGCTGCGGCGCGCCTCGAGCTCGCGATCGAGCGAGGCGAGGCTTTGCTGGCCAGATTCATAGCTCTGCCGCCGCTGATCCATGCTCTGCTGGAGCGCATCGAGCCTTTGGCGCTCGCACAGGCATTGGCCGATCGTGGTCGGATCGTTGATCAAGGCCTGCGCCGCCGCCGGCCGGACGGCGGCGCCGCCCGCAGCCACCAACAGCGTTCCGATGACGATCAAGCTGCGCATATGCGTCCTCCTGCCAATGCCACATGACTCCGGGGCGGCTGAACCGCCTTTCCCATAAGCGTTCTGACATTTAGGAGCGACAGCCGCAAGTGACCGCCGCATCGAAACGGCGCGGCCCGGCTCAATGCGCGAGCACGACCGGAATATCCGCTTCCATAATGATGTAGCGCGTCGCGCCGCCGAAGATCATCTGGCGCAGGCGGCTTTGCGTGTAGGCGCCCTTGACCAGGAGATCGCAGCCCGCCGCCTTGGCCTCGGTTACGAACACCTCGCCGGCTTGGCGGTTGGGCGCGGAGATGATGCGCGACGTCGCGCCGATCCCGCGGCGGCGCAACGCCGCCGCCATATCCTCGGCCGAGGGTCCGGGCTGCATCGCGCCTTCGACCGAGAACACCTGGACGCTGCGCGCCAAGGCGAGATAGGGCATCGCCATCGCAACGGTGCGCGCGGTTTCGGTGCTCGCATTCCAGGCGATGACGATGTGCTCGCCGATCGTCCTGGGCGGTGTCGGCGGCGCCATCAGCACGGGGCGCCCGCTCTCGAACAGCGCGTCCTCGAGCGTCGCCTCGGCGAGCGAGGCGAGCTTGGTCGGGCGCTCCACGACGATGAGATCAAACACCCGGCCGAGCGATCCCACCACCGCGTTCTGCCGGCCGGATTCCTCGCGCCATTCCGCGCTCACGCCCTGGCTCGGCGCGGCATCGGGCGCGGTTATGGCTACCTCGTGCCGCCGCATGAAGCTCTCGAACAGCGCGCGCGCCTGCTCGCGCCGGTCATGGCCCTCGCGTTCGAGCGTGCGGTCGACTTCGGACGAGACCGAGAAGCCCATCTCGCCGCCGAAGACCACGGCATATTCGGTGGTGAGCGCATTGAGCCCGATGATCCGCCCGTCGAATTTGCGCGCGGCGAGAAGCGCCGTCTCGAGCACCGGCGCCGCGTTGCCATCGGCGACAACCGTCAAGAGGGTTCTCATGGCAGACCTCATCGGCCGGGCAGCTTTCGCTGCGGAGACGAAATTATATCGCAGCGCCATGCTCGCGCCCAAGGACGATGTTCCGCCAAAGCGACACCCTGCCCGCGCTTGCCTCGGCGCATTCGACGGACGAGACTGGAGCCAACATTCAGAGAGGAGGCCGCCATGAAGATTCATAATCCCTCCGGCGTGGCGCCGGGCGCCGGCTACAGCCACGGCATCGAATTGCCGCCGCAGGCGCGGCTGCTTTACATCGCCGGGCAGCTCGGCATCACGGCGGACGGCAAGTTCGCCGAGGGTATCGCGGGCCAGGCCGAGCAGGCTTGGCGCAACCTCGGCACCGTGCTCAAGGCCGCCGGAATGGGCTATGAGAATCTCGTCAAAGTGACGCATTTCCTGGTGCGCCGCGAGGATCTCCCCACTTACCGCGAGGTGCGGGCGAAGTTTCTCGGCAAGCACGCGCCAGCCTCGACGCTCCTCGTGATCTCGGCGCTGGCCCGCCCCGACGCGCTAATCGAGGTCGAGGCCGTCGCGGCGAAGGAATAAGGAATAAGCGTCGCGGCGGCTTAGCGGCCGCCATAGCCCTCATCGGCGAGGTTCAAGAGCGGGAAAGCGCTGTGGACATGCGGCGGCGTCAGGGACGGTGCCGCATGAACATAGGATTTGTCGAGCTGCGCAAAGCCCGCAAGCCCCAAGAGGCCGAGGCAGGTCTTGATCTCGTGCTCCAGGATCTCGAGCACGCGCAAAACCCCGGCGCTGCCCGCCGCCGCAAGCCCGTAAAGATAGAGCCGGCCGATCGCGACCGTGTTCGCTCCGAGCGCCACCGCTTTGACGATGTCGGTGCCGCGATAGAACCCGCCATCGACGATGATCTGAGCCCGGCCGCGCACCGCCACGACGACCTCGGGCAGGATATCGAGCGTGCCGCGCACGTGATCGAGCTGGCGGCCGCCATGATTGGTGACATAGATGCCGTCGACGCCGTGATCGCAGGCAATTACCGCATCCTCGGCGGTCTGGATGCCCTTAAGGATCAGCGGCAGTTTCGCGCCATGCTTGTCCTTGAAGCGCTTGACCTCGGCCCAGCTCAAGGATTGCTGGCGGTGATCGCCGCCATCATCGATGGCCGAGCGCATCGAAACGCGACGCGAAATATCGCGCTCGCGCCGGCCATAGAACGCGCTGTCGACGGTGTAGCAAAAGGCTTCGAACCCGGCGTTGAGCGCGCGATCGACGATCTCGTCGGTCAGCGTATCGGCGCCGCGGCGATAGAGCTGAAAGAATTTGCGGCCGTTGGCGGCCTTGGCGGTCGCCTCGAGGCCGGGCGCGCTCACCGAGCTCACCATCTGCGGAACCCCGAACAGCGCCGCAGCCTTGGCCACCGTCGCAGCGCCTCCCGGATCGAGCCGCTCGAGCCCGCCCACCGGCGCCAGCATCACCGGCAGGCGCGCCTCCTTGCCCATCACCGGGCCGGCGCATGTGACGCCCGAGATATCGCGCAGAACCCGCGGCCGGAACGCCACCGAATCGATGGCATAGCGGTTGCGCTTCAAAGTGGTCTCGGTTTCCGCGGCGCCGACCACGTAGTCCCAGCGCTCGGGGGTGAGCTTCAGCTTGGCGGCCTTGACGAACTCGTGGAGCGTGGCGAAGCGCTCTTCCAACCCGCTCGAATTCCGCTGATCCGCCATCGCCCCCTCCCGTTTTCTGGCCGGCACGCCAAACCTAGCCCATGGCCGGCAGGAAGGACCAGTACCGCGGCGCGCGGCTCCGCTGAGCCACCCTATCCGTGCGCGGCGAGCGTCTTTCCGCCGGCGGTGACCGGCTTTGCCGCGACCAGCACGAAGGCGATGACGCAGGGCTCGCTGCCGCGGTTGATCCAATTGTGGATCGTGCCGCGCTGCACCAGCACGTCGCCTGCCTTCAGGTGAACCACGGCACCGTCAATATCCATGTCGATCTCGCCCGACATCACCACCGCGTAGTCGATCGAATCGGTGCGGTGATTGCGCGGGCTGACGCCAGGGTTGAATTGGACAACGCGGAAGACCGTGCCGTTGTCGAGCGTGGTGCCGGCCTTGCGTTTCGCCTCGTCGCTCGAGCCGTCATTGTTCACGGGAAATCCCTGGCTCGTCCACACCACGCACGCATCGGCGCCGGGCCGCGAGGCCGTCACCTCCTTGGCAATCTCGTCATAAAGAATGACGGCTCGTCCGGTTTTGTCGTGTCCGGTGACGACCCGCCGCA
>DATEKH010000151.1:0-11215 GCA_035277525.1 Allostellaceae bacterium
GGCAGGGCCGAGCCGACCAGCCCGTTGACCGCCTCGTTGATCGTGCCGTCGCCGCCCGCCACCACCACCGCGTCGAAACGCTGCGCGTCGGCGCCGCGCGCGATCTCGAGCGCGTGCAGCGGGCCTTGCGTGGTCTCGAGCGTGACCGCGGCGCCGAGCGCATCGAGCGCCTTGCGCCAGGCCGTGAGCTTTCTGGCCGCGCCGCGGCGCCCCGCTATCGGGTTGTGGATGACGAGCAGCCGGCGCGCCCGCTCGCCCTCCCGCCTCGCGCTCTCCCCGTTCATGACGCCCCGTTTCCGCCGCGCCTCCATACCCGAAGAGCGCGCCGGGCGCCATCGGGCGGCGTCAAGAAGAACGGTTGCAAAACAGCAACTTCGCCGATAGATACCGGGCCATGCGGGGGAGCGGCGCCATGCTATCATGGCGGCATGCGACCGCGACCACTCGACCCTAGGACACCGACGAAGACTTGAGCGCCTCAGCCGATCCCAGCGCCCGTCGCGAATTCAGCCACGACACGGGGCTGCTGATGCGCCGGCTCATCGGCGAGTTCTTGAAGCCTCATCTCGGCAAAATGGCGCTCGCCTTCGCCGCCATGGGGCTGGTCGCCGCCTCGACCGCGGCTAATGCCTGGCTGATGCAGCCGCTCCTCGACAAGGTGTTCGTCGAGCGCGACGAGGCGCTTCTCCTTCTCATCCCGGCGGCGGTCATCGTGCTGGCGCTTGTCAAAGGGCTCGCCGGCTATGCGCAATCCGTGTGGATGACGACGATCGGCCAGCGCATCGTCGCCAATATCCAGCTGAAGCTGTTCGCACGGCTGATGCGCGCCGATCTCGCCTATTTCCACGCCAACCCGACCGGCACCCTGGTCTCGCGCTTCACCAACGATGCCGCGCTCCTGCGCGGCTGCGCCACCACCGTCATGGCCGGGATTGGCAAGGAGGCCGTCACCGCCGCCTTCCTCATCGCGCTGATGTTCTACCAAGATTGGCTCTTGGCGCTGGTCGCGTTCATCGCCTTCCCGCTCGCCTTCCGCCCGATGCAGAAGATCGGCCGCCGCATGCGGCGGGTTTCCGCCAACACCCAGGCCGAGCTCGGCCAATTCATGACCCTGCTCAACCAGACGTTCCAAGGCGCGCGCTACGTCAAGGCCTATGGCATGGAAGCCTATGAGATGTCGCGCGCCGGGCGCATCATCGAAAGCCTCTATCGCCTGGTCGAGCGCGCGCAGCGCATCCGCTCGATCTCGTCGCCGCTGATGGAAACGCTGGGCGGCATCGCCGTGGCGCTCGTCATCCTCTACGGCGGCCATCAGGTCTTCACCGGCGCGCGCAGCGCCGGCGCTTTCTTCTCCTTCGTCACCGCGCTGCTCTTGGCCTATCAGCCGGTCAAGACCTTGGCGAGCCTCAACACCAATCTTCAAGAAGGCCTCGCCGCGGCGCAGCGCCTCTTCACCGTGCTCGACATCGAGCCCGAGATCCGCGAGCGCGAGCACGCGACGGCGCTCGCGATCAAGGGCGGCGAGGTGCGCTTCGACGATGTGCGCTTCTCCTATGGCAATGCCGCCGAAGCGCTTAAAGGCGTGACCCTCGCGATACCCGCCGGCAAGACCGTGGCGCTGGTCGGCGCCTCGGGCGCCGGCAAATCGACCATCATGAATCTGATCCCGCGCTTCTACGACGTGACCGCGGGTGCGGTGACGGTCGATGGCCATGATGTGCGCGACGTCACCCTGACGTCGCTGCGCGGCGCGATCGGGCTCGTCAGCCAGGAGGTGAGCCTCTTCGACGACACCGTGCGCGCCAACATCGCCTATGGCCGCTTCGGCGCGAGCGAGGCCGAGATCGAAGCCGCGGCGCGCGCCGCCGCGGCCGACGACTTCATCCGCGCGCTGCCGGAGGGCTACGACACGCAAGTGGGCGAGCACGGCGTCAAGCTGTCGGGCGGCCAGCGCCAGCGCCTCTCGATCGCGCGCGCCATGCTGAAGAACGCGCCCATTCTGTTGCTCGACGAAGCCACCTCTTCGCTCGACACCGAATCCGAGCGTCATGTGCAAACGGCGCTGAAGAGCCTGATGCGCGGGCGCACCACGCTCGTCATCGCGCATCGGCTCTCGACCGTGGTCGAGGCCGACCTCATCTACGTCATCGATGACGGCCGCGTCGTGGAATGCGGCAATCATGCCGAGCTGCTGCGGCGCGAGGGCGCCTATGCGCGGCTTCACGCCATGCAATTCCTCGGCGGCGAGGCGCCGATGCGCCTATCGGTGGCCGAGGCGGGGGTCCAGGTTTAAGGCATGGGGCTGATCAAGGCGCTGCTGCGCAGCGAACTTGGCCTGCGGTTCTCCTGCTGGGTGGTTCAGGCCTATGTTCGCCTGGTCTATCGCACGAGCCGCTGGACGGTCGAAGGCGCAGCCTATCCTCAGGCGATCCGCGCCCAGAGCGGCGCCTTCATCCTGGCGTTCTGGCATGGGCGGCTGTTGATGATGCCGATGGCGTGGCGGCGCCTGGCGCCCATGCACATGCTCATCTCCGGCCATGCGGATGGACGCCTCATCGCCGGCGCGGTGCGCCATTTCGGCATCGATTCGGTCGCGGGCTCATCCAATGACGGCGGCAGCCAGGCGCTGCGCGCCATGGTGCGCTGGCTCAAATCGAGCGATTGCGTCGGCATCACGCCGGATGGGCCCGACGGCCCGGCGATGTGCGCGAGCCGCGGCATCGTCGCCGTCGCGCGGCTTGCCGGCGTGCCGGTAGTGCCCTTGGCGTATGCGACGCGGCGGCGGCGCATCCTCGCGACCTGGGACCGCTTCCATCTGCCCTTGCCGTTCACGCGCGGCATCTTCATCTGGGGCGAGCCGATCCCGGTTGCGGGCGCGCTCGACGATGCCGCCATGGAGGAGCGCCGCGCCTTGATCGAGGAGCGGCTCAATCGCATCACCAGCGAGGCCGATCAGCGCGTTGGTCATGCCGCCGTGGCGCCGGGCACGATGGATCGCGCCGCTTTGCGCGACGTGCGGCGCGCCGCGGGCTCGCGATGAGCCGGCTGCTGGCGCTTTACCAGGCTGGAACCACCGCGCTCGGCCCGGTGGTGGCGCTCTATCTCGCCCGGCGCATGGCGCATGGCAAGGAAGACCGCGACCGTTTCTCCGAGCGCCAGGGCATTGCCAGCCGCGCGCGTCCGCAGGGGCCGCTCGTCTGGGTTCACGCCGCGAGCAATGGCGAAGCGGTCTCGATGCTGTCGCTGATCGACCGGTTGCTGGTCGAGCGGCCGGCGCTGTCCGTGCTCGTCACCACCGGAACGGTCACCTCGGCCCGGCTCTTGGCGCATCGCTTGCCGCCCGGCCGCGCCTGGCATCAATATGTGCCGGTCGATCGCTCGGCCTATGTGAGACGCTTTCTCGATCATTGGCGGCCCGATCTCGCGCTTTGGGTCGAGTCGGAATTGTGGCCCAACCTCGTTTCGCAGGCCGACCGCGCCGGCATTCCGCTGCTGCTCTTGAATGGGCGGATGTCGGCGCGCTCTTTACGCAGCTGGCAGCGCGTGCCGGGGCTGATCGCGCCGTTGCTCGCCTGCTTCGAGCTGTGCCTCGCCCAGGACGAGCTCCAGGCCGAGCGTTTCCGCCGTCTCGGCGCCGCGGCTGCGGTCTCGGTCGGCGATCTGAAGACCGCCGCGGCGCCCTTGCCCTTCGATGAAAGCGAGCTCGACCGCATCGCGGCGAGCGCGGTCGATCGCCCGCTCTGGCTCGCGGCCAGCACGCATCAGGGCGAGGAAGAAGCCGCGGCCGCGGCGCATCGCAGTTTGGCGCGCAGCCACCCGGGTCTCTTGACGATCATCGCGCCGCGCCATCCGATCCGCGCCGACGAGATTGCGGCGATGCTCGCGCGCCACGGCCTCAAGGTCGCGCGGCGGGCGCGCGGCGGGACGCTCGATGGATCGACCGACATCTATCTCGCCGACACGCTCGGCGAGCTGGGCCTATTCTATCGCCTCGCCGGCATCGCCTTCATCGGCGGCTCGCTGACGCCGGTGGGCGGGCACAATCCGCTCGAGGCGGCGCTGCTCGACTGCGCGATCCTGCACGGGCCCGATATGAGCAATTGCGCGGCGATGGCGCAATCGCTCGGCGCGGCGGGCGCGGCGATCACGGTGCACAATGTCGATGAGCTGGCCGCGGCGGTGGGGCGTCTGCTCGATGATCCGGTCGAGCGCGCGGCGCGCGCCGCAGCCGCCGCCGGCATCGCCGCCGACAATCGCGCGGTGCTCGATGCGGTGCTCCAGCGCATCGCGCCGTGGCTCGACCGACTTTCGGCGCATGCTCGAAGCCCCTGAGTTCTGGACCAAGCCGGGGCTGCTCTCCGGTCTGCTGCTGCCTCTGGGCTGGGGCCATGCGGCGCTCGGCGCGACGCGGCGCCGCTTGAGCCGCGCCTGGCGCGCGCCCGTGCCGGTGATTTGCGTCGGCAATCTCGTCGCCGGCGGCGCGGGCAAAACGCCCGTCAGCCTGAGCCTCGCGCGGATCATGACCGAAGCCGGGCTCGCGCCACATATTCTGAGCCGCGGCTATCGCGGCCGGCTGTCGGGGCCGTTGCGCGTCGATCCGGCGCAACACGGCGCCGCCGATGTCGGCGACGAGCCGCTCTTGCTGGCGCGCGCGGCCCCGACCTGGATCGGCGAGGACCGGGTTGCCTCGGCGCGTGCCGCCATCGCCGCTGGAGCCGGAATTCTCTTGCTCGATGACGGCTTCCAGAACCCGCACCTCCATCAGGATTTGGCGCTCGTCGTGATCGACGGCGCCTATGGGCTTGGCAATGGACGTGTCATCCCGGCCGGCCCCTTGCGCGAGCCGGCGGAGACCGGCCTCGCGCGTGCCGCGGCGGTGGTGGTCATGGGCGAACAACGTTGCGACCTCGCGCTTGCCGGCAAGCCGTTGCTGCGGGCGCGGCTTCAGCCGCGCGGCGGCGATTGCTGTCAGCACAAGCGCGTCGTTGCTTTCGCCGGCATCGGCCAGCCGAAGAAATTTTTCGCAACGCTCGAAGAGATCGGAGCCGTCCTTGTCGGGGTTCACGCTTTCGCCGATCACCATCCTTATCGCGACACCGAGCTGGCGCGGCTCGCCGCCGAAGCGAGCGAGAAGGATGCGGCGCTGGTGACGACCGAAAAGGATTGGGTGCGCATCGCGCCGGCCTGGCGGCAGCGTCTCAAAGCCTTGCCGGTCGAGGTCGAATGGGAAGACGACGCAGCGCTTCGCCGCATCCTCGCTCCGGCGATGGAGCGCGCGCATGGCTGAGCGCCGCGCCTCGCTCGGCGACTGGATCGAAGGCGCGGGCGCGGTGATCTTTTATGCCTTTTTCCGCCTGATGCCGCTCGATTGGGCGTCGGGGTTGGGCGGCTTCATCGCGCGCAGCATCGGCCCGCGCCTGGGCGTGAGCAAGCGCGCACGCGCGAATCTGCGGCTCGCCATGCCGGAGCTGTCATCGGCCGAGATCGAGCGGATCGTCTCCGGCATGTGGGACAATCTTGGCCGCGTCTGCGCCGAATATCCGCATTTGCGCAAGTTCCGCGCCTTTGCCGATGACGGCCGCATCGAGCGCGACGACCGCGGCAAGATTCTGGCGACGCATGATCCGAGCCGGCGCTATATCTTCTTCTCGGCTCATTACGGCAATTGGGAGATCGCGATCCGCACCGCGACGGAGGCGGGGTTCGCCGTGACCGCGGTCTATCGCGCCGCCAACAACCCGCTCGTCGACCGGCTGATCGTCTGGGCGCGCGGCAGCGATGGCGGCGAGCTCGTGCCCAAAGGCGCGGTCGCGGCTTACAAGGCCTTCGGAGCGCTGCGCGCCGGCCGCGAGCTGTGCATGCTGGTCGATCAGAAGATGAATGACGGGATCGCGGTGCCGTTTTTCGGCCGCGACGCCATGACCGCGCCGGCGCTGGCGCGGCTCGCCCTGCGCTTCAATTGCGCGGTCGTGCCGGTGCGGGTCGAGCGGCTCAAGGGCGCGCGTTTCCGCATCACCGCCGAGCCGGCGCTGCCCTTGCCGCGCACCGGAAACGACGCCGCCGATACGCGGGCGCTGATGACCGCCGTCAACGGCGTCATCGAGCGCTGGGTGCGCGAGCGGCCCGAACAATGGTTCTGGCTGCACCGCCGCTGGCCGGACTAATTATTTGGTCGGCTTCGCACGACGGCGAACCGGCTGAATTCGCCGGTCGCCTGTGCTACGCGGCTCAACTTCGCACGACGCCGATCGGCCGGATTCGCCGTCGGCTGTGCGACGCGAGGTCATCCCCCCGGCATCGGCCCGGCGAGGCGCGCGGGATCGAGCCGCACCTGAAACCAGGCGATGCCCCAATGAAGATTGGGTCCAGTGGCGCGCCCGGTCGCGCCGAGCGTGCCGATGACCTGGCCCTGCTTGACCGTCTCGCCTTTTTTGACCGCGAGCGAGGCAAGGTGAACGTAAACGCTCGACAGCCCATAACCGTGATCGATCATGACTGTGCCGCCGGTCAGGAAAAAATCCGGCGCGGCGAGCGTCACCTTTCCGGCAAGGCTCGCCTTGATCGGTGTCCCCGCCGGCGCCGCGATATCGACACCGGTATGCGGCGCGTGCGGCACGCCGTCGAGCACGGTTTGACTGCCGAAAACACCGCTGATCTTGCCGATGACGGGCCATAGCGGCTTCCCCTCGAAGGCGAGCGCGTTGCTGTCGATCGCGCGCGCCGCGCTGGCGAGCAGCTCTTCCTTCTTGATGCGTGCAAGCTCGGCCGGCGCGGGCGTGACCATGTCCTCGGGCAGGCCCTCGATGCGGCGGACATCCCACTGCCGGGCCGCGACCGCGAGCACGCGGTGCGCGCGCGTGCCGTCGGCGTAAACGACATCGAGCACCGCCTCGCCTGGCGCGTCGCGGCCGAAGCCGAAGATGAAAGCGCCATCGGGCGCGATGCGGACGGGCTTGCCGTCGAGCGTCACCTCAGCGCCGCGCTCGACCCGCCCGCGCATGAGCCCGCCCTGCTCGGGCGTGCCAGTGAGCGCGAGCGTGCCGGCCTTGGCGGCGCCGCCAATGAGAAGCAACGCGAAGACGAGGCCCAGCAGCTTTCCCTGAGCCGGCGGCGGCGCTTTCGGCTTGCTGCGCTTTGGCGCGCCATCCGCGGTCGCGCCCACCTTGCCGTCGTGGAATTCGAGCGTCAGCGCCGCGCCCGGCGCGATCTCAGCGGCGCTGGTGACGAGCTTGCCCTCGGCGGAGACGATGGCGTAGCCATCCTCGAGCTTGCGATGGATCGCATCGAAGCAGGTCTGCAACCGCGCCATCGCGCTCTCGACGCGCTCGCGGCGACGCTCGAGCAGGCGGATAGCGGCGGCATGAAGGCGCGGCGGCAGATGCTCGAGCCGTTCGCGCGCGCGCACGATTGGGGCGTTGAGCGCGGCGGGGCTGATACGGCTCGCCGCGGCATCGAGCCGCGCGCGGTCGGCACGAATGAGATGCCTCAGCGCGGCGATCAAGCGCTCGGCGCGATCGTCGAGGCGCTGCATGGCATTGCCGATCAACCCTGCGGGATCCGGCAGGCCGCGGCCAAGCCCCGCGACATGATTGCGCCGCTCGGCAAGGAAGCGCGCAAAGCCGTTCGACAGGCGCAGCACCTTGGCTTGCACCTCGGCGATCAGCTCGGAGCGCACCGGCACCGCCATCTCGGCCGCCGCGGTCGGTGTCGGCGCGCGCTTGTCGGCGGCGAAATCGATCAGCGTGGTGTCGGTCTCGTGCCCGACGGCCGAGATCAGCGGGATCGCCGAGGCGGCTGCGGCGCGCACCACAACCTCCTCGTTGAACGCCATCAGATCCTCGAGGCTGCCGCCGCCGCGCGCGACGATCAGAAGATCGGGACGCGGCACGACGCCGCCAGGCCTCAAGGCGTTGAAGCCGGCGATTGCCGCCGCCACTTGTGCAGCGGCACTCTCGCCCTGGACCGCGACCGGCCAGACCAGCACCCGGCGCGGGAAGCGGTCGTCGAGGCGATGGAGAATGTCGCGGATGACCGCGCCGGTCGGCGAGGTCACGACGCCGATCACGGCGGGCAGATAAGGAAGCTGTTTCTTGCGCTCGGGCGCGAAGAGGCCTTCGGCTTCGAGCTTTTTCTTGCGCTCTTCCAGGAGCTTCAAGAGAGCGCCGATGCCGGCGAGCTCGACGCTCTCGATAACGAGCTGATATTTCGAGCGGCCCGGGTAGGTGGTCAGCCGGCCGGCGCACACCACCTCCATCCCGTCCTCGGGCTTGAGCGACAGCCGCGCCACGGTCGGGCGCCAGATCACCGCGTCGAGCACCGCCTCCTCGTCCTTGAGCGCCAGATAGCAATGGCCGGAGGAATGGCGCTTGAGGCCCGAGATCTCGCCGCGCACGCGGACATAAGAGAAATTCTGCTCGACCGTGCGCTTCAAGAGCGCCGAAATTTCGCCGACCGAGTATTCGGGCGAATTGCTGCGCAAATCGGCGCGGGTGGGACTCTCGCTCATCGCTCGCTTGCTGGTGTCACGCGGCGGGAATAGCACGGAAGCGCGCGCCCTGTCACGACGGCGCCCGGTCCTACTCCGCCGGACCCGCCGCTCGATTGAAGAGGCGCAGACAGCTGACAAGCGCGGCGACGAGCGCGATCGCCGCCGCGATCGCCAAAACGATGGTGGTTTCGGCGCCGACGGAGACGCCGAAAATCAGGGCGACGAGCGCCGCGCCCGTGGTCTGGCCCAAGAGCCGCGCGGTGCCGAGCATGCCGCTCGCGCCGCCGCTGCGATGACGCGGCGCGGCGTTGATGATCGCCCGATTGTTGGGCGACTGGAACAGGCCGAAGCCCAAGCCGCAAAGCGCCAGGCGCCAGACGATGTCGATCACGCCGGGATGCGGCGGCAGAAAGGCGACGAGGCCAATGGCGATCCCAAAGATGGCGAGGCCAATGCCGCCCAGCATGCCGGCCGAATAGCGATCGGCGAGCCCGCCCGAGAACGGCGCAACCACCGCCGTCATCAGCGGCCAGGGGGTCATGAGCAGACCGGTCTCGACCGGCGAGCGGCCGAGCGAATCCTGAAAGAAAAACGGCAGCGCCACATAGGCCATCATCTGCGCGATGAAGGAGCACACCGAGGTGGCGATCGACATGGCGAAGATCGGAATGCGCAAGAGGTCGACTGGCAGGAGCGGCCAGGCTTGCGACAGCTGGCGCCATACCAGCACGGCGCCGATCCCCAGGGCGAGGATCGCTTCGATGCCGATCGCGATAAGCGGCTCGTGGTGCCCGACGCCGTCGATGGCGGTGATCGTCAGGCCGAAGGTCAACGCGCTGAGCGCGGCGCTGATGAAGTCGAAGCGATGCGCGCCGCGCGGCGTCTTGGGGAGCGCGCGGGCGCCGAGGAGCGCCGCAAGCCCCAACGGCACGTTGATGGCGAAAAGCCATTCCCAGGACCCGACCGACAGGATGGCGGCGGCGATGGTCGGTCCGAGCGCGGCCGAGATCGAGACGATGACGGCGTTGATGCCGATGGCGCGGCCGAGCCAGTCGCGCGGATAGATGAAGCGGACGAGCGCGGTGTTGACGCTCAGGATCCCGGCGGCGCCGAAGCCTTGGACAATGCGCGACACGCTCAAAGCGACGAGCGTATGCGACAGCGCGCAAGCGAGCGAGGCCGCGGTAAAGAGCGCGAGCCCGGCGCGATAGACGCGGCGATATTCGCGGATCTCGCCCAGCGAGGCGAGCGGCAGCAGCGAGATCGTGATCGCCAATTGATAGGCGTTCACGATCCAGATCGACGAGGCCGGGCTTGCGCCGAGATCGGTCGCAATCGTCGGCAGCGCGACATTGGCGATCGAGCTGTCGAGCGTCGACATGGCGACCGCGAGCCCGACCGTGATGATCGCCCAATAGCGCTGCGGCAGGGGCAGCCCGTCGCCGCCCGCGCGATCGGGGCTAGTCGGCGCGGGTTTCCGAATCGGCAAGTCCATCGCGATACCAGAACAAATATGCGGGTGGCAGGCTCCGCGCATCCTTCGGCAAACGGCAGCGCTCGCGCGCCGTTCCCGCGGCGCTCTCATGCCATTTCGAAGAGCTGGAGCCGGCGGCTATGATAGAGGATCGAGGGGAGCCGAGGGAGCAGCGCGATGCGGGTGTTGGTGGTGGGATCGGGCGGGCGCGAGCACGCGCTGTGCTGGGCGATCGCCGCCTCGCCGCTCTGCGACGCTCTTTATTGCGCACCAGGCAATCCCGGCATCGCCGCCGAAGCCCAATGCGTGCCGATCGCCGCGGCCGATCTCGACGGGATTTTGGCCTTCTGCCGGCGCGAGCGGATCGACTTCGTCGTGGTCGGGCCAGAAGCGCCGCTGGTCGCAGGTCTGGTCGACCGGCTCGAAGAGCATGGCATCGCCGCGTTCGGGCCGAGCGCGGCGGCCGCGGCGCTCGAAGGCTCGAAAGGCTTCACCAAGGACCTCTGCGCCAAATACGGCATTCCGACCGCCGCCTATTGCCGCTTCACCGACGCCAGTGCCGCCAAAGCCTATGCGCAAGCGCAGGGCACGCCGATCGTTGTCAAGGCGGATGGGCTCGCGGCCGGCAAGGGCGTCACGGTCGCAACGACGCTCGCCGAGGCCGAAACCGCGATCGATGACGCGCTTATCGCCAACCGCTTCGGCGCGGCGGGGGCCGAGGTGGTGATCGAGGAATTCCTCGACGGGGAAGAGGCGAGCTTCTTCGCGCTGACGGACGGCAAGGCGGCCCTGCCTCTGGCCTCGGCGCAAGATCACAAGCGCGTCGGCGACGGCGATACCGGTCCCAACACCGGCGGCATGGGCGCCTATTCCCCGGCGCCTTGCGTGACGCAAGCGATCGAAGCCGAAGTGATGGCGCGCATCATCCGCCCGACTCTCACGGCGATGGCGAAGGAAGGCCGGCCCTATAAGGGCGTGCTCTATGCCGGCCTGATGCTGACGAAAGAGGGCCCGAAGCTCATCGAATACAATGTTCGCTTCGGCGATCCCGAATGCCAGGTGCTGCTGCCGCGCCTCAAAAGCGATCTCTTGCCCGCGCTCTTGGCGGCGCGCGACGGCGTCTTGGGCGATTTCGATCTGCGCTGGCGCGATGAAGCCGCGCTCTGCGTCGTCATGGCGGCCAAGGGCTATCCCGACGATCCGTTGCGCGGCAGCGAGATCCAGGGGCTCGAGGCGGCGCAAGCGGCCGAGCC